>NZ_JBIUCF010000077.1:0-44923 GCF_044593615.1 Nonomuraea sp. NPDC051941
GAGTGCTCATTTGTTCTTTTTTCGTCGCGCGGCGCCCGCCGCCCCCCCCCCGGCCCCCCCGCCCCCCGGGGCCCGGGGGGGGGGGGGGCGGGCCGGCCCCCGCCCCCCCCCCCCCCCCCCCCCCGACCGCCGCGTGACGGCTTCACCTACGGCCTCAAACGGGTCGAGATCATCTCCGCCCAGGCCAACGGCATCACCCTGCTGCTCGCGGCCTACTCGCCGTCGGGGTCAGGCGAGCTGTCCGGCCGCCGTACGCGCCGCCATCCGCCGCTCGAACCACACCGAGGTGAACGGCGGCACCGCGCACGCCAGCCCCAGCACCACGGTGCCCCGGCTCCAGCCCGCCTCCCGCGCCGAGAGCATCACCCCGGCCGCGTACAGCACGAACAGCGCGCCGTGGATCGGCCCGAACACCTTCACGCCGAGCTCGCCGGTCTCGGTCACGTACTTGAAGAACATCCCGACCAGCAGCCCCGCCCACGAGCACGCCTCGGCCACCGCCACGAGTCGAAACCAGCGCAGCACAATCTACCCTTTCGTCCGATTATCGCGCTCACTCTACAGGCTGTAGAGCGCAGCCTGATCATCGGTCTTGCCGCACCTCGATGGCGTGATCTCCTGTTGCGAAGGTTAGCCTTACCTTATCTTTGGATGATGGGAAATCCTTCTGAGATCCGTACGGTGACGACCGAGGCCGAGCTCCGGGAGATCGTGAAAGAGCCGCCGCAGACCATCTGGGACAAGGACATCGCCCGGATCGACGAGCACGCGCGCACGATCATCGCCCACTCGCCGTTCGTCCTGCTGGCGACGTCGAACTCGGACGGGACCTGCGACGTCTCCCCCCGAGGGGACCCGGCCGGGTCGGTGCTGGTCCTCGACGACCACCGGCTGGTCCTCGCCGACCGCCCCGGCAACCACCGGCTCGACAGTTTCCGCAACGTGCTGGACAACCCCCACGTCGGGCTGCTGTTCATCGTGCCGGGGATGAACGAGACGCTGCGGGTGAACGGCCGCGCCACGCTCGTGTCGGACGCGCCGTTCTTCGACGACCTGGTGGTCCAGGGCAAGCGGCCGCACCTGGCGGTCCTCGTCGACGTCGAAGAGCTGTACATGCACTGCGCGAAGGCGTTCCTGCGCTCGTCGCTGTGGAAGCCCGAGACCTGGCCGGACCGCAAGAGCCTGCCGACGCTCGGACGGATCGCCAAGGACCAGATGGGCATCAAGGGAGTTCCGGCGAAGGTGATCGACGCGGGTCTCGCCATGGACGCCAGGATGAACCAGTATTAGGGCGCCCCGACGAAGGCCCCGGAGCCCGTCAGGGGAGCGGGGGCAGGGGCTTGTCGTGGAGCCAGGCCGACAGCAGCGGCCCCGCCGTCTGGGCGGCGTGCCGCTGGACGTGCGCGGCGAAGTCCTGGGTGGTGACGTTCGCGTGCCGGCGCCCCGCCGTCCAGTCGCGCAGCATGGGGAAGAAGACCTCGTCGCCCAGCGCCCGGCGCAGCGCGTGCACGGTCAGCGCACCCCGCTTGTACACGCGGTCGTCGAACAGCGTGCCCACCCCGGGGTCGGTCAGGATGAAGTCCTGCGGGAGGGCGGTGAGGCGCTGGTGCCAGCGCCGGGCGTGGGCGGCGGCGGGCTGCCCGCCCGAGGCCTCCGACCAGAGCCATTCGGCGTAGGTGGCGAACCCCTCCTGCAGCCAGATGTCGCTCCAGCGGGACAACGTGAGGCTGTTGCCGAACCACTGGTGCGCCAGCTCGTGCGCCACCAGCCGCTCGAACCCGCGCCGCCCGTCCACGTGGTTCCTGCCGAAGATCGACATGCCCTGCGCCTCGACCGGGATGTCCAGCTCGTCGTCGACCACGACGACGACGTAGCCGCCGAACGGATAGGGCCCGAAACGGTCGGTGAAGACCGCCATCATCTCGCCCTGCCGCCCGAAGTCGTGCCGGACGCGGGTGGCCAGGCGCGTCGGATGGGCCACCCGGGTGCCCGCGACCTCCGCGAGCCGGTAGCGCCCGATCTGCACGCTGGCCAGGTAGCTCGCCATCGGCTCGGGCTGATCGTAGACCCAGGTCGTGTTCCCGCCCGCGCGGCGCTGGCCGGTGAGCGCCCCGTTCGCGATGACCACGTACGGCGACGCGGTCGTCACGGAGATCCGGTACGTCGCCTTGTCCCCGGGCCGGTCGTTGCACGGGAACCAGGACGGCGCGCCGATGGGCTGCCCGGCGACCAGCGCGCCGTCGGACAGCTCCTCCCAGCCCAGCCCGCCCCACGGGCTCGGCACCGGCACCGGCCTGCCCCCGTAGCGGACCTCGACACCGGCGACGGCGCCCGCGGCCAGCGACCAGGGCAGCGTCACCCGCAGCTTGCCCTGGCCGTGCGTGTGGCGGGTGGGAACGCCGTCCACGGTGACGCCTTCGACCCGGAAGCGGCCGAGGTCCAGGTCGAGCACGCCGAGGGGTTCGGCGGCCGTCACCGTCAGCTGGGCCGTGCCGTCGAGCCGGTTGTTCGCCAACCGGTACTTCAGCGCCAGGTCATAGTGCGACACCATGTAGCGGTGGTCGCCGTGCCCGGGGAAGTACGGTGTCATCGCCACGCCGAGATGGGGTTGCCGAACCAGCGCGTACGGCCGGGCACCGACTCCCCCCGCATGACGAGCGAGGCCGGCCCGATCGTGGCGTCGGCGCCCACCCGCGCGGCGGGCAGCACCACACCGTGCGGACCCAGCGTCGCGCCCGCGTCGAGGGTCACCGTGTCCATGTTCATCACCCGGTCGTGGAACAGGTGGGTCTGCAGGACGCAGCCCCGGTTGACGCAGGCGCCATCACCCAATGTCACCAGATCCGCCTCTGGCAGCCAGTATGTGTCACATGTGACACCATGCCCGATATGAGCCCCGAGTGAACGCAGCCACACGTTCAGCGGCGCGGTCCCCAGCCACGGCTGCGCGAACCAGGGCGCCGCCAGCACCTCCACGAAGTTGTCCGCCAGCTCGTTGCGCCACACGAACGAACTCCACAGCGGCCGGCTGCCCGCCCGGATCCGGCCGACCAGCGCCCATTTGGCGGCCGTCGCGACCAGGGCGGCGGCCACACCCGCGGCCAGCAGCACCACGCCGCCCAGCGCGAGCGTCACCGCGAAGCCGTAGCTCGCCGCGAGCCACTCGAAGGCTGCGGCCACCAGGACGGCGAGCGCGACCGCGCACATCGCCGGCACCACGCGGAACGCCTCGACCAGCGCCCTGGCCGCCTTGTACCGGGCGGGCGGGTCGTAGGTGCGGCTGCGGTCGGCGTCCTCGGCGGTGCGGCGCAGCTCCATGGGCGGCATGCCCACGTACGAGGAGCCGGACCTGGCCTTCTTCGGCGTCGCCGACAGCACGCCGACCAGGCCGTCCTTGGGCACCTTGCGGCCGGGCGCGGTCATCCCCGAGTTGCCGAGGAAGGCCCGCTTGCCGATCCGCGCGGAGGCGATGCGCATCCACCCGCCGTCCAGCTCGTACGGGGCCACCATCGTGTCGTCGGCCAGGAACGCGCCGTCGCCGACGGAGGTCATCGTGGGCAGCGCGAGAACCGTGGACAGCTCGACGCCGCGGCCCACCTTCATGCCGAGCGCCCGCAGCCACACGGGCGTCAGGACGCTGGCGTACAGGGGGAACAGCCAGACCCGAGCCGAGGCCATCAGCCGTCCCGTCGCCCACGCCTGCCACGCCTGGCGGCTGTGCACCGGGTGACGGCCCGCGTGCAGGCCCAGCCCGAGCAGCCGCACGCTGACCAGCGTGACCAGGGCGAAGGCCGCCATGCCCGCGAGGGTCGCGACCGGCACGCCCGGCAGGGCGGCGGCCAGGGCCGCGCCGATCGTGCGCGCGTCCCCGGCGAACGCGGCCAGGACCGCGAGCCCGGCCGCGGCCGCGACGGCGGGGAGCAGGCTGAGCACCATGGCGCTCACCCCGTACACGGCGGCCCAGAACCGGGAGCGGGCGGGCCGCTCCGCCGGGCGCGACCTGCGGGACTTGCCCTGCCGGAACGCCGGCGCGCCGGCCCAGTGCTGGCCCGCCGGCACGGTGCCGGCGACCGCCGATCCGGGAGCGATCTGGGCGTTCTTCCCGATCCTGGTGCCGGGCAGCAGCGTCGAGCGGGAGCCGACGGTCGCGCCCGCGCCGATCCTGATCTCGCCGACGCGCAGCAGGTCTCCGTCGTACCAGTAGCCGCTGAGATCGACCTCCTGCTCGACCGAGGCGCCTCTGCCGAGCTTGAGCAGCCCCGTGACGGGCGGCGGCGAGTGCAGGTCGGCGTCGGCGCCCACCTGGGCGCCGAGCAGCCGGGCGTACCACGCCATGTACGGGGCCCCGGCCAGGTCGGGCACGCCGAGCCGCTCCGCGAACCGCTCGGCGAACCACACCCGCAGGTGCACGCCGCCGCCGCGCGGATAGGCGCCGGGCCGAACGCCGCGCAGCACCAGCCGGGCCACGCCCGCGGACAGGCCCATCCGCCCGGCGGGGGTGACGAACAGCAGCGCGCCCAGCGCCACCCACCCCCACGACAACAGGGGAGCCCACGACGGCGCGAGCAGGTTGCCGAGCGCGGCGAGCAGCACGATCCAGCGCGCCGCGCCGGCGCTCAGCAGCACGACCATGAGCGCGGACTGGGCCAGCGCGGACCGCCCGGGCATCGGGGTCACCGGCGGCCGATCCGGCTCGGCCTCGCCCCTGCCGCCCAGCAGCCGGGCCAGCCCACCGAGCGTCGGCTGGGCGTACACGTCGCCCACGGCCACGTCGGGATGGTCGGCGCGCAGGACCGACACCAGCCGGGCAGCGGCCAGGCTGGTGCCACCGTCGGTGAAGAAGTCGGCGTCGGGGCCGCTCGGCGGCACGCCGAGGACGGCGGTCCAGTGACCGGACAGCCGCGCCTCGGCCGGGCTCAGCGCGACCTCCGCGGCGGCCGGCTCGGTCAGCGGCCACGGCAGCGCGGCCCGGTCGATCTTCCCCGAGGTCCTCGTGGGCAGCGAGTCGACCGGCGCCAGGCGCGGCACCAGGGCCGCGGGCAGCGTGTCCGCGAGCCGTTCGCGCGCCTGGGCCAGGTCGAAGCCGGGCTCGGTGACGAGGTAGCCGACGAGCACCTGGTGGCCGCCGCCGGCGGTGCGGACGGCGGCGGCCGCGCCCGCGACCCCGGGCAGCGCCTGCAGCGCCGCGTCCACCTCGCCCAGCTCGATCCGGCGGCCGCCCAGCTTCACCTGGTCGTCGGCCCGGCCGGCGAAGATGAGCCCGTCGGGTTCGGCGCGTACGAGGTCGCCGCTGCGGTAGGCGCGCTGCCAGCCCAGCGAGGGCAGCGGCGCGTACTTCTCGGCGTCCTTGGCCGGGTCCAGGTAGCGGGCCAGGCCGACGCCGCCGATCACCAGCTCGCCGGTCTCGCCCATGGCCACCGGCTCGCCCGTGCCGTCCACGACCGCGAGGTCCCACCCGTCGAGGGGCAGGCCGATGCGGACCGGGCCCTCGCCGGTGAGCCGCGCCGCCGTGGCTACCACGGTGGCCTCGGTGGGCCCGTACGTGTTCCACACCTCGCGCCCCGGCACGGCCAGCCGCTCGGCCAGCTCGGGCGGGCAGGCCTCGCCGCCGAAGATGAGCAGCCGGATGCCGTCGAGGTGCTCGGCCGGCCAGAGCGCGGCCAGCGTGGGCACGGTCGAGACGGCCGTGATCCGGTGGGCGGCCAGCCAAGGGCCCAGGTCCATCCCGGTGCGCACCAGGGCTCTGGGCGCGGGCACGAGGCAGGCGCCGTGCCGCCACGCCAGCCACATCTCCTCGCAGGAGGCGTCGAAGGCCACCGAGAGCCCGGCCAGCACCCGATCACCGGGGCCCAGCGGCCGCTCCTGCAGGAACAGCCCCGCTTCCGCGTCCACGAACGCGGCGGCGGACCGGTGCGTCACCGCGACGCCCTTCGGCTTGCCGGTCGAGCCGGAGGTGAAGATGATCCACGCGTCGTCGCCGGGCTCCGGCGGCGCGGGCGCCCGGCCCGGGGTGCCGGTCACCGTGAGCTCCCCGGAGACGATCGCGTCCACGCCGGCCTCGGCGAAGACGGTCTCCGCGCGCTCGGCCGGGTCGTCGGCGTCGACGGGCACGTAGGCGGCGCCGGCGGCGAGCACGGCGAGGATGGACACGTACAGCTCGGCGGTCCCCGACGCGAGGCGCACGCCGACGCGGGAGCCGCGGCCGACCCCGGCCTCGGCGAGCCCGGCGACCAGCCGGTCCACCTCGGCGCGCAGCGACAGGTAGTCGAGGACCACGGTGCCGTCGTCGATCGCCGGCGCGTGCGGGTGGCGGCGCGCGGTCTCGTCGAGGACGTCGATGAGGGTACGGGGCGATGGGGCCAGCACGCCCGCGGGGTAGACCGCGGTCGCCGCCCTCAGGCGTAAATCGGCCGGATTGCTGCGCAAGCGGTGCTCCCTGGATGGACGACGGGTGACATGCCAGAGTACGCGCACCGGGTTACGGACCGGCCCGTCGGGTGGCCGAGGAAAGTTTCAGATGGGCGCGCCGCCGAATCATCGAAATTTTTCGGATGACGGCCCGCCGCCTTTCACCCCGGGTCATGCAATGACCAGCGAAAAACGCCGCAAGGGTGGGCTGACCGGCCGTCAGGGGCTCTGAAAACGGGGGCTCGACCAGCTACCTCCTGTTTGTTTCATGGATTGACGTAATCAGAAACGCGGTCGTAACCTCAGCGCACTGACGCGGAGGGCGGCGATTTAGTGAAGCGCGCTGATTCGTCCGATGCGGAGATTCCTCTCGACCTTCGAGGATGCGATCAATGAATCTGCTCACAACCATCAAAGGCCGCACCCGATCGATCGGCGTCCCCATGGCCGCCGTCCTGGTCACCGCCACCGCGCTGGTGACGTCCGCGGGACCGGCGCAGGCGGCGGCCCCGGCCGACGGAGCCGTGTACACCCTGGCGTCGGGGTCGAGCGGCAAGTGCGCCGATGTGACGGGCGCTTCGGCCGACAACGGCGCTCTGCTCGTCCAGACCGCCTGCGTCCCCACCGCCGCCGATCAGCAGTTCAAGGCGGTGGCGCGGGGGAGCGCGTTCAATCTGGTCAACAGTGGCAGCACCCGGTGTGTCGACGTGCCGGGCGGGTCCACGGTCTCCGGTACGCAGTTGCAGCAGTGGGGTTGCGGCGACGGCAGCAAGACCAACCAGCAGTGGACCTTCACGCCTTCCTCCGCCGCGTCCGGCAAGTACCTGGTGAAGAGCGTCGCGACCGGGCTGTGCGTGAGCAACAAGGACGGCTCCACGGCGGGCAACAACCCGATCGTCCAGGAGACCTGCTCCGACGTCGCCCGCATGCAGTGGTCCGTCAACTCCACCTCGTCCGGCGACCGGGTCTGGTCCGACAACGCCGACGGGTTCGCCGCCACCAGCGGCAGCGGCCTGTCGACCACCACCGGAGGCGCGGCCGGTCCCACGGTGACCGTCACCACCTATGCCGACCTGGTGAAGTACGCCACCGCCGCCGCCCCGTACGTCATCAAGGTCAACGGCGCCATCACCGTCACGCCGTACGGCACCGAGATCAAGGTCGCCTCCAACAAGACCATCGTCGGCGTCGGCACCAGGGGCCACATCGTCAACGGCGGCTTCTTCCTCGGCACCGGCGTCAGCAACGTCATCATCCGGAACCTGACCATCCGCGACACCCGCATGGCCGACGACGACCCCGACGACAAGCTGTACGACTACGACGGCATCCAGATGGACACCGCCCACCACATCTGGATCGACCACAACACGATCACCCGGATGAACGACGGGCTGATCGACAGCCGCAAGGACACCAGCTACCTCACCGTGTCCTGGAACGTCCTGTCGGAGAACAACAAGGCGTTCGGCATCGGCTGGACCGACAACGTCACGGCGCGGATGACGATCCACCACAACTGGATCCACGACAACAACCAGCGCAACCCCAGCACCGACAACGTCGCCTACGCCCACCTGTACAACAACTACCTGCAGAACATCGCCGGCTACGGCAACTACTCGCGCGGCGCCACCAAGATGGTGCTCGAGAACAGCTACTACGACAACGTCAAGGACCCCTACTACAGGGACGACGCCGCCGAGCTCCGCCAGAGCGGCAGCATCGTGGTCAACTCGACGGGCCAGCGGGAGACCGGCGGCTCCGCCTTCACGCCGTCCTCCTTCTACTCCTACACGCTGGACCCCGCGGCGCAGGTCCCGGCGCTCCTTCGCACCTACGCGGGCCCGCAGGCCAACATCGGCCTGTGATCGACACCCCGGGCCGGCCCCAGAGCCGGCCCGGGGCACCCCCACCTCAGGAAAGGACCGATCATGCGCCACGGCATCCAGGCACCGTCACGCGCCGCGAAGATCGCGGTCGTCCTGGCGGTGTCCGTCACCGTCCTGACCCTCTCCACCGGAGTGAGCTCGGCCGCCGCGGCCCCGGCCGACGGCGGCGTCTACACGCTGGTGTCGGGGTCGAGCGGCAAGTGCGTCGATGTGACGGGCGCTTCGGCCGACAACGGCGCCCTGCTCGTCCAGACCGCCTGCGCCGCCTCCGCGCTCGATCAGCAGTTCAAGGCGGTGGCGCGGGGGAGCGCGTTCAATCTGGTCAACGGCGGCAGCGGCCGGTGCGTCGACGTACCCGGGGCTTCGACGGTCTCCGGTACGCAGTTGCAGCAGTGGGGCTGCGGCGACGGCAGCAAGACCAACCAGCAGTGGACCCTCACGCCCTCGACGGCCGCCTCCGGCAAGTACCTGGTGAAGAGCGTCGCGACCGGGCTGTGCGTGAGCAACAAGGACGGTTCCACGGCGGGCAACAACCCGATCGTCCAGGAGACCTGCTCCGACGTCGCCCGCATGCAGTGGACCTTCAACTCCATCTCCGGATCGGCCACTCCGACGGTGGCGTCCGACGGCACCGGCCGCTACCGGACCGTGCAGGCGGCGATCGACGCGGTGCCGGCCGGCAACAGCAGCCAGGTGGTGATCACCATCAAGCCGGGCACCTACCGGGAGATCGTCGTCGTCAACAAGCCGTACGTGACGCTGCAGGGCCTGGGCTCGTCCCCGTCGGACACCCTCATCGTGAACAACCACTCGGCCTACACCCACGGCACCTCCGGCAGCTACACCGCGCTGATCTCGGCACGTGACGCCGCCGCCACCAACCTGACGATCTCCAACGACCTCGACGAGAGCACCGTCCCCAGCGGCGCGCAGGCCGTCGCGCTGCGGCTGGACGGCGACCGCACCACGCTGACGAACGTCCGCATCCTGGGCGACCAGGACACCTTCCTCGTCAACGACTCGGCCCGCGCGTACGTCAAGAACTCCTACGTGGAAGGGACCGTCGACTTCATCTTCGGCGGCGGCACGATCGTCTTCCACAGCTGCGACATCTACGAGAAGCGCAGCACGGGCGGTCCCGTCACCGCGGCCAGCACGGCGGCGGCCAAGACGTACGGCTTCCTGTTCTACAAGTCGCGCATCACCGGCGCCACGAACAACACGACCACCCTCGGACGGCCGTGGCGGCCCGACGCGCAGGTGCTCTACCGGGAGTCGACGCTGAGCGCGACGATCGCGACCGCGCAGCCGTGGACGGACATGTCATCGAACTCCTGGAAGAACGCCCGCTTCCTCGAATATCGGAACAACGGTGCCGGCGCGACCACCAACGCCAACCGCCCGCAGCTCAGCGACGCGCAGGCGGCGAACTACACCCCCCAGAAGTACCTGGCCGGCGGCGACGGCTGGAACCCCGCCGGCTAGTGCTGGTGACCGCGCTGTTCGGCGTGGATCTTCTTGGCGATGTCGACGTCCGCGATCGAGCGCTCGATGAGCGCTCGCATCGCGGTCTCGGCCGCCTTCGGGCGCTGCCGGCGGACGGCCAGCAGGACCTCGGCGTGCTTGTCGGCGGACTCGCTGGTGAGGTTCGCGTGCACGAACTGGTCGCGCAGCCGCAACCCGGCCTCGATCGCGGTCGCCATCCGGGCCATCAGCTCGTTGTGCGCCGCGCGCAACAGGGCGTGGTGGAAGGCCAGGTCGGCCTCGACCTGGTCGCCGGTAGGCCGGCCGGCGGCCTCGCGCATGGCGGTCAGAGCGTCCTCGAGCGCGGCCAGGTCCCGGTCGGTACGCCGTAGCGCGGCCATGCGCGCCACCGCGGGCTCGATCGTCAGGCGCACCTCTCCCAGCTCGTCAAGGAACACCTCGTCGACCTGGGCGGCGAAGCGCCAGCGCAGCACGTCGGCGTCGAGCAGCGACCACTGCTCGCGCGGCGCGACGAACGTGCCGCGCCGGGGCCGCGCGCCCACCAGACCCTTGGCGGCGAGCACGCGCAGCGCCTCCCGCACCGCCGTCCGGCTCACCCCGAACCGCTCCTGCAGCGCCACCACGTCGAGGTCCTCGTCAGGGGCGATGACGCCGTTGACGATGGCCGTGCCGAGACTGACGACCACGCGGTCGTGGGCGCCGGCCCTTCCGATCTCCTCCATGCCGGAATCATGCCATGGCCGGGCCGCCTGCAACAAAAAGTAATCATATTAATGAAGATGAGCCAGCTCGAGGACGGCCAGCTCGCCCTGCAGGACGAGCACGGCCCCGCCGATCGCGGCCGCGTCCGAGCCGCTGACCGAGGAGACCACCCGCACCGGGTGCGCGCGCCGGGCGAAGGTGCGCCGCCGCACCTCCTCCTGGACGACCGACTGGTAGATCGGGCCCGCCGCGGCGAGGCTGGGCCCGGCGAGCACGATCGTGTCGAGGTCGAACAGGCTCGCCATGGTGACGGCGGCGGTGCCCAGGTGGCGGGCGGAGCGCTCGATGAGCGTACGCGCCTCCGGGTCTCCGGCCAGCGCCGCGGTCGCGATGCGGCCGAACGCGGCCATGACGTCGGTGTCGGCGGGGTCGAGCCCCAGCCGCCGGCCAAGGCTCGGTGCCTCCAGCGCCTGCCTGATCACCGCGGTGGGATCGGCGTAGTTGCCGAGGCAGCCGTAGTTGCCGCAGCCGCACGGCCCCCCGTCCAGGTCGACCGTGATGTGGCCGATCTCGACGCCGTTGGAGGAGCTGCCCCGGTACAGCTCGCCGTCCACGACGACGCCCCCGCCGATGCCGCTGGCCATGTAGACACAGCCGAACGCGGGTGTGTCCACCGCCCCCAGCCAGTACTCCCCGATCGCCGCGGCCGCCGCGTCGTTGTCGAGCAGCACCGGCAGGCCCAGCATCTCCGACAGGCGCGGCGCGACCGGGTATCCGAACCATTCGGCGGTCGGCTGGTGGGTCAGCAGTACGCCCGCCCGCCGGTCCTGCGGCCCGTACGTCGCCAGCCCCACCCCGAGCACCTTCCCGCGATCGACCCCGGCGGTGTCGAGCAGGGCGTTCACGCGCGAGGCCACCAGCGTGAGGCCCTGCCCGGGAGGCAGCAGGGCCGTGCCGGGGAACGAGGTCCGCGCGACCGGCCGGCCCGTCAGGTCGGCGAGGACGACGACGCAGGTGTTGCGTTCGAACAGGACGCCCACCGCGTACCGGGCCCGCGGGTTGAGCTGCAGCAGCGTCCGGGGTTTGCCGCCGGTGGACGCCCCGCGCCCGACCTCGACGACCAGCCCGTGGTCCATGAGCTCGCGGACCACCTGGGTGATGGTCGCCGGCGTGACCCCGGACTCGGCGGCGAGCTCGATCCGGCTGATGGTGCGCGCCGCCCGTATGCGGTTGAGCACGATCCCGCGGGTTCTCGGCCTCCCGGCCACTCGGTCTCCCTTACTTCGGGTGCCAAAGAAAGCCGGGCCCGGGCCGGTGCGTCCGGCCCGGGCCGTCATTCCGTCAGCGGGCGGCGCAGGACGGCGTGGGGACGCTGTTGCTGCCGTTCCACGAGCCCAGGAACCCGAAGGTCGTACCGGCTCCGGCGCCGAGGCTGCCGTTGTAGCTCATGTTGCGGGCGGTCACGTTGGATCCGCTGCTGCTGACCGTCGCGTTCCAGGCGTTGGTGACGGTCTGGCCGTTGGCGAAGGCCCACGTCACCGTCCAGCCGCTGATCGCCGAGCTGCCCGCGGTGACCCGGACCTCGGCCTGGAAGCCGCCGCCCCACTGGCCGGTCACCTGGTAGGTGGCCGAGCAGGCGCCGGTGGGAGGCGTGGGGGTGGGGGTGGGTGACGGGGTGCCGGACGAGCCGCCGTAGATCGTGGCCTCCTTGGCGGTCGCCTTGATGCCGTTGGCGCCGTTGAAGATCCGCTGGCCCCACGTGGTGAGCTGGCTCGGGTTGAAGCCGGTCGCCATGTCGAGGATCGGGTCGGTGTTGCCACTCCAGGACCAGCCGAGGTAGCCGAGGCCGCGCGACTGCGCCTCGGCCAGGATCGTCTCGTGGTCGACCTCGCTGGAACTGAAGCGCCAGCCGAACTCGCCGATGACCAGCGGCCACCCGTTCGCCTGGAACCGGTTGAGGTAGTCGACGATGCCGGCGGCGGTGTTGAAGACGGCGTACATGTGGATCGACAGCACGGTGTTGTGCTGGGTGTCGGCGTTCAGGATCGTCTGGGCGTTGTCGCGCATGACGTACTGCCAGTCCTGGCCCCAGTTGGGGGCGTCGACCATGAGCAGGTGCTCGAAGCCGTTGCTGCGCATCTTCTTGATCGCGTTCGCGGTGGCGGCGGTCCACTGGGCGGCGCTGGTGTTGCCGATCGGCTCGTTGCCGATGTTGATGACGACGTAGTTCTCCTGGCCGACGAGCGCGCTCTTCTGGCTGATCCAGTAGTCGGCCGCCTCGTCGAGCGAGGCGGCGGCGCCCTCCTCGCCGTACCCGGTGGTGTCGTGCACCTCCAGCACGCAGATCAGCTTGTTCTGCTTGCACAGGGAGATGACGTTGGCGACGTCGGTGGACGGGCCCCACCGCTTGCCGCTGCCGAGCACGACGCGCACGGTGTTGGCGCCGAGCGCCTTGATGTTGGCGAACGAGCCGGTCTGGCTGGTGTACCAGACGTGGGGGTGATTGACGCCCCGCATGATGAATTCCCGGCCGTTGGCCTCGACGATCTTCGTGCCGCTGACGTGCAGGCCCGCGGCCGCGGACGCGGACTGGACGTACACCAAGACCGACGCGACGGCCGCGAGCACGGCGGCGCCGAGGGCGAGAAGCCTTCTTCTCATGACCTACCTCGTGGTCGGGCCCCGGCCATCCGGGGCGGGAAGCGCCCCACACGCTATAGAGCCGCCGAAGGCCGGAGAAGCAGGGGAGATCACGTCCGCCCCGCGCGAAGCGCCGATCCATGCCCCTGCCTGCGACGACCGGCCCGGGGAAGGCGAGGGATCACCTGAAAGTTTCAGCCGTTAAATAAGTCTGCTCACGACAGGGCCGCGCGGGGCAGCCCTGGAATGACCGAGAGGAAGAACTCGCGGATGGCGGATTCGACCTTCACGGAGTCGCGGTCGAAGAGCCACTGCGCCTGCAGGCCGTTGATGAGGGAGATGGTCATGGTGGCCAGCGTCTCGGGGTCGATCGCCGGGCGCAGCCCGTCGCGTTCGGCCAGGGCGGTGAAGGTGTCGGCGTAGAAGCGGCGCAGATTGCGGTAGCGGTCGGCGTAGTAGGCGTGCGCGGGATGGTCGGGAGAGGTCGCCTCGCCGGACACGACGCAGTGCAGCTCCATGAGTCCCGGCTGGAGCTCGTTGTCGACGATGACGGCGATCATGCCTTTCAGGGTCTCGACGGGGTCGGCGGCCGGGTCCAGCACCTTGGCCGCCTCCAGGAACTCGGTGCCGCGCTCGTCACGCAGCTCCAGCACCCCGAGGAGCAGGTCTTCCTTGCGGGGGAAGTGGTGCAGCAGCCCGGTGTGGCTGATGCCGGCGCGCTTGGCGATGTCCTTCATGGTGGCGCCGTAGAAGCCGGTCTCGCCGAACGCGTCCACGCAGGCCTCGAGGACGCGCCGGCGCACCGCCGCCGTCTTCGCGTACGGGCCGCGGTTGCCGGATGCCATCATGGACGCCCCTCCAAATTAGTATCGCGATTCGGTTTTCATGCTAGCGTGTCGCCGACACCCATGGTCTCGAGCAAGGAACTCCACCATGCCCCAGCTCCCCTCCGGTTTCCTCTGGGGTGCGGCGACCGCGCCGCACCAGGTGGAAGGCAACAACGTCAACAGCGACTGGTGGGCCCTCGAGCAGCAGATGCCCGGCATGCAGCGCAGCGGCGACGCGGTCGACAGCTACCACCGCTTCGCCGAGGACATGCGCCTCCTGGCCGAGGCCGGGCTCAACGCCTACCGCTTCGGCATCGAGTGGGCCCGCATCGAGCCGGTCCCCGGGGAGTTCAGCCGAGCCGAGCTCGCCCACTACCGCCGGATGATCGACACCGCCCTCGACCTGGGTCTCACCCCTGTCATCACCCTGCACCACTTCACGAACCCGCGCTGGTTCAGCTGGCTCGCCGAGGACGCCACCCAGCGTTTCCAGACGTACGTGCGGGAGGCCACGAGCATCCTCGACGGCGTCGAGTGGGTGTGCACGATGAACGAGCCCAACATGCTCGCCCTCATGATCGGGATGGCCCGGGACGCGCGGGCCACCCAGCGGTCGACCGAGGAGTGGATGAGCCCCACCGTCGAGGGCGCCGCGCGGCCGGTGCTCCCCGACCCCGACCCGGAGATCGGCGAACGGCTGGCCGAGGCGCACCACGCGGCCCGCGCGATCCTGAAGCAGCACACCGGGGCGGCCGTCGGCTGGACGGTGGCCTGCCAGGCGCTCACCTCGACCCCGGGCAACGAGGACAAACTGCGCGAGGTGCGTCACGTCCGTGAGGACCTCTACCTGGAGGCCGCCCGCGGCGACGACTTCATCGGCGTGCAGTCCTACTCCAGCCAGGCCGTCGACGAGAACGGCGTCGTCCCGCACCCGCAACACCCGGACAACACGATGACCGGCAACGCCTACCGGCCCGACGCCATCGGCATCGCCGTCCGGCACGCCTGGGAGACGACCTGCCGCACGCCGATCCTCGTCACCGAGAACGGCATCGCCACCCCGGACGACACGCGGCGGATCGCCTACACCTCCGAGGCCCTCGGCCACCTGTTCGCCGCCATGGAAGACGGCATCGACGTCCGGGGCTACCTCCACTGGACCGCGCTGGACAACTTCGAGTGGGGCCACTGGGAGCCGACCTTCGGGCTCATCGCCGTCGACCGCACGACGTTCGAGCGCCACCCCAAGCCGAGCCTGGCCTGGCTGGGCGGGGTCGCCCGCCGAGGGGAGATCTGATGCTGAAGCCGCGCTCCACCCCCACCCGCGAGCTGGTCGGTCTCGACGGGCTCTGGCGGTTCGCCCTCGACGGCGGCCCCGGCCCGCTCGACACCACGCTGGAGGCGGCGGTCCCGGCCAGCTACAACGACCTGTTCACCGACAGCGCGATCCGCGACCATGTGGGCTGGGCCTGGTACCAGCGGCAGGTGCGGGTGCCGCGCGGCTGGGCCGGCGAGCGCGTCGTCCTGCGCGTCGACGCCGCCACCCACCAGGGCCGGGTCTACGTCGACGACGTCCTGGTGGCCGAGCACGTGGGCGGTTACACGCCCTTCGAGGCCGACATCACCGAGCACGTACGCGCCGGGCAGGAGTTCCGCCTCACCATCGGGGTCAACAACGAGCTGACCGACACGACGATCCCGCCCGGCACGATCACCGTGACCGCCGACGGGCGGCGCCGGCAGACGTACCTGCACGACTTCTACAACTACGCGGGCCTGGCCCGCTCGGTGTGGCTCTGCAGCCGTCCCGCCGTCCACGTCGAGGACATCACCGTCGTCACCGCCATGGACGGGACGGTGGAGTACACGGTCCGGACCAGCGCGCCCGCCCGGGTCCGCGTCCGCGTGCTGGACGCCACCGGCGCCCAGGTCGCCACGGCCGACGGCGCGAACGGCATCCTGCGCATCGAGGACGTGCGGCTGTGGCGGCCCGGCACGGCCTACCTCTACGACCTGGTCGCCGAGATCCTGGACGGAGAGCAGGTCGTCGACAGCTACCCCGAGCCGTTCGGCGTGCGGACGGTGGAGGTGCGCGGCACCGAGTTCCTCATCAACGGCGAGCCGTTCTACTTCACCGGCTTCGGCAAGCACGAGGACACGCCGGTGCGCGGCAAGGGCCACGACAACGCCTATCTCGTGCACGACTTCCAGCTCATGGACTGGATCGGCGCCAACTCCTTCCGCACCTCGCACTACCCGTACGCGGAGGAGGTGATGGAGTTCGCCGACCGGCACGGCATCGTCGTCATCGACGAGACCGCCGCCGTGGGCCTCAACCTCGCCGTCGCGTCCGGGCTCACCGGCGCCCCGCCCCGGCCCACCTTCTCGCCGGACACCTTCGGCGAGGCCACCCGCGAGGCGCACGCCCAGGCGATCCGCGAACTGGTCGCCCGCGACAAGAACCATCCCAGCGTCGTCATGTGGTGCATCGCCAACGAGCCGGCCTCCAACGAGGAAGGCGCGCGCGAATACTTCGAGCCGCTGGTGGAGCTCACCCGCGAGCTCGACCCCACCCGCCCGGTGAGCTACGCGGCGGTGCTCTTCGCCACGCACGACAACGACCGCATCGCCGACCTCTTCGACGTGCTGTGCATCAACCGCTACTACGGCTGGTACGTCGCCACCGGCGACCTCGCCACGGCCGAGACCTACCTGGAGCACGACCTGCGCGGCTGGGCCGACAGGTTCGGCAAGCCGATCATGATGAGCGAGTACGGCGCCGACACCATGCCCGGCCTGCACTCGGTGTGGGACACGCCGTGGACCGAGGAGTACCAGCAGGCCTACCTCGAGATGAACCACCGCGTGTTCGACCGGATCGAGGCGTTCGTCGGCGAGCACGTGTGGAACTTCGCCGACTTCCAGACCTCCCACGGCATCCACCGCGTGGACGGCAACAAGAAGGGCGTCTTCACCCGCGACCGCAGGCCCAAGGCCGCCGCCCACGCGCTGCGGGCCCGCTGGAGGTCGCTCGCCAGCCGCAAACCACAGGGATAGCGGTCACTCCAGGGCGAGGCGCACCGGGCCGCCCGCGGGGTCGGCGCTCGCCACCAGAGAGAAGGGGACGCGGAAGACCCGGCCGGGAGCGGCCGGCCAAGGGAGCCGGGTACGGCCGAGGACGCGTCCGTCCTGGGTGGCGGTGACCCGCGGAAGCGTCCGGAAGGTGTCCGCCCACAGCAGGAGCCTGCCACGGGAGGGCGGCGGTCCGCCGGGGCGGACGAGCTGCGGCGCGACCCAGCGCAGAGGCGCCTCGGCCACCAGCGTCACCCCGCCGGCGGGGGCGGGGTCCCCGGCCAGGTGCCGCAGGACGGCGGCGGCCACGTGGCGGCCGTCGAGCGCGGCGACGTCGGCCGTGTCGACCGGGTGCAGGAGGTTCCCGGCCGCGAACACCCCGGGCAGGCTCGTCGCCAGGGAGGTGTCCACGCGCGGCCCGAGCGTGGCCGCGTCCATCTCCAGGCCGCCCGTCCGGGCCAGCTCGTGGTCGGGGATCCAGTCGCCGGTGGTGATCACCGTGTCGCAGGGGACGCGGCGGCGTCGCCCGGTGCCGAGGTCCTCGATGTCGACCGAGGTCACGCGGCCCTTGCCGTTGACGGCGACGACCCGGGTGCGGGCCCGGACGAGCACGCCGAAGGCCAGCCGTCCCGGGAGGTGGAAGGCCGCGTAGGCTTCGGGCCGGTCGTACTCGCTGGTCATCAGCACCGTGCGGCAGCCCGCCTCGCGCAGGGTCAGGACCGCCGACCAGCTGACCAGCTCGGCGCCGACGACCACGGCGCGCCGCCCGACGTCGCGGTGGTGCAGGTGGACGAGGTTCTGCAGCTGGCCGGTGGTGTAGACGCCGTCGGGACGGTCGCCGGGGATGAGCCGGGCCGGGCGGGGCCGCTCCCGGGCGCCGGTCGCCAGGACCACCGCGTCGGCCTGGACCAGGCGGCGGCCGTTCGGCGAGGTCACCTCCAGGGTCCGCGGTCCGGCCCAGCCGGTGACCATGGCCTCGGTCTCCAGCCGGGCTCCGGCGTCGCGGGCGTGACGGGTCAGCCGGCGCGCGTACGCGGGGCCGGAGATGAATCTGCGCAGGTCGCGCAGGCCGTAGCCGGGGTGGTCGCTGTGCCGGGGGATGCCGCCGGTCTCCGGCTCGCGTTCCAGGACCAGGACGTCGCCGTCCACGGACGGGGCGAGCGTGGCGGCGGCGGTGAGCCCGGCCGGACCTCCGCCGATCACGGCCACCCGCACGCGCTCTTTCATTCCGCTCCCCTTTCGAAGATCTCGCGTACCCGGGCTCCGCAGTAGAAGCCCTGGCAGCGTCCGTTCATGGCTCTGGTACGGCGGCGCAGGCCCTCCACCCCGGCCGGCGGGATCACCGACGCCAGGGCGTCGCGGATCTCGCCCTTCGTCACCCGCTCGCAGAAGCACACGACCCGGCCGTACTCGGGGTCGGCGGCGATCGCGGCGGCGTCCTGGTAGGGGCGCGGGAAGGCCTCGCCCAGGTTGGGCATGTGAGGCGGCGCGGGCAGCTCGGTGCGCTCGGCCAGGTCGAGGTGGCCCTTGAGCAGGTCCGCGATGTGCTCGGCGATCGCCATGCCGGCGGTCAGGCCGGTGGAGCGGATGCCGCCGACCAGGAGGTAGCGCTGCCCGGCGTCGAGGTCGATCAGGTAGTCGTCGCGTCCGATCGAGGCGCGCAGGCCCGCGTAGGTCGCGGTGACCTCCTCCGCCATCAGCCGGGGCATGAGCTCGGCGCCCTTCTCGCGCAGGAACTCCAGCCCCGCCTCGGAGGTGCCGGTGGCGGACCGGTCCGTCAGGTCCTCGGCGGTCGGGCCGACCATGACGTTGCCGTAGATGGTGGGGCTGACGAGCACGCCCTTGCCCGCCGACGACGGCACCGGCAGCACGATGCAGGGCGCCAGCGGCCGCGCGAGCTTGTCGAAGACCAGCAGCTCGCCGCGGCGCGGCGTTACGGTGAAGCGGTCGTGGCCGAAGAGGGCGTCGAGTGCGTCGGCTCCGAGCCCTGCGGCGTTGACCACCCAGCGGGCGGAGAGCTCGCCCCCCGTGGTGATCAGCCGGGTGGCGTCCGGTCCGGGGTGGACCGCGGTGACGCGGTGGCCGCGCAGCAGCGTCACACCGCGGTTGACGGCGTCGGTGGCCAGGGCGAGGTTCGTGGTCCAGGTGCAGATGATGGACTCGCCGGGCACTGTGAGCCCGCCGATCGCGCCCGCGCCGAGGGCGGGGACCCTGCGGTAGACCTCGGCGGCGCCGACGATCTCGCAGGCGGTGTAGCCGTTGCGCTCGGCCTTGGCCCGCAGCTCGGGCAGGGCGTCGAGCTGCTCCGGCGTCCAGGCCACGAGCAGCGCCCCGGTGCGCTCGACCGGGATGCCGGTGGCCTCGGCGTACCGGCCGAGCAGGTCGTAGCCGCGGGCGACCAGGCGGGACTCCAGGGTGCCGGGCTTGGCGTCGAAGCCGGTGTGCAGGATGGCGGTGTTGGCCTTGCTGGTGCCGTCGCCCACGTCGTCGCGCGCCTCCACCAGCGCCACCGACAGCGCGGTGCCGCCCAGCAGGCGCGCGATGGCCGCGCCGACGATGCCGCCGCCGATCACGGCCACGTCGTACGTGTTCACGAATTCTCCTTCGACGACAGAGTGGCCCGGGCGGCGGCCTGCCACCGCTCCAGGTACGCGGCGGCTCGGTCCGCGGGCCAGGCGGGCTCGTAGACGGCCGACGGCCGCCAGCCGCCGACCGCCGCGGCGGCGTCCAGGGCCGGGTCGAGGGCCATCAGCGCGCAGGCGGCGGCGCCGAGCGGGGTCGCGTGCGGCGACGGGTAGACCTCCACAGGGAGCTGGGCGAGGTCGGCCTGCGCCTGCATGAGGACGCGCGAGCGGGTCAGCCCGCCGTCCACGCGCAGCCGGGAGAGCGGCGCGCCGAGATCCGCCCCCACCAGCGCGGTCAGCTCGGCGACCTGCGCGGCGATCCCTTCCAGCAGCGCCCGTACGAGGTGCCCGCGGCCGGTGCTGAGCGTCATGCCGGTGAACGAGGCGGTGGCGCCGGCGTCCCACCACGGCGCGGCCAGCCCGGCGAGCGCGGGCACGCACAGCACCCCGTCGCCGGAGGGCGCCGCGACGGCGTCGAGCTGGTCCGCGCCGGTGACGAGGCCGAGGTCGGCGAGCCAGCGCACGGCCGAGGCCGCGGTGTAGACCTGGCCGTCCACGCAGTAGCGCGTCTCGCCGCGCAGCCGCCAGGCGATCGACGTGGCCAGACCCGACGCCGAGCGCGCCAGGGAAGTCCCGAGCTGGGCGAGCAGGAAGGCGCCTGTGCCGTACGTGCACTTGGCGGTGCCCGCTTCCAGGCACGCCTCGGCCAGCAGCGCGGCCTGCTGATCGACGATCAGCCCGGTCACCGGGACCTCCGGGCCGAAAGCGGTGGTCGTGCCGACGACGGCGTCGCCGGCGACGATCTCGGGGAGCCGCTCGGAGCCGAGCCCGAACAGCTCCAGCAGCTCGCCGTTCCACCGCGCGTCCTCCAGCCCGAGCAGGAGGGAGCGGCTGGCGGTGGAGGCGTCGGTGACGAAAGCGCCGCACAGCCGGTGCACCAGCCAGGTGTCGGTGGTCGTCACGACGCCCTCGGTGGTCAGCTCCTCGCGGATCCAGCGCATCTTCGGCGCCGAGAAGTACGGGTCGAGCACGAGGCCGGTCAGCGCGGCCACCCGGCCGGCATGCCCGGCCCGCGCGGCGCACAGCGGCTCGGCACGTCGGTCCTGCCAGACGATGGCGGGCGTGAGCGGTTCGCCGGTGACGGGATCCCAGGCCAGCACGGTCTCGCCCTGGTTGGCCAGGGCGACCGCGTCCAGCGGCACGCCCGCCGCGGCGGCCGCGCGCCGCCCGGCGGTCAGAACGGAGTCGAGCAGGGCACGCGGGTCCTGCTCGACGCCGCCGCCCTCCAGGTAACGCGGGCGCAGGGCCTCCTCGGCGATCGCCAGGACGGCGCCACCGGCGTCCACGACGATGGCCTTGGTCCCTGACGTGCCCTGGTCGATCGCGAGGACGTGCATCGTCAGATCTGCTCCTTCTGCGCGAAAGCGCCGTCGATCGAGTGCATGTCGGGCATGTCCAGCGCCCGGCGGCCACGGGTCGCCAGCAGCGTCACGAGGTAGGCGGCGCCGATCACGACCATCACCAGAACGTAGAGCCAAGCGTCGCGGAAGGAGGCATCGCGGAAGAGGGACAGCTCGAACACCAGCCACACGACCGACACCGCCAGGACGGGCTTCTCCCAGGCGCCGAGGTCGAACTTGCCGTTGGCCGGCAGGTGCCGCCGCTTGGCGAGGTAGAGCGCGACGGTCGCGGCGTAGATGACGGCGGGCAGCAGCGTGGCCGCGCCGAACAGGGTGAACAGCGCGTCCTCCGAGAAGGCCGAGAACAGGCCCAGGATCACCTCGGCGAGCACCACGTAGAACACCGTCGCCCGCAGCGGGGTGCCGAAGCGCGGCGAGACCCGCTGCCAGTGCCGCCAGCCCGGGAACCGCTCGTCGCGGGACATCGCCCAGGTCAGGCGGGTGCCGGTCATCATGATGACCAGGCCGCAGGCGAAGATCGCCAGCACGACCAGCAGCAGCAGAAGCGTGGCGACGACCGGCCCGAGGGTCTGCTTGATGACGTCGGCGATCGGGGTGCCGGACGCGGCGAGCGCCACCGGGTCACCGGCCGCGAGCGTGACCGCGACCAGGAACAGGAAGCCCAGGACGCCGGAGGCCAGGACCGCCTGCCACATGGCCCGCGGGACCACGCGCTCGGGGTCGGTGGTCTCCTCGGCGAGATTGGCCGCCGACTCGAACCCGACGATGGTGAACGCGCCGAGCAGGAAGCCCAGCACCCACGGCCCGGCCGAGGTCAGGTCGCCGAAGCTCCAGTATCCCTCGGCGGGCACGGCGCCCCTGCTCCACAGGTTGCCGAAGTCCATGTCGTTGCGGACCGCGGCCACGACGAGCAGCAGCACGGTCAGCAGCACCATGCCGGCGAGCTCGGCCGACACGGCGGTGTTGTTGACCTTCTCGGACCACCGGGTGGAGCCGCCGACGAGCGCGGCCTGACCGAGCAGGATCACCGCGGTGACCGCCCAGGTGATGCCGCCGCTCGCCGTGTAGTCCAGCAGCACGGGCAGGACCGTCGAGGCCACCGTGTAGTCCACGGCCACGACGACGACGGCCAGGAACATGAACGAGATCCAGCCGATGATCCACCCGAGCACCGGGTTGGCCAGGCGGGAGGTCCACTGGTAGGCGTACCCGGTCACCGGGATCCGGGAGGCCAGCGAGCCGATGACGAACGCCACCGCGAGCTGGCCGACCACCGCGATCGGCCAGGTCCAGATGCCGAGCGGCCCGGAGGAGCCCAGCACCGACCCGTAGGTGGTGAAGATGCCGGTCGCGATCGAGACGAACGCGAAGGCCACGGCGAACGAGGCGAACCTGCCGGTCCGCCGCTCGAAGGACTGTTCGTAGCCGAACCGGGCCAGCTCGTCGCTGTCGGTACGCGCTGTGTGGTCTCCCATCGCAACCTCCCTCTTGGTATATACCATGTGGTGTAGACCGCAAGGTATCGTCCAAGTGGGCTAGGGTGTCAAGCATGGGTTCACCCCGTTACGTGACGATCGCCGCGGAGCTGCGCGACCGGATCACCGGCGAGAAGCTCGGCCCGCACACCCTCATGCCGTCGGAACGGGAGCTCAGCGAGACCTTCGGCGTCAGCCGGATGACCGCCCGGCAGGCCCTGGCGCTGCTGGAAAAGGAGGGATACGTCTACCGGCGGCCGCCGCGGGGCACGTTCGTGGCCGAACCGCGGGTGCCGTTCCACATCGGCAGCTTCTCCGACGAGATCATCCTGGCCGGGCGGCGGCCGTCGGCGCAGCTCATCTGGGCCGAGGAGCGCCCCCCGACGCCTTCGGCCCGGGAGGCGCTCGACCTGGCCGGTGACGAGACCGTGCACGCCCTGCACCGGCTGCGGTTCGCCGACGACGAGCCGATCGCGCTGGAGACCACCTACTTCCCCAGCGCGATCACGCCCGGCCTGCTGGAGCGGCCCCTCACCGGCTCGCTCTGGCACATCCTGCGCGCCCACTATCGCGTCGTGCCGGCCGACGCCTCCGCCGTCATCGAGTCCATCGTCATCGACGACGCCTCCTGCGCCCGGCTGCAGGTCCGCAGCGCCTCCAGCGGGATCCTCCTGACCCGCCGCACCTACACGGCCGAGGGGCGCTGCATCGAGTTCGCGCGCGACGTGTACCGGGCCGATCGCGCGTCGTTCAAGGTGGAGGCGCGGATCCCGGTACCCGTCGAAGGCGGCTGAACGCGCGTCAGGCGGTGTCGCCGCCGTCGGCCAGCAGCGTGCTGCCGGTCATGAAGGCCGACAGGTCCGACGCGCAGAACAGGACGACGCGCGCGATGTCGTCGGGGACGCCGATCCGGCCGATCGGCCCGTTCAGCATGAGGTCGGTCGGCGGGAGGTCGCCGGCCGGCACGGTGGCCGGCATGGCCGCCGCCATCATGTTGCCCTCCGTGGGGACGTAGCTCGGCGCCACCCCGAGCACGCGGATGCCCAGCGGAGCGAGCTCGAGGGCCAGCTCACGCGTGAGACCGCGAGCGGCGTGCTTGGAACCGACGTAGGCGGCCAGGCCGGGCGCGCTCGCGCGGAAACCCGCGGTCGAGATGATGTTCACGATCGCGCCGCCGGTGCCCGCCGCCGCCATCCGCCGTGCCGCCTCACGCGCGCCGACGAAGACGCCGCGGGCGTTGACCGCGAACACCTGGTCCCAGGTCTCCTCGCTCATCTCCAGCAGCGGGACACTCGGGAAGATCCCGGCATTGTTCACCCAGATCTCCAGGCCGCCGAGCTCGGCGACCGCGAGGTCGGCCGACGCGGCCACGGACGCCGCGTCGGTGACGTCCATGGCGGCGCCCACCGCGCGTACCCCGTGGCGCTCGGCGAGCTGCTTGGCGGCGGTCACGGCGAGCTCTTCGTCGATGTCGCCGATCAGCAGGTCGGCGCCGGCCTCGGCCAGGCGCAGCGCGATCGCCCTGCCCAGCCCGCGACCGCCGCCGGTCACGACCGCGCGCCGCCCTCTCAGGGAGACGAGCTCGGCCAGGGACTTGCCCGACACATCGGCAATGGACATGAATGAACTCCTTCAGTTGATGGGACGTCGTCGGGAGAAACTCCCCGGGCCGGTGTGGAACGTGCTGCCGTCCGGGAAGCGGATCCGCGCCTCGGAGCCCCCGGGCACGTCGACCGCGATGGTCAGGTGGCCGTCCTCGACGCGCCAGTCGACGGCGATCCGCCCCCGCGGGCCGTCGAAGGTGCCCGTGGCCCAGGTGATCGCCTCGTCGAGCACCGGCGCGACCTCGAAGGACTCCCAGCCGGCCGAGCCCGGCGCCTGCCGAAGTCCGAGGGTGTGGGTGTGCAGGAAGCGGATGACCGCGCCCTTGCTGTAGTGGTTGAGCGACGCCGTGGCCGTGCCGTCCTCGGACACCCCGTCCCAGTCCTCCCAGATGGTCGTCGCGCCCCGGTCGAGCATGCCCAGCCACGAGGGGGACGAGCGCTGGTACAGGACCCGGTAGGCGACGCCGGGGTGGCCGGAGTCGGCCAGGACGGGCAGCAGGTCCGCCGTCGAGAGGAAGCCCGTGCCGAGGTGGCCGCCGGCCGCGTCGATCAGGCCGACGAGGTGCCGGGCCGCCCGCTCGCGCAGTTCCTCGGGCACGAGCTCGAAGGCCAGGGCACGCACGTAGCTCGCCTGCGTGCCGGCCTTCGTCCGGCCCTCGGCGTCCAGGAACTCCGTCTGCCAGGCCCGGCGTACCCGCTCCGCCGTCTCGCGGTAGCGGGCCGCTTCGCCGGCGTGCCCGAGCACCTGCGCCACGTCGGCGAGGGTACGGACGGAGCGGAACAGGTACGCGGTGCCCACCTCGCCCTTGTCCGCCAGGTACCACGCCATGGGATCGCTCATCACGGGATCGACGAGGGACCCGTCCGCCGCGCGTTTCTTCGGCTCCAGCCATTCCCCCCAGTGGAAGGAGCCGTCCCAGACGAACTCCTCGTGCGCGAGCGGCTCGGCCGAGCGTTCGACGCGGGAGGGATGCCGGGCGTCGCGCGCGGTCGCCAGCGCCCATTCGACCCACCGGCGCATCGCCGGCCAGTTCTCGGCGAGCGCGGCCGTGTCCCCGTAGGTCGTGTAGAGCACCCACGGGACCAGGACGATCGCGTCGCCCCATCCCGCCGAGCCGGTGATCCCGTTCGCCATGGGCTCGTCGTGGACCTTCAGCCCGTTGGCGTCGGGTGAGGAGTTCACCACGCGGCCGTCGTCGAGCTGGTCGTCGCGGACGGAGCGCAGCCACTTGCGGCTGAAGCCGTCGACGTCGTACAGGCGCGCCGCGGTCGGCGCGAAGATCTGGTAGTCGCCCGTCCAGCCCAGGCGCTCGCGCGTGGGGCAGTCCGTCGGGAGGTCCACGGCGTTGCCGCGGAAGCTCCAGCGCGCCACCTCGTGCAGCCGGTTGAGATCGTCGTCGCTGCAGGTGAACGTCGCCGTCGGGCGCAGATCGGTGTGCACGACCCGCATGACGATGCTCGCCGGGTCCACGACGCGGGAGACGCGCGCGTACCGGAAGCCGTGCACGGTGTGCCGGGGCTCGAACACCTCGCCGGGCCGTCCTGCGGAGACGACCTCGTCGCGCTGCACGAACGGGATCGCGGCTTCGCCCGGCCGCCGGCTGTCCAGATGCGTCGTCGTCAGGTCCCCGGTCGCGTCCAGATGCTCGCCGTAGTCGATCACGGTACGGGTGCCGGCCGGGCCCAGGTCGGCGAGGGCGATCCAGCCGGAGGCGTTCTGGCCGAAGTCCACGATCCACGCGCCGTCGCCGTGCCGGGTCACCGAACGCGGGGCGATCCGCTCCACCCGGCGCACCGGCGGGGCCGGTGACCAGCTGATCGGCGGCGCGGTGACCGCGTCCACCAGGACGGGCCGGGCGGCGCCGGGCGGGGCCGTGAAGTCGGTCGTCTGGCCGTTCATCAGGTCGGCCGCGAGGACGGCGCCGCGGCGCGAGGTCCAGTCCGCGCCCGTGACGGCGACCGCCTCGGTGCCGTCGGCGTAGCGGACGTGGAGCTGGAGCCGCGCCGCGGTGGTCGTGCCCCACGAGTCGCGCTTGCGCCAGGTGCCGGCGCTGCCCCGGTACCAGCCGTCCGACAGCAGGATCTCCAGGTCGTTGCCGCCGCCGCGCAGCAGCGCCGTGACGTCCGCGGCCTGGGCGTACAGCGTGTCCCCGTACGAGGTGGAGCCAGGCGACAGCTCCGCCGTCCCCACCCGCGTGCCGTTGACGAACGCCTCGTAGACGCCGAGCGCGGTGGCGTAGAGCCTGGCTTGGGCGATGTCGCCGCGCAGGTCCACGCTGCCGACCAGGACGTAGGCCGGACGGGAGCCGTCGCCATCCTCCTGCGGCGAGATCCAGCGCGCCGACCAGTCCCGGTCCAGCAGGCCCGACTCGAACGCGTGCCAGGATGACCAGCCCGAGGACCGCCCGCCGCGACGCGTTCGGACCCGCCAGGCCACGGACTGCCGGCTGCGCAGCGGCGGCAGCGGCCACTCGACGAACAGGTGCCGGGCGGAGACGACGTTCTCCACGCTCCGCTCGACGCCGTCGACGCGGAGCTGAAGGTCGTAGCCGTCCTGCCCGCTCCACGTCAGCGGCGGCTTCCAGGACAGCGCCGGCCGCTCCTCGGCGACCGGAAACCGATCACCGCCACTGGCGATCCGCAGGTCGTACGGCGCATGCTCGCTCATCCTCATCGCACCGACCGCACCCGCGTGAACACCAGCGACCCGCCGATGAGCGCCAGCACCGCGCCGGTGAGGTAGAGCAGCGTGTAGTTCTTGTCGCCGCCGCTCGCGCCGATGCCGATGACGAACGGGGCGATGAGCGGCGCGATCGCGCTCGGGAGCTTGTGGGCGAACGACACCACGGCCATGTACCGCCCGGCCTCCTCCCGGCTCGGCAGCACCGCGAGCACGATCGCCTGGTCGACCGCGCTGAAGAACGCGATCGCGAGCTGCATCAGCACGGACCCGATCATCAGCACCGGGAAGGAGTACGCGAAGGCCTCCACCAGCGCGCCCGCCACGAAGAACAGCGCGCCGACGAGGGCGAACAGTTTGCGCCGGCGCAGCTTGTCCGACAGGAAGCCGCCGCCGATCGCGCCGAGGGCCGCCGCGGCGACGCCGAGGACCCCGATGACGGTCGCGGCCCCGGCGACCTCCCGCACCGGCAGGTCCAGGCGCTGGGCGTAGAAGAACGTGGTGAACGTCGTGTTGCAGTACAACCCCATGAAGAACATCAGGCGCCCCAGCCAGTTCCAGCCGAAGTCCGGGTACTTGCGGGGGTCGAACACGTAGCTGGACGCCAGCGTCCGCACCGACACCGGCGTGGTGTGCACGGCGCCGCGCGTGTCGTCCTCCTTGCCCACGACGAGGAAGACCCCGAGCAGCACCGCGCCGACGACGCCGGGCAGGACGAAGACGAGGAACGTGTTGCCCGTCACGGCGGTGGTGATCCCGATGCCGACGATGGGGGCGATCTGGCCGGTCAGCCCGGTGAGGCCGCCGATCTTGCCGCGCTGGGCCTCGGGGATGCGGTCGGCCTGCACGTTGAGGATCGCCTGCGAGGCGGTCGCCCAGCCCAGCATCGCGAGGATCCAGCCGGCTCCCACGAGCAGCAGGCTCGGCGCGACCGCGATGCCGACCAGCGCCGCCAGGCCCAGGACCAGGCCGGCGAGCAGGAAGGGGCGGCGGCGGCCGAGGCGGCTGCGGGTGCGGTCGCTCCAGACGCCGAGCAGGGGACTGAGCACGAGATAGATGGTCTGGGCGGTGCCCGTGACGTACCCGAGCACCTCCTCGTGCCCGGGGGCGAGCTCGTCGATCCGCACCGCCAGCGAGAACGACAGCGGGACCACGAAGGCCATGGAGATGCCGAAGTTGGCGGCCATCATCCAGAAGATGTAGCTCGCACTCGCCCTCGGCAGATCGTCGGGGGTCCGGATTTCGAGCGGTCCGAGGGAGGGGGGAGTGGCCATGAACACCGTTCCCAAGCAGTAAGGGCCGAAAAGTGCAGCTCATTACTTAAGCGCATCAGTAACCTACCGTTGACCGCCGCACGGCTCGCAAGACGTCTCCCCGTAACAAGTACGCAACGGAGGCGCCCGTCACACAGGTGGCCGGAATCTCCTACGATGCCGACATGAGACGCCCAGCGAAGCGGGTCACCAGCGCCGATGTCGCCCGAGCAGCCGGCGTCTCCGCCGCGACCGTGAGCTACGTGCTCAACGACACCCCGGGGCAGTCGATCCCGGAGGAGACCAGGCGCCGCGTCCTGGACGCGGTCAAGCAGCTCGACTACCGCCCGCGCGGCTCGGCCCGCTCCCTGGCCGCGGGACGCAGCGACGTCGTCCTGCTGTCCATCCCGCACCTGTCGATCGGCCCCGGCATCAACCGCTTCGTCGAGCAGTTCGCCGCCTCCCTGGCCGATTCCGGCCTGACCCTGGTCACCCACCTGGCCGGAGCGCCGGGGCGGCCGCTGCCCGACGTCTGCGCGGCGATCGACGCCTCGGTGGTCGCCAGCCTCGACCCGCTCGACGACGAGACCGCGCAGGCCCTGCGCCGGGCGGGCGCGGACCTCGTCTTCACCACCGAGGTCGAGGCCCACCCCACCATGCGGCTCATGGGCCGCCTCCAGGCCGAGCACCTCGTCGACCTGGGCCATCGCCGCCTCGGCTACGCCATGCCCGAGCACCCGATGCTCCGCAGGATCGCCGACGACCGGCTGGCCGGGGTGGCCGAGGCCTGCGCGCACGCCGGCATCGACCCGCCGACGGCGCTCGACACCAAGCTCGACAGCGCCGCCATGGCCCGCGCCGCCAGGCGCTGGCGGCGAGAGTCCGTGACCGCCGTGTGCGCCTACAACGACGAGGTCGCGATCGCCCTCCTCATGGGTATGCGCCGCGCCGGGCTCACCGCCCCCGGCGATCTGGCGGTCATCGGCACCGACGACATCCCCCTCGCCCAGGCGGCCGACCCGCCGCTCAGCACGATCGCCTTCGACCTGGAGAAGGTGGGCCGTTCCCTGGCCGACGCGGTCGTGGCCAACCTGTCGGGCCGCAAGCCGCGCCTGACGCCGGCCTCGTTGTCCCCGCACGTCATTCACCGCGCCTCCACCTGAAACCTCCGGGAGCGCCGCGCTCGGGCCGATCTTCGCTTACTGTGCATCTCGGGGGAAACGCTGCGGGAGAATGGCCGGGCCAGCGCGCACGGAAGCGCGGCGTACCGGGGGAAAACGGAGGATGACGTCGGGAATGAGCACGCAGACGCACGAGCATCTCGGCCCGTACCGGGTGATCGGGAAGATCGGCGAGGGCGGCATGGGGGTGGCCCACCTCGGTCTGGACGGCGCGGGCCGCGAGGTTGCGATCAAGGTGCTGCACCCGCACGTGGCCGCCGACCTCAAGTCGCGTGACCGGCTGCTCCGCGAGGTGGAGACGATGCGGCGGGTGCGCAGCCGCTACGTGGCCGAGGTGATCGACGCCGAGCTGGCGGGCAACCGGCCCTACGTGGTGACCCGCTTCGCCGCGGGCCGCACGCTGGAGGACACCGTGCTCACCGACGGCCCGCTGGAGGCGCGCGAGGTCGTCAAGCTCGCCCATGGGCTGTGCCAGGCGCTGGTGGACATCCACGCGGCCGACGTGATCCATCGCGACCTCAAGCCGTCCAACGTCATGCTGGTCGACGGCGAGCCGCTGGTCATCGACTTCGGCATCGCGCATCTGGTGGACGCGGCCCGGCTGACGCAGACCGGGATGTTCGTCGGCACGCCGGGCTACCTCGCGCCGGAGATCATCCGTGACTCGCAGATCACCCAGGCGGCCGACGTGCACGCGCTGGCCTCGACGGTGTTCTTCGCGGCCACGGGGCTGCCGCCGTTCGGGACGGGGACGTTCGAGGCGATCTGCTTCAACACCATGGAAGGGCGGGCGCAGATCGACAAGGCGCCGGCGTGGCTGCGGGGCTGGCTGAGCCGGGCGATGCAGGTCGATCCGGCGGCGCGGCCCGGCGCGGGGGAGCTGCTGCGGCTGGCCAGGGCGCTCGATCCGGCGGGCCGCCCGGACAGGACCAAGCGGATCGCGAGCGGCACGCTGACCATGGACATCGTCGCCGACCTGCTCCCGCCGGTCGAATACGCCCCGAGCCGCCAGGAGGAGCGGCCGCCGCCCTACGTGCCCGCCCCGGCTCCGACCGTCCACGACGACCGGCCGCGGGAGCCCCGCCCGGCCCCGCCTCCCGCGGAGCCCTTCGAGCTCAAGCGGTTCCTGGCCGGCAGCGGGTTCGTCGGGGTGCTGGTGCTCGTGACGCTGGTGGCGGCGACCGTCGTCATGCCGGTCGCCGTGGGTCTGGTGGCGGCGGCCCTCTCGCTGGCGTTGCGCGCCGGCGATCACTTTTTCGCCGAGACCCGGCCGCCGTTCGGCAGGGCCGCGCTCGTCGCGGTGGGCCACCTGTTCCTGTCGCTGGCGTTCGGCACCGTCGTCGCGAGCCTCCTGCACCTGTCCGGCCGGTTGGGCACCAGCCACGCGGAGTCCCTGGCCGCCGGCGCGTTCACGCTGGGGCTGTTCGTGCTGCCCGGCGCGGGCGTGGTGCGGCAGGTCGCCGCGCGCACCCTCGCCCGCCTGCTGCCCGGCCGCAACGCGACCGTGGTGACGGTGGCCGTGATGGGACCGGTCGCGCTGACCTCGGTGATCGTGGCCCTGGTCCAGGGGCTGTAAGGACGGACCGCCCGGTCAGTGGCGGTCGCAGAGGGGCGCGGGCGATCAGGTCGCCCGCCGCCTTCAGGCTCGCGCCCGCCGTCACCCTCGCCTGCGAGTCGGGCCTCCTCGACCATCGCTGACCGACTTGCGGCGCGGTGGGTGCTCGTGTTTGAGTACTCATATGCGAGCTACACGCCTTTTCATTCTCGGCGCCCTGGCCGACGGTGGCCCCATGCACGGGCACAAGATCCGGGCCGCCGCTCAGCTGGACCGGGTGGAGCTGTGGGCGGACGTCAAGCCCGGCTCGTTGTACGGCGCGCTGCGCCGGATGGCGGACGAAGGCGTCGTCGAGGTGGTCCGCACCGAGCAGGAAGGCAACCTCCCCGCCCGCACGGTCTACGGCATCACCGGCAAGGGCCGGACCGAGCTGGTCTCGCTGATCAGGTCCGTCCTCGAGGACACGAAGTTCCGGCCGGACGCGATCCAGCTGGTGCTCCTGCACAGCGGCGAGATCGGCCCCGACGAGCTGCGCACGGCCGTCCAGCGACGGCGCGACGCCTTCGCCGCGCAGCTCGACTTCTGGCGCAACCTGCGCGCCGAGGCCGACCCGCACCTGACCAGGCTGGAGGCCGTCGCCTTCGACTACACCCTGATGCAGCTCGAGATGGAGCTGACCTGGCACGACCGCCTGCTCGCGGAGCTCGCGAACCCCGCCGGGCAGCCCTGACGCGCCCGCTACCAGAAAGGTGAGAAACTCATGCCTCCTCGGCGTTTGCACGTCGCCGTCATCGGCGGCGGGATCGGCGGGCTCTGCCTGGCGCAGGGCCTGAAGCGAGCCGGCGTGGACGTCACCGTGTACGAACGGGACCGCACGGCCGACTCGCGCCTCCAGGGCTTCCGGCTGAACATCGATCCGGCCGGGAGCGTCGCCCTGCACGCCTGCCTGCCGCCCGCCCTGTGGGAGGTGCTGGTGGCCACCGCGGGCGACCCGGGGCCAGGGATCAGCTTCCTCGACGAACGGATGCGCACGCTCGTCCGCATCGGCCAGGACGGCCGGGACCGCGACCCACTGGACCCCGCGACCGGCCGGCACGCGGTCAGCCGCATCACCCTGCGCAAGCTGCTGCTGGCCGGCCTGGACGACGTCGTCCGCTTCGGCAAGGAGTTCACCGGCTTCGCCCGGGCGGACGACGGGACGGTCACGGCGAAGTTCGCCGACGGCACCACCGCGACCGCCGACGTGCTCGTCGCGGCCGACGGCGTCAACTCCCGGGTGTGGGCGCAGCTCCATCCCGCGGCCGGCCGCACCACGCTGCCGGCGACGGCCGTCGCCGGCAAGCTCTTCCTCACGGAGGACAACCGGCGATGGCTGCCGGAGCGGCTGCTCGCCGGCATGAACGTCTTCTGGCCACGCCGGGACTTCCTGTTCACCGCGATCTTCCGCAGGCGCGAGGACCGTGCGGCGACCACCGCCAGGCTCGGCGACCGGGTACGCGCGCTCGGGCTGGAGCCGGAGCGGCTGCTGGCGGACGCGCACGACGACGACTACGTGCTGTGGGCGTTCATCGCGCACCGGGACTCCCTCCCTGCGGACTTCACGCCGGAGGCCCAGGCCGACCCGGCCGCGGTGCGGGAGATGCTGGCCCGGCGGACCGCCGGCTGGCATCCCGACCTGCGCCGGCTGCTCGCCAACTCGACCCCGGACACCCTCTACCAGACCGAGTTCAGCGCCGCCGAGCCGCTCCGACCGTGGGAGACGGGCAACGTCACCGGGCTCGGGGACGCCGTCCACCACATGCCCCCGGTCGGCGGGCTCGGCGGCAACGCGGCGCTGCGCGACGCGCACCGGCTCTGCGCCGCGCTCGCCGCGGCCGACCGCGGCGAGCAGCCGTTGCCGCAGGCGTTGCGCGCCTACGAGGCGGACATGCTGCGCCACGGGTTCGACACCGTGCGCGAGGTCGTCCGCAACACCGACGCCGCGCTCGCGTGCAGCCCGCTGAAGCGGTCGGCGACCCGGTGGTTCTTCCGCGCCTGCGGAGCCGTCCCGCCGCTCGGGCGGGCGGTGTTCGGGGAGCGCTGAGGTGGTTTACACCATGGACAACATCACGTCACGTTGTTACGTTCGAGGGCAGTTGACAGCGGTGTCAATCCTTGTCCCCCCACGAGGAGCGGAGATCGTTGATGGTGTCACGACGCAGTTTCCTGCGGGCGAACGGCGTGGTCCTGGCGGCCGGCGGCCTCGGCCTCACCTTCCAGGACCCCGCCGCCGCGCGAACCCTCCCCACCTTCCTGCCGAACTTCGGCCGTCCCACCCACCTCGACTTCGCAGACCTCACCACCCTCCACGGCGACGACCAGCTGCTCCTGACCACCCTCCAGGGTGTCGTCAACCGCCGCCGGCCGCGCCTCTACTTCAACTACGACGCCGCCGGACACGACCAGCGCTGGCTGTCCAGCACCGGCGCGGCGGTCATCCGTCACGACCGCCCCCTCGACCTGGTCGCCCGCTACCGCGCCGAGGTGCGCGGCGCGATCCTGCACGACCCGGACGTCCCCGACTCCGTCAACGTCGCCACCACCTTGGCCGGTCTCGAGGACGCCGTCGCCGCGACCGCCGAGCAGGCCGCCGCGCACGGCCTGCGTACCGTCGTGGACCTGCGCGGCCGCTTCGACCCCGCCGACGTCCTGGCCACGTACCGCTGGCAGCTCGACCACCTGTTCCCCCGCTGCACCCACACCCTGCTCGCCGGGCTCCCGCCCACCAGGACCGTGCGGGTGGACGGCGTGCGGTGGCGCGAGATCGCGCGGGAGACCGAGCGCGTCCGCGACTCCTCCAACCGGGCGGTGCGCACGTTCGACCTGAGCCAGGAGGTGCCGACCGCCCAGGACGGCGTCTACCTGCGCTTCCAGGACTCGCTCGGCGACGACGGCTGGGGCGCGTCCGTGGGCTCGGTGAAGGTGACCGCGGACGGGACGCAGATCGCGGCGTTCACCCCCGGCACGGAGGCCGAGGCCCCCTACCTCTTCGACGGCCTCAACTCCGCCATAGGCGGCGACGACAACCGTTTCGCCGACGGCGGCAACTACTTCGTCTACCGCTTCACCGCCCCGGCCGGGGCCCGGCAACTGCTCGTCGAGGTGGACCTGTGGAACCAGTACCTGGTCACTGCCGCGACGACCGCGCCCACCCGGGTCGAGCCGTTTCCCTACTTCCGCGACTACGCGGTGGCCACCCGGGCCATGGTCTTCTGGCTGCCGCCCAGCGGCGCCACCGGTGAGCTGCTCGACGAGATCTTCGGCCGGGTGGAGCCCGCCACGCCGTACGCGGGCTGGTTCTCCAACGACGTGGCGGGCGAGTGGGGCGGCGTCGACCGGGCCTCGCAGCACGGCGTCGAGGTGGTCCCCGCCGACTACTACATGAACGCCACCGTCCACGCCGGGGTCTCCGCCAAAATCTCCGACCGGGTACGCCCGCGACCGCCGGCCAGGTTACGCGCTCGCGTCTATCTCACGCTCACGGTCGGCGAGGGCGACAACATCCAGTACTGCCAGCGCCGGATGCGCGAGATCTGGGACGACCCCAAGCGCGGCGGCGTGCCGGTCAACTGGACGGTGAGCCCGCTGCTGGCCGACATCGGGCCCGCGCTGCTGGCGTACTACCAGCGCACGGCCACCGCCAACGACCTGCTCGTGGCCGGCCCGTCCGGCGCCGGCTACACCTACCCGGGGTCCTGACCGGCGGCGGCGCTGGCCGCGTACACGCGGCTCACCGGCCGATTCCTGCGCCGTACCGGTATGGATCTCGTCTACGCCTACAACCACCGCAAGCCCGAGGGCGACGGCTGGGTGGCCTTCGACGAGCGCATCGTCGCCGCCTACCGGCGCGACACCCCGGTGCGCGGCATCATCCAGTCGTGGGAGACCGGCGACCTGCTGATCCACCCGGCGGGCCTGCCCGTGATCGGGAACTTCTCGCCGCAGGGCAAGGCGCAGGAGTACCGGGACACGCTGGTGCGGCGGATCGGGGGATGGGACGGGGGAGCGCCGCTGTTCATCGCCGGCGCGGTCAACGCCTGGAACTGGACGCCGGCCGACATCGCCGAGCTCGCGGGGCTCCTGGGGGATCCGTTCGAGATCGTCCGCGGCGACACGTTCTTCGCGCTGCTCCGCGAGCATCTGTCGGCCTGAAACTTTCAGAGTCCCAAAAGCATTTCCCCACGTCCGTAGCAGCCTTCCGCCGACGTTTATTGACAGGCTCGGTATGGATCATCACCGTACTCGTTGTTAAGGTTCACATTTTTCGGGCTCCCCCCTCACACGGAGAAAGCGGATGCACTTACGAGGATTACGCAGGGGCCTCATCGCCGGGGCCCTGGCCGTCTGCATGGCCGGCGCCGCGGTGGCGAGCACGATCACGGCGCACGCGGCCGCGGCCGGCTGCCAGGTCACCTACACCCTGGGCTCGCAGTGGGCCGGCGGCTTCAGCGCCAACGTCGCGATCAAGAACCTCGGTGATCCACTCACGAGCTGGACCCTGCGCTGGAGCTTCGCCGCCTCGCAGACGGTCAGCCAGGCCTGGAACGCCGTCGTGACGCAGAGCGGCAGCGCGGTGACCGCCGCCAACGCCGGCTGGAACGGCTCCCTGCCGACGAACGGCAGCGCCTCGTTCGGGTTCAACGGCACGTGGAACAACTCCACCAATCCGGTGCCGGCCAGTTTCACCCTCAACGGCGTCACCTGCACGGGCACCGTGACCCCCACCCCCACCGTGACTCCCACGGTGACTCCCACAGTGACTCCCACAGTGACCCCGACCGTGACCCCGACGTCGGGCCCGCCGCCGTCGCGGACCGTGCGGGTCTACTGGCTCAAGCCTTCGGACGTGGCCTACGACCAGCGCTACCCGGACGGCATCGCGAAGGTCATGCAGGAGGCGCAGCGCTTCTTCAAGCAGCAGCTGGGCAAGACGTTCACGCTGAACAACCCGGTCGTCGAGGTCGTCAACGGCGACCAGCCGCGGACCTGGTACGAGAACACCCCGAACTGCGGCGAGAAGTACTGGTGGACGGTGTGCAACATGCAGGCCGAGCTGCGCCGTAAGCTCGGTCTCGGCGCGCCGGACAACCGCTGGGTCAACGTCGGCGAGATCAGCGCCGAAGGCGACGGCGCCGGTGGCGGCGGTGGCAACGGTTGGGTGATCCTCAGCGGACACGACGCCGACGGCGCCGCGGGGATCAACGGCGCGATGAACCGGTGGTACGGCGGAATGGTGCACGAGCTGGGGCACGCGTTCGGCCTGCCCGACGCCACCTCCACCGACGGGACGTGCATGTCGGCGACCTTCTACTCCTACCCGAACTGCATCTTCAACCAGACACAGAAGAACGCCATGCTGAACGGCCCCTACGGCAGCTTCCTCACCTGACCGGCGATGGGCGGCGTGATCAGCGATCACGCCGCCCATCGGCGCGCTCCGATCGCCGGCCTGGTCCGTACGAGGCCGACGATCGCGGCCGTGGTCGTCGCGCTGCCCGTCCTCGCCGCCGCTCTCGGCGGGCTCTTCGCGCGCGAGCCGGCCGGCAGCGCGCCAGGCCCCTGAAAGGCCCCTTGACGAGCCCTTTCACGGCCGTCGGACGCCGGGTCGTTGGCCCTGTTCATGAGGGACTTATGGCCCTGGGGCGGCGAGGTCGCGTGCGGTGCGATGGGGGGAGAGGGGGGACCAACATGATCATTGCAGGTGTCGACGGATCGCGGGCGTCGTGCGCGGCGGTGGCCTGGGCGGTGGATGACGCGAAGCGCAGGCACGAGCCGCTGCGCGTCGTGCACGCCGTGAACCGCGATTCGTACCGGTTTTCGAGGTTCCACGCCGCTCCCGAGCCGGACGTGCTCGACCGCATGGCGCAGACGATGGTGACCGAGGCGGCCGAGCTGGCGGGGGAGCGCCAGCTGGACGTCGAGGTGTCGACCGAGGTCGTCGAGGGGCCCGCGGCGGTGGCCCTGCGGGAGCAGGCCAAGGACGCGACCGAGATCGTCATCGGCAGCCGGGGGCTGGGCGGGTTCGAGGGGGCCCTGCTCGGCTCGGTGAGCTTGCACGTGGCCGGTCAGGCGCACTGCCCGGTGGTCGTGGTGCGGCCCGAGCAGGAGTCCGTACGCGGTGAGGTGGTGGTCGGCGTCGACGACTCGCCGGAGTGCGAGCCCGCGCTCGAGTTCGCCTTCCGCCAGGCCGAGCTGCGCGGCAGCCCGCTGCGCGCGCTCCACGCCTGGCAGCCGCCGGTGCAGTTGTACGCCCCACAGGTCAACTACGACCCCGACGACGTCACCGCGGCCGCCAACCAGGTCGTCGCCGCCCGGATCGCCCGATTCCGGGAGGCGTACCCGGGGGTGGAGGTGGTCGAGGACGTGCGGCGCGCCCACCCGGTCGACGCTCTGGTGACCGCTTCGGCCCAGGCCGCGCTGGTGGTGGTCGGCTCGCACGGGCGCGGAGTCATCCGCTCGGCGCTGCTGGGCTCGGTCAGCCACGCGATGCTCCACCACGCCCGCTGCGCCGTCGCCGTGGTGCGGTAGGGAAGGGATCGATCGCCCCGTACGCAGGTTGCTTCCGGGGAGGCTGCGATGAGAGCGGATGGCACCGCCACCCCTGTGGTTCGGACGCTGACGGTGGGGGTGGAGGAGGAGTTCCTGCTGCTGGATCATGCCGAAGGCGGCCCGGCCCTGGCCGCGCCGGCGGTCCTGGCGCTGCTCGGCGGCGATCCGCACGTCAAAGCCGAGGCCATGCGCTACCAGCTCGAAACGGTCACCGGCGTGTGCACGGACCTGGCGCAGGTGGCCGAGGAACTGTCCCGCCACCGGACGCTCGCCGCACGCGCGGCGCGGGAACTGGGCTGCCATCTCGTCGCGTGCGGGATTCCCCCGCGAAACATGCCCGGGTTGTCCGCTCTCACGGCCGACGACCGTTATCGGGCGCTGGCGGCCCGCCATGGAGCCCTGGTCGCGGGCTCGGGCACCTGCGGCTGCCACGTACACGTCGGCATCTCCTCCCGCGAACTGGGCGTGCAGATCCTGACCCGGCTCCGGCCCTATCTGGCCACGCTGCTGGCGCTCAGCGCCAACTCTCCGATCGCCGGCGGCGGGGACACGGGCTGGGCCAGCCGCCGCTACCGGCAGTGGAGCCGCTGGCCGACGGCGGCGCCTCCCCTGGCGTGGCGGTCGGCGGCCGACTACGACGCCACCGTGTGCCACCTGATCCGCCGCGGCCGGGCCCTGGACGAACGGAGCGTGTACTTCCACGCCCGGCTGTCACCGCGCTACCCGACCGTGGAGCTGCGGGTCATGGACACCTGCCTCTCGGTCGAGGACACCGTGCTGCTGGCCGCCATGGCGCGGGCGCTCGTCGCCCTGGCCATCGCCGACATGACGAGAAATGTGCCGATCAAGGCGCTGAGTGACCGGCAGATCGTCGCCGAGCTGGCCGCCGCCGCCCGGCTCGGCCTGGACGCGCCAGCCCTCGATCCGTACACGTCGCGGGCCCTGACCCACCGCGACCTGCTGGAGCTCCTCCTGCCGCGCCTGCCCGAGCCCGAACCGATCGCCCTGCTGCTCCACCGGCTGGCCCGCCGGGGGACGGGTGCGGCCCGGCAGCGGACGATGTGGTCCCAGGCCGGCACTCCCCGTCGATTCGCCCAGCTGCTCGCCGACGCGACACTCCCCTGAACCAGGCGAGATGGGGACCAATGTCACCCCCATTCGGGACTTCGTCCCCGGGCGCGGCGGGCTCGCCGTCGCGAAGGTGGAAGTGGGAGAAAGGAGGGGTCATGACCGTCGAAATGCTGGCCGCCGAGCAGGTGATGAGCCGGGTCCTGGTGGCGGTCAAGCCGGACGAGTCGCCGTTGATGGCCTGGGAGCTGATGCGCCGCGCCGACGTTCACCACCTGCCGGTCGTCGAGGGGCGGCACGTGTTCGGCATCCTGACGCGTGAGCAGGTGGCGGTGTCCTGGTCGGGCGGTCCGGAGGAGCAGTCCAGCCGTCAGGTACGGATGTTGCTCGGGTGCGAGCGCAGGCCGGTGGTCCGCCCGGACACCCCGCTGACCCGGGTCGCGGCGGCGATGCTGGACGCCGGGTGCGACGCCGTGCCGGTGGTCGACGGGGGCGGGCTGATCGGCCTGGTCACGGCTCATGACGTGCTGCTGGCCGTCGCCGGACGTCTCCGCCCGGCCGAAGGGTCCCATGAGGTGGTCACCGGGATGTTCCACCTCGAACCCGTCCTTCCCCCGGCCTCCACCGTGGGAGACGCGCCCTGAACGCTGTCCCCCCGGCCGCCGGCGGGTTACTCGGGACGGGAGTCCCGCAGGCGCGCCGCCAGCGCGGCGGCCTGGGTGCGGCGCTGCATGTTGAGCTTGGCCAGCAGGTTGGACACGTAGTTCTTGACCGTCTTCTCGGCCAGGAACAACTGCTCGCCGATCTGCCGGTTGGTCAGCCCTTCACCGATGAGGTCAAGAATGTGCCGTTCCTGGTCCGACAGCGCGGCAAGGGGATCCTTCCTGGCGGCCTGGTCGCGCAGGCGCTGCAGCATGGCGGCGGTGGTCTGCGGGTCGAGCAGCGATTGCCCCGCGGCGACCGTGCGGACCGCGCCGACCAGGTCGGAGCCGTGAATTTGCTTGAGCACGTAGCCGGCCGCCCCGGCCATCACCGCCTCGAACAGCGCGTCGTCATCGGCGAACGACGTCAACATCAGGCACGCCAGCCCCGGCACCCTCGAGCGCACCTCGCGGCACACGTCCACGCCGCTGCCGTCCGGCAGCCGTACGTCCAGCACCGCCACGTCGGGCTTCAGCGCGGCGATGCGGGCGATCGCGGACTCGGCCGTGCCGGCCTCCCCGATGACCTCGATGTCGTCCTCGGATCCCAGCAACGCGGCGACGCCCCGCCGGACGACCTCATGATCGTCGACGAGGAACACACGAATCACATATACGACGCTATCCGATGCCGGGAGCACCGCGAGAGACACCGGCCGGCCTGGTGCGACACTTGAAGATGTGGAGAGCGAGCATCATCCGGTGATGCCGCACGTGCGGCTCGACGAGCTGCTGGCCGAGCTGCAGGTACGGCTCAATACCGTGCTGGCCACCCGGGATCGGGTGCACGTACTGCTCGAGGCCGTGGTGTCGGTGGGCAGCGAGCTCGATCTGGAGACTGTGCTGCGCCGCATCGTGGAGACCGCGACCAAGCTCGTGGACGCCAGCTACGGCGCGCTGGGCGTGATCGGCCACGAGAGCACGCTCATCCAGTTCATCCCGGTGGGGCTGACCGAGGAGGAGATCGCCAGGATCGAGCACTGGCCGCACGGCCTGGGCCTGCTGGGCCTGCTGATCAAGGACGCGCGGCCGCTCAGGCTGGGCCGCATCGCCGACCACCCGGAGTCGTACGGCTTCCCCCAGGGGCATCCGCCGATGGGCACCTTCCTCGGCGTCCCGATCCGGGTGCGCGAGGAAGTTTTCGGAAACCTTTACCTGACCGAGAAGCGCGGCGGCGAAGAGTTCGACGAGGAGGACGAGGCCATCGTCGTGGCGCTGGCCACCGCGGCCGGCGTCGCCGTGGACAACGCCCGCATGTACGCGGTGTCCCGGCGGCGGGAGACCTGGCTGCAGGCGTCGGCCGAGGTGACCACGCGCCTGCTGTCCGGCGCCGACCCGCGTCAGGTGCTGAGCCTGGTGGCCGACTCCGCCCTCGCGATGACCGATGCGGACCTGGTCGAGGTGCTCCTGCCGGAGCCGTCGAGGGAGTCGCTGCTCGTGGAGGTCGCGGAGGGCGAGGGCGCGCAGGAGCTGCTGGGGGCCGTCTTCGTGGTGTCGGAGACGCTCGCCGGGGACGTGTTCGTCCAGGGCGAGGCGATGTCCGACCCGGACATGCAGAGCGGCCCGCGTCCCGGCTCGCCGCTGCGGCGGCTGGGTTACGGGCCGGTGATGATGGTGCCGTTCGGCAGCGCGCCGAACGTGCGCGGGGTGCTGGTACTGGCCAAGCGGAGCGGGCGGTTGCCGTTCACCGGGGCGGACGAGCAGATGCTGCAGGCGTTCGCCGGTCAGGCGGCGATCGCGCTGGAGCTGGCCGAGGCGCGCAGGGACGCCGAGCGGCTCGGCCTCCTGGAAGATCGCGATCGCATCGCCAAAGATCTGCACGATGTGGTCATCCAGCGGTTGTTCGCCACCGCGATGACGTTGATGAGCACGATCCGGCTGGTGGAGCGGCCGGAGGCGGCCAAGCGGGTCCAGCACGCGATCGACGAGCTGGACGGGACGATCCGGCAGATCCGCTCGTCCATCTTCGCGCTGCAGGGCTCCGGCGAGCAGCCCGTTCCCAGCCTGCGGGGCCGGATCGTGGAGCTGGTGGAGGGCGTCGCGGGCCATCTGGGTTTCATGCCGGGCCTGCGCATGGAAGGTCAGATCGACGCGCTGGTGCCCGAGCCGGTCGCCGATCATCTGCTGGCCGTGTTGCGCGAGGCCCTGTCCAACGTGGTCCGCCACTCCCGCGCGACGAGCGTCGACGTCCTCGTCGAGGCCGCGGGCGGCGGGCTCGTGCTCGTGGTCACGGACAACGGCGTCGGCCTGGGGGAGACGGGACGCCGGAGCGGCCTGCGCAACATCGAGGAACGCGCCACCCGGCTGGGCGGCGGCGCGGAGCTCACGACGCCCGAAGCGGGCGGGACGCGGCTGTGCTGGCGGATCCCCCTGTGAGATCGGCTCCGCTGGAAGGACGTTGGTCCTGATCGTATGGGGCGTAAGGCCCTGTCGGACGCGGTGAGCCACCCCGGAGCATGGACAGGAAGGGGAGTCGAACACGGGGAGCCGAGATGAAACGTTCGGCAGTGGCGGGGATCGCGGCCGGTTCCGCGCTGGCGGCCGTCGCGGTTACCGGCCTTGCCGCAACGGCCACCGGCATCGCCCAGCAGGCCATCGTCGAGCAGCGCAACGCCACGCCGACGGAGCGGAGCCTGACCGGACCGTACGGGTCGACGCGCAGCATGAACGTCACCGACGAGGCCGGCTATCTGGCCCGCATGGTGGCTCACGATCAAGAAGCCGTGACGGCGGCCCGGCAACTACGGCGCTCGGACCGGCCGCAGATGCGCGCTCTCGGAGCCTCGATCATCGCCCGGCAGAGCGCCGACATCGCCACGATGAGAGCCTGGCTGGACAAGTGGTACCCAGGGCGTTCGAGGATGGCGACCGGCTACCAGCCGATGATCCGCGATCTGTCCGAGCTGTCGGGCGACGCGCTGGACAACGCGTTCCTGCTCGACATGATTCCGCATCACATGGCCGCGGTGTCGATGTCCCAGCAACTGCTGATGTCCGGGCGGGCAACGCACGCCGAGACCGCCCGCTTCGCCGTCAGGATGCGCGACGCCCGGCATGCCGAGATGTTCCGGATGCAGCGGTACCTGGCCCACTGGTTCAAGGGCTGGAGCATGCCGTGCGGGATGCGGAAGTGACGACCTTCCCACAGCCCGCGACCTTCCCGCAGCCCGCGACCTTCCCACAGCTCGCGACCTTCCCGCAGCCCGCGACGCGAACTGCGGGACTTCGGGGTCCTGGCCCCAGGTCCGCCTAGCGGGCTTTGGCCGAACGCGAGTCGCCTCGAAGGACCGCCAGGCCCGCCATCGTCAGCGCGGCAGCGGCGGCCACGGCCACAGTCAGAATGATCACTTTGCGCATTGCTTCACCCCGATTACAGACAGTGATGTTGCTATTACTGTTGCCTGATGGCTTGCTATGAATCCCGCGCTTTTTCCTGGATTCGTCAAACGCCGCGAACAGCAGCGCCCTCAAGCGCCCTCAGGGGGTGATGCGCCGGCCGGACACCTCCTGGGCGTCGACCACGATGTAGTGGTCCCGGTTCCCCGGCACCCAGGTGGTCAACGGCAGCGCCGCCAGCCGGTGGATCTCGTCCGGGTCCGTCACGGCCCGCGCCTGCCCGACCGCGGTGACGGACCAGCCCGTACGCAGCTCGGAATCGAACTCGTCGGCCTCGAAGGCCACCACGGCGTGCCGCGTGGCGGCCGCCAGTTTCGACCCGATCGAGGTCCGGATCACGATGGAGCGGCCGTCGAGGTGGAAGTTGACCGGCTGCACGGCCGGCAGGGCATGTTCGGTGAACACGATCCGGCCGATGGGGGTCGTGGACAGCAGGCCGAGACACTCCTCGCGGGAGAGCACCTGAAGTCCGGACGAATCGAGCTGCATACCCTCAACCTCCCTTTTGGTGCCACCTTCGCGTTAGAGGCGAAAGTCCCTTCATTACCGCCGATAGAGGGCCTGACGGCCCTGGCGGCCGGGGACCTTCGGCCCTGACCCGGAAGTGGAGGGTGTGATGGGCTGGACAGAGGGCCCGACGGAGGTGGAAGCCATGGCTGTCCTATCGGCGAAGCACGCGATCGACACCGCGCTGGAGGCCGCGCGCTGGGCGCCGTCCATACACAACACGCAGCCCTGGATCTTCACGACCTCGGGGGAGGAGATCAGCCTGCGGGCGGACCCGGACAGAAAACTGCGCGTCAGCGACACCTCCGGCCGCGAGCTGTTGATCAGCTGCGGCGCGGCGCTCTACACCCTCCGTACGGCCATGCGCTGCGAAGGCTGGGAGCCCGTGGTGCGTACGCTGCCGGACCCGGACCGCCCCTCGCTGCTCGCCAGGCTCCGGCCGGGCGCCGAAATGGCCCCCGACGAGTCCCTCAAGACTCTGGGCAAGGAGATCGAACGGCGCCGCACCCACCGCGCCGGCTTCGCCGACGTGCCGGTGCCCGACAGGCTGATCGAACGGCTGACCCGCGCCGCCATGGAGGAGGGCGCCAGGCTGACCCCCGTCCGCTCCCCGGACGCGGTCAGGGTCATCGCCGCCCTCACCCAGGCCGCGCAGGGCATCCAGGCGCAGGACCGCCGCTTCGGCCTGGAGGTGGTCCGCTGGGCCCGGCCGCCGGGCAGCAGCCGCAAGGACGGGGTGCCCGCCGAGGGCTACCCCCGCCAGGCGGTACGCACGGACCCGGACTTCCCCCAGCGCGACTACTCCTGGGGGCACGACTGGGGCAGCCAGGCCGACCAGCGGACCGAGACGTGTGCCGGAGTCGTGGCGCTGCTCACCACGCGGGGCGACGGCCGCCAGGAGTGGATCGACGCCGGGCAGGCGCTGCAGCACGTCCTGCTGGAGGCCGCCGCCTACGGTGTCAGCGCCGCCTTCCACACGCAGGCGCTGGAGATGGATCTGCTGCGCGAGTTCCTGCGCCACGAGCTCTGCTCGGACGAGTACCCGCAGATGATCATGCGGTTGGGCGTCACCTCCGACGACAAGGGGTCGGTCCGCCGCTCGGTGTCGGAGGCGACGATGTAGCGGTCACTTCCGCTCGGCCAGGAGGTTCGTGGGGAGCTCACGGCGGGCGCCGAGGTCGTCCTGGTCACCGAGGCGGAGCTGGCCAGTGGGGCGTCGGGCCGCTCGTTGTCCTGGCTCAACTCGGCGGGCGCGCGGTCCGGCCCGTACCATCTCCTGCGCCTGCTCGGCATCGACCGCTACCGCACGCGGTTCGCCGCCGACCCGGCCCTGGAGTGGCTGCGGTTCGACGGCGGCCTGTGGTGGACGACCCCCGACGGCGCCGAGCGGACCCGCGCTCGGCACGAGCACGAGATCGACCGTGGCTACCGGAATGCGGGCCAGTGCTCCGGCCTTCACTTCAGGCCGGGGGTGAAGGCCCGCGCAGGAAGGCCCTCTGGGGCCTGAACGTGCCTTAACCGGGACGGTTTTGCTGCTCGATGTACTGGCGCAGGACGCTGATCGGTGCGCCGCCCACCGACCCGGCGAAGTACGAGCCCGACCACAGCTTGGTCGCCCGGTAATAGTGACGGGCCAGCTCGGGAACTCCTGGCGCATCCTTCGTGAGGAAACGCCCTTCAACGAGTTGACGAGTCTGGACAGGGCGATCTTGGGCGGGAAGTTCACCAGCAGGTGGACGTGATTGTTCCCGCCGTTGAACTCGCGCAGCTCGGTCTCGAAGTCGGCGCACACGTCCCGCATGATCTCCTCCATCCGGTTCAGGTGGGTGTCGGTGAACACCTTG
>NZ_JBIUCF010000078.1:0-43991 GCF_044593615.1 Nonomuraea sp. NPDC051941
AACACCAACACCACCCCCAACTGGACCACCCTCATCCCCCACGCCACCACCACCGACCTGCCCACCTACCCCTTCCAACACCACCACTACTGGCTCGAAGCGCCCTCGACCGTCACGAACGTCGACGGGCTAGGCCAGGCCCCCGCAGATCACCCCCTGCTGGGCGCCGCGGTGGAGCTGCCCGATCAGGGCGGAGTGGTCCTGACGGGGCGGATCTCGGTCGCCGCGCATCCGTGGCTGGCCGACCACGCGGTGGGGGAGAAGGTCGTGTTCCCCGGCACCGGGTTCGTGGAGCTGGTGGTGCGCGGGGCCGACGAGGTCGGTTGCTCGGTAGTGGAAGAGCTGACGATCGAGACGCCGCTGGTGATCGAACGGGACGAGTCGATCCTGATCCAGGTGGCGGTGGCCGCCGCCGACGAGGACGGCCGGCGCGAGGCGACGGTCTACGCCCGCAGCGGTACGCGGCCATGGACACGTCATGCCGCCGGAATCGTGGCCACGGCAGACAGCGGCGACGCGGCAGGCTTCGACTGGAGCCAGTGGCCGCCGGCAGGAGCACAGGCGGTGGACGTGTCGAACCACTACGAGACGCTGTCCGCCGCAGGGTACGGATACGGACCGGCGTTCCAGGGACTCAAGCGAGCCTGGGAAGGCGACGGAGAGGTGTTCGCCGAGGTGGAACTCGGCGAGCGGGAGGCCGCCGAGGCCGGCCGGTACGGTATCCACCCGGCGCTGCTGGACGCGGCCCTGCACGCCATCGGCGTGGCCGAGCGACTCTCCGACGACTCGAAGATCACTCTGCCCTTCGCCTGGACCGACGTGCGGCTGCACGCCTCCGCCGCCAGTCACCTGCGCGTACGCCTGCGCCGAGCCGACGACGGCGCGGTGACCCTGGAGACGGGTGACTCCGCGGGACAGGCCGTGGCCTCCATCGGCTCGCTGATCCTGCGGGAGCTTGCTGACCAGAAGCTGGCCGCGACCGCGTCCTCGTCGTCGCTGCTGCGCATGGACTGGGTGCCGCCGGCGAACGACCTCGCGGACACCCCGGTGGGCGACGTTGCGGTGGTGGGCGAGCGGTGGCCCGCTCTGGCGGCGGCGATCGAGTCCGCCGGCGGTGGTGTCGAGGAGTACGCGGACGCGGCGGCGTTGGGCGACGCGGTCGCGTCCGGGCATGCTCTTCCCGCCGCCGTGGTCATGCGCCTGCAGGCGGCTGCCGGGCAGGACACGCTTCCGGAGGCGCTGCGGTCGGAGCTGGACCGGGTCGTGGGTGTGCTGCGCGATTGGCTGGCCGACGAGCGGCTGGCCGAGACCCGGCTGGTGCTGGTGACCACGGGTGCGGTGACGACCGGAACGGAGGCCGGCAGCGCCGGCGGTGGTGCTCTGGTCGAGGCGGCGGTGTCGGGCCTGGTGCGCTCGGCTCAGGCCGAGAGCCCCGGCCGGATCCTCCTGGTGGACGTCGACGATGCGGCCGATTCGCTCACCGCGCTGGCCTCCCTCCTGAGCGTGGAGGACGAGCCGCAGCTGGTGGTGCGGGCCGGCCGGGTGCTGGTGCCCCGTCTCACCCAGGCGAACACCTCCGGCGAGCTCCCGACCCCCGAAGGACCCGACGGCTGGCGGCTGGACAGCCCCGCCAAGGGCTCCATCGACGGGCTGACCTTGATGTCGGCCCCGGAAGCCGGCCGGGAGCTGGCCGCCGGTGAGGTGCGCGTGGACGTCCGCGCAGCCGGCCTGAACTTCCGCGACGTGCTCAACTCCTTGGGCATGTACCCGGGTGAGGCCGGGGCGATGGGCGTCGAGTTCGCCGGCGTCATCGCCGAGGTCGGGCCCGGGGTGGACGGGCTGAACGTCGGCGACCGGGTGATGGGCATGGGCGAGGGGACGTTCGGTCCCCGCGTGGTGGCTGATCACCGGATGATGGCGCGGATGCCGCAGGGGTGGAGTTTCGCCCGTGCGGCGTCGGTCCCGGGAGCGTTCGCGACCGCCTGGTACGGGCTGGTCGACCTGGCCGGGCTCACCCGGGGGGAGCGGGTGCTGATCCACTCCGGCGCGGGTGGGGTCGGAATGGCCGCCATCCAGATCGCCCGGCATCTGGGCGCGGAGGTGTTCGCCACCGCCTCACCCGCCAAGCAGCACCTGCTGCGGGCGCTGGGCGTGGCCGACGACCACATCGCCTCCTCCCGCGACCTCGAATTCGCCGACGCCTTCGCCACGGTCACCGGAGGTGAAGGGGTGGATGTCGTGCTCAACTCGCTGGCCGGGCCGTTCACCGACGCCTCTCTCGACCTGCTCGCCCCCGGCGGCCGGTTCATCGAGATGGGCAAGACCGACCTGCGTGACCCGGCGGACGTCGAGAACAACGGAATCCGGTACCGCAGCTTCGACCTCATGGACGCCGGACACGAGCGGATCGGGCAGATGCTGGCCGAGCTGCTGGACCTGTTCGCGGGTCAGGAGCTGGCGGGTCTGCCGGTGCGGTGCTGGCCGGTGCAGCAGGCTCGGCAAGCCTTCCGGCACATGGCCCAGGCCCGCCACACCGGCAAGATCGTCCTGACCATGCCGCGCGCGCTGGATCCGGACGGCACGGTGCTGATCACGGGCGGCACGGGCGGTCTGGGCGCGATCCTGGCCCGCCATCTGACCACCGAGCACCAGGTCGGGCATCTGCTGCTGGCCTCCCGCCGAGGGGACCAAGCCCCTGACGCCGACCAACTCCGCATCGACCTGGAAGCAGCCGGCGCAACGGTCGAGATCACCGCGTGTGATCTGTCCGACCCCGAGCAGGTCACCGCGCTCCTCGACCGCGTCCACACCGAACATCCCCTGACGGCGGTCTTCCACGCCGCCGGAGTGGTGGACGACGGCGTGATCGACTCGCTCACCCCGGACAAGATCGACCGGGTACTGAGGCCCAAGGCGGACGCCGCCTGGCATCTGCACCAGGCCACCAGCCATCTCGACCTGGCCGCGTTCGTCCTCTACTCCTCCTCGGCCGCGACCCTCGACAGTGCCGGACAGGGCAACTACTCCGCCGCCAACGCCTTCCTCGACGCGCTCGCCATCCACCGCCACGCCACCGGCCTGCCAGCCCAGTCCCTCGCGTGGGGGGTGTGGGCGCCGGAAACGGGTGGCATGACGCGCCGGCTGGGCGACATCGACCTGGAGCGGCTGTCCCGTTCGGGGTTCACCGCGATGGGCGCCGCCGAAGGCATGCGACTGCTGGACGCCGCCCTGGCCATGGCGGAGCCCTTCCTCGTACCGCTGCCCATGGACGTCCGTGCTCTCGGCGCCCGCGAGGACGGCATCCCCGCCGTCCTGCGCGGCCTGGCGCGCACCCCCGCACGCCGTACCGCCCAGAGCGCGCAACCCGCCTCGGACGGCGAGTCGGCGCTGCAGCAGCGCCTGGCCGGGCTGCCTCCGGCCGAGCAGGAGCGCATGCTGGTCTCGCTGGTACGTACGGAGGCCGCCGGCGTGCTGGGACACGCCTCCGAAGAGCACGTGGATCCGGACAGGAGCTTCAGCGAACTCGGATTCGACTCCCTGACATCGGTGGAGCTGCGTAACCGGCTCGGCAAGGCCACCGGACTCCGGCTGCCGGCGACGCTGATCTTCGACTACCCCAACGCGGTCGCCATCGCCGAGTACATGGGCAGCCAGCTCCTGCCGAAGAAGGAACCGGCCGAGTCGCAGGTGCTGCAGAGCCTGGACGAGCTGGGCCGGCTGCTGGGCAAGATCGCCATCGATGTCGAGGCGCGGTCCGAGATCACCGTTCGCCTGCAGAAGCTCATGGACGAGTGGCGCGGCGACCGATCCGGAACGGACGAGGAGAGCAAGGTGCGCACGGCGAGCGCCGACGAGCTCTTCTCGCTGATCGACCAGGGCCTTTAGGTCCCCCAGGAAACGCAAACTCGAAACCCCTTAGGGAAGGCGGGACGGCATGGCTGACGAAGAGAAGCTCCTCGCATACCTGCGGCGAGTGACCGAGGATCTCCAGCAGGCCAACCGACGTTTGCGTGAGGTCGAGGAGAAGGAGCGCGAGCCGATCGCGATCGTGGCGATGAGCTGCCGCTACCCCGGCGGGGTGAACTCGCCGGAGGACCTGTGGAAGCTGCTGCTGGAGCGCGAGCAGGGGATCGTCCCGTTCCCGAAGGACCGGGGCTGGGACCTGGAAGCGCTGTACGACCCCGACCCGGACAGCAGCGGGACGACTTACGCGCGCTCGGGCGGGTTCGTCGAAGGGGCGGACGAGTTCGACCCCGCGTTCTTCGGGATCAGCCCGCGTGAGGCCGTGGCGATGGACCCGCAGCAGCGGCTGGTGCTGGAGGTCTCGTGGGAGGCCCTGGAGCGGGCCGGCCTCCATCCGGCTTCGTTGCGCGGCACCTCCGCGGGCGTCTTCATCGGCGCCTTCGCCAACGACTACGAGGTGGGCCGAGGCCCCCTGCCCGAGGGCAGCGAGGGTTACCTGGGAACGGGCAACTCCAGCTCCGTCATCTCCGGCCGGGTCGCGTACACGCTGGGTCTGGAGGGGCCAGCCGTCACGGTGGACACCGCCTGCTCCTCCTCGCTCGTCGCCATCCACATGGCGTGCCAGTCGCTGCGCGCCGGAGAGAGCACGCTCGCGCTCGCGGGCGGCGTGACGATCATGGCCACGCCGGAGCTCCTCGTGGACTTCAGCCACCAGCGCGGCCTGGCGCGGGACGACCGCTGCAAGGCGTTCTCCGACGAGGCCGACGGCACCGTCCTGTCCGAGGGTGTCGGTGTGCTGGTGCTGGAGCGGTTGTCGGATGCGGTGGCCGCTGGTCATCGGGTGTTGGGGGTGATCCGGGGTTCGGCGGTCAATCAGGACGGGGCCAGTAACGGTTTGACGGCTCCGAACGGTCCTTCGCAGGAGCGGGTGATCCGTCAGGCGCTGGCCAATGCGGGGTTGTCGGGTGCTGAGGTGGACGCGGTCGAGGCGCATGGCACGGGGACCGCGCTGGGGGATCCGATCGAGGCGCAGGCGTTGCTGGCGACGTATGGGCGGGATCGGGGTGCGGCCGAGCCGTTGTGGCTTGGCTCGGTGAAGTCGAACATCGGTCACACGCAGGCGGCTGCGGGGGTGGCCGGTGTGATCAAGATGGTGCTGGCGATGCGGCATGGTCTGTTGCCGCAGACCCTGTACGTGTCCACGCCCACGACTCATGTCGATTGGGAGCAGGGGCAGGTTCGGCTGTTGGAGCAGGCACAGGACTGGCCGGAGCCGGCGGACAGGCCGCGGCGGGCGGGTGTGTCGTCGTTCGGGGTGAGCGGGACGAACTCGCACGTGATCGTGGAGCAGGCTCCCGAACCGGAGCCGCAGGAGGAGGAGTCCGGGAGCGCTCCTGTGATGTCCGGTGTGGTGCCGTGGGTGGTGTCGGGGCGCGGTGAGGAGGCGTTGCGCGCTCAGGCGTCCCGGCTGGCCGAGTACGTGGTGGCACGGCCGGAGTTGCCGGTCGGCGAGGTCGGGCTGTCGCTGGTACGCACGCGGCCGGTGTTCGAGGACCGTGCCGTCGTCATGGGCGCCGACCGGGAGGAGCTGCTGGGCGGGCTGCAGTCGCTGGCGGCGGGAGAGCCCGGTGCCGGGGTGGTGGCCGGTTCGGTGTCGGGTACGGCGGCGGGTCGTCGGGATGCGGTGCTGGTGTTCCCGGGTCAGGGGGCGCAGTGGGCCGGGATGGGGGTGGAGCTGGCGCAGGCGTCGCCGGTGTTCGCTGCCCGGCTGGAGGAGTGCTTCGCCGAGATCCGGCGGTGGGTGGACTGGGACCCGGCCCAGGTGCTGGCCGACGCCGATGGGGTGGGGCTGGACTCGATCGAGAGACTGCAGCCGGTCGCCTTCGCGGTCGGAATCGCGCTGGCCGAGCTGTGGGAGTCCATCGGCGTCCGCCCGACGGCGGTAGTGGGCCACTCGCAAGGTGAGGTGGCGGCAGCCTGCGTGGCCGGGGTGTTGTCGCTGGCCGACGCGGTGCGGGTGGTGGTGTTGCGCAGCCGGTTGTTCGCCGCCGAGTTGTGGGGACGTGGCGCGATCGCCGCTGTGGGGCTGCCCGCCGAGGTGGTTCGGGAGCGTGTGGGCGAGGGGTTGGAGGTGAGCGCGGACAACGGGCCTGCCTCCTGCGCGGTGGCCGGGCCGACGCAGTCGCTGGAGGAGTTCGTGGAGGGCCTGCGCAGTGAAGGAGTGCGGGCACGGGTGATCGCGACCACGGTGGCCTCGCATTCGCAGATGGTCGAGCCGTTGCGCGAGCAGTTGCTGGAAATGCTGGGCCCCATCGAGCCCGCGCCCGGCCGGGTGCCGGTGTATTCGACGGTGACGGGCGGGGTGCTGGCGGGTTCGGAGTTGGGGGCGGAGTACTGGTTCGCCAATGCTCGCCGGCCGGTGGACTTCCAGGGGGCGGTGCGGGCGTTGCTGGCCGATGGCCGCACCGCGTTCATCGAGGTGAGCCCGCATCCGGTGTTGACGATGGCGGTGCAGGACATCCTGGACGCCACCGGCACATCGGGCGTTGCGGTGGGATCGCTGCGCCGTGGCGAGGGTGGCCCCGACCGGTTCCTCCGCTCGGCGGCCGAGGCGTTCACCGCCGGTGTCGCCGTGGACTGGGAACGGCTCCTCACCGTGACCGGCGCAGGCACCGAGCTGCCCACGTATGCGTTCCAGCGCCGGCGCTACTGGCTGGAGCCCGCCACGACCGGTGTGTCGGACGCGGGCGGGCTGGGCCAGGCCCGCGTGGACCACCCGCTGCTGGGTGCGGCGGTGGAACTGCCCGATCAGGGCGGGCTGGTGCTGACCGGCCGGATCTCCACCGCCACGCATCCCTGGCTGGCCGATCACGGGGTGGGGGAGACCCTGCTGTTTCCCGGCACCGGGTTCGTGGAGTTGGCTGTGCGGGCTGGAGATGAGGTCGGCTGCCCGGTGGTGGAGGAGCTGACGCTTGAGGCGCCGCTGGTGATCGAGGGCGACGAGGCGGTCCAGATCCAGGTGGCAGTGTCGGTAGCCGACGAGGACGGCCGCCGCGAGGTGGCGATCCATGCCCGCACCGGCCGGCGGCCTTGGACGCGTCACGCCGCTGGAACCCTCACCGAGACGACCGGCACCGCAGGCGCTGCCGATGGGCAGTGGCCACCTGCGGGAGCGCAGGCTGTGGACGTGTCCGGCTACTACGAGGCACTCGCCGGCACCGGATACGGGTACGGTCCGGCGTTCCAGGGACTCAAGCAGGCCTGGATCCGCGACAACGAGGTGTTCGCCGAGGTAGAACTCGACGAGCGAGAGGCCGCCGAGGCCGACCAGTACGGCATCCACCCGGCTCTCTTGGACGCTGCCCTCCATGCCACGGGCCTGATCGAGCAGGCTGATGGCGTCGTGCTGCCGTTCGCCTGGAACGGGGTGGAGCTCCTGGCTTCGGGCGCCCAGCAGGCGCGCGTTCACGTCCTTCCGGCCGAGGGAGGCGCTTCCAGCATCCGGATCGCCGACGCCACCGGCGTCCCGGTCGCGGTCGTCACGAGTCTGATCACGCGTCCGCTGCCCGCCGGTGGACTGTCATCGCGTACCCAGCCCGGACACGAGGCGCTCCACCACCTTCAGTGGGTGATACCGCCAAGCTGGAACCCACCCCATGCCCGAGGGCCGATAGCCGTCATAGAGACGGACGGCAGAGTGACCGAAGCCCTGCGCGGCGGCGCCCTGGAGGTGCGCTCATACACCGATCTCCACGCGGCAGCGGAGGCCGACGGCATCACGACCCTGGTCATTCCTTGCCCGATTCCGCAGGCAGACGACCGGGAACCGCTGGAGGGCCTGCGGTCGGAGCTGGACCGGGTCGTGGGTGTGCTGCGTGACTGGCTGGCCGATGAGCGGCTGGCCGAGACCCGGCTGGTGCTGGTGACCACGGGTGCCGTGACGACCGGTACCGAGGCCGGCAGCGCCGGCGGTGGTGCTCTGGTCGAGGCTGCGGTGTCGGGCCTGGTGCGTTCGGCGCAGGCGGAGAACCCAGGCCGGATCGTCCTCGTGGACGTCGATCGCGCGGCCGATTCGCTCACCGCGCTGGCTTCGTTGCTGGGCGTGGAGGACGAGCCGCAGCTGGCGGTGCGGGCCGGTCGGGTGCTGGTGCCCCGTCTGGCCCGGGCGGACACGTCCGGCGATCTCGCGACGCCCGAGGGGCCGGAAGCCTGGCGGCTGGACAGCCCCGTCAAGGGCTCCATCGACGGGCTGAACCTGATCCCGGCCCCCGAGGCCGATCAGGAGCTGGCCGCCGGTGAGGTTCGCGTGGACGTCCGCGCGGCCGGCCTGAACTTCCGCGACGTGGTCGTGACACTGGGCATGGTGCCCGAACAGGGCGGGCTCATCGGTGGTGAGTTCGCCGGGATCGTCTCCGAGATCGGACCCGGAGTGGAAGGGCTGCGGGTCGGCGATCAGGTGATGGGCCTGGGCGAAGGGACCTTCGGCCCGCGTGTCGTGGCTGATCGCCGGATGATGGCGCGGATGCCGCAGGGATGGAGTTTCGCCCGCGCGGCCTCCGTCCCGGGAGCGTTCGCGACCGCCTGGTACGGGCTCGTCGACCTGGCCGGGCTCAGCCGGGGGGAGCGGGTGCTGATCCACTCCGGCGCCGGCGGGGTCGGCATGGCCGCGATCCAGATCGCCCGGCACTTGGGCGCGGAGGTGTTCGCCACCGCCTCACCCGCCAAGCAGCACGTGCTGCGGGCGCTGGGCGTGCCTGAGGGCCACATCGCCTCCTCCCGCGACCTGGACTTCACCGACGCCTTCGCCGCAGTCACCGGGGGCGAAGGGATGGACGTGGTACTCAACTCGCTGGCCGGGCCGTTCACCGACGCCTCCCTCGACCTCCTCACCCCCGGCGGGCGGTTCGTCGAGATGGGCAAGACCGACCGGCGCGACCCGGCCGACGTCGCGAACACCCACCCCCACGTCCGTTACCGCAGCTTCGACCTCATGGATGCCGGGCACGAGCGGATCGGCCAGATGCTCGCCGAGCTGCTGGACCTGTTCGCCTCCCAGGAACTGGCCGGTCTGCCGGTGCGGTGCTGGCCGGTCCAGCAGGCCCGCCAAGCCTTCCGCCACATGGCCCAGGCCCGCCACACCGGCAAGATCATCCTCACCATGCCGCGCGTGCTGGATCCGGACGGCACGGTGCTGATCACGGGTGGCACGGGCGGCCTGGGCGCGATCCTGGCCCGCCACCTGGCCACCGAGCACCGGGTGAGGCGTCTGCTGCTGGCCTCCCGCCGAGGAGACCAAGCCCCCGACGCCGACCAGCTCCGGGCCGACCTGGAGACGGCGGGCGCGACGGTCGAGATCACGGCCTGCGATCTGTCCGATCCCGAGCAGGTGGCCACGCTCCTTGACCGGGTACCGGCCGAGCATCCCCTGACGGCGGTCTTCCACACCGCCGGGGTGCTGGATGACGGCGTGGTCACCTCCCTCACCCCCGACAAGATCGACCGGGTACTGAAGCCCAAGGCGGACGCCGCCTGGCACCTGCACCAGGCCACCCGCCACCTCGACCTGGCCGCGTTCGTTCTCTACTCCTCCTCAGCCGCCACCCTCGACAGCGCCGGACAGGGTAACTACTCGGCGGCCAACGCCTTCCTGGATGCGTTGGCGATCCACCGCCACACCACCGGCCTACCCGCCCAAGCCCTCGCCTGGGGACTCTGGCACCAACCCAGCGGCATGAGCGCCCACCTCACCACCACCGACATCACCCGCATCGAACAAGCCGGCTACCACCGCATCACCACCACCCAAGGCAACCAACTCCTCGACACCGCCCTCACCACACCCCAACCCCACCTCCTCCCCCTCCCCATCAACACCCACACCCTCAGCAACCGCCACGACGGCGTCCCGCCCATCCTGCGCGGGCTCGTCCGGGCCCCCGCCCGCCGCACCGCCCACGCCGGGCAGGCCGTGGCCGACGGGTCGGTGGTGCAGCGGCGGCTGGCCGGGCTGTCGCCGGCGGAGCAGGTCGAGGAGCTGACCCTGATGGTGCGCGAGTGCGCGGCGAAGGTGATCGGCTACAGCGAGCCGGAGGCGATCCGGGCGGAGCAGAACTTCCTCGAAGCGGGCTTCGACTCGCTGACCGCGATGGAGCTGCGCAACGTACTGAACAAGGCGACCGGCGTGCGGATGCCGGCGACGGCGGTCTTCGACTACGGCACCGCCGCGGCGCTGGCCCGGCACCTCGCGGAGGAGATCGCGATCGACAACGGCGCCGGCTGGGACTCCGGTCCGGCGGAGCCGGACGGGGGCGGATCGCTCAGCTCGCTGGTGCGCGCCGCGGCTCCCGCCGGGAAGCTGCAGGAGGGGCTGGACCTGCTGGAGGCCGCGGCGCGGCTGCGGCCGGTGTTCCGGACGCTGGACGAGCTGGACCGCGCGTACCCGCCGCTGGCCCTGGCCTCGGGGCCGGCGCGGCCGAAGCTGTTCTGCTTCAGCACGCCGATGGCGCTGGGCGGCGCGGCCCAGTTCGCCCGGCTGGCCGTGCACTTCCAGGGAGTACGCGACCTGTACGCGCTCCAGGTGCCCGGATACGGCCCGGACGACAGCCTTCCGGACAACGCGGACGTCGTGGTGCGCATGTGGGCGGAATCCATCCGGGAGGCGGCCGGCGACGACCCGTTCGTGGTGATGGGCTACTGCGGCGGCGGCAACTTTGCGCACGCGGCCGTCTCGTACCTGGAGCGGAACGGGGTTCGCCCGGACGGCCTCGTCCTGCTGGACACGTTCCTGCCGGACAGCGACGTCATCGACGAGCTCGGCGGTCAGATGCTGGAGGGGATGTTCGACCGGGCGGAGGTGTACGGGCCCTTCAGCGACACGAGGATGACGGCCATGGGGCGCTACTACCGGCTCTTCAGGGAGACGGTGGTGGAGGACATCGAAACCCCCGTGCTCTTCCTCAGACCGGACACCCCCCTGCCCTCCGGGCCCGACGGCGAGCGGTCCAGGGAAGGTAACTGGCGGGCGTCCTGGCATCTGAGGCACGACCTGTGCGAGGTCCGCGGCGACCACCTCACGATGCTGGAGGGCGAGGCGGGGTCCATCGCGAAGGCCGTCGAGGAATGGCTGAAGCCGTCCGGCGGGCGTTCGAACGGCGCGTGAGCGGCGAACCACGCACATGCCGAGGGGAGCGCCGTCAGTGATCCTCGGCCGAGGGCTGACCAGAGCGGGGCCACCGGTGAGGGGGAGCGGGCGACTCCCCCTCCAGGAACCGGGCGATGCCGTCCAGCAGGCGCTGGAGGCTGAACTCGAAGATCTCCTCCAGGTCCGTGAGGACCTCCGGGCTGTTGCGCAGCGCGGCCTGCCGCGGATAGCGGTCGGCGCCCAGTTCCTCGAGGATCGCGGGCACCTTCACCGATCGCCACTGGCTGAGCGAGATCCCGCCGCCGCGCCGTTCGGACGCGATCTCGCTCACCCGCAGCAGGGCGAGCCCCTGCGCGATGCCGCTCACGCCCAGATAGATCCGATGGGTCATGACGGGGTCCAGGCCGAGGCCGTCGAACGCGCCCAGGCCGCGTTCGAAGCGGGCGAGCAGGCTGGGGACGAGCGGCGGCTTCACCGTCGCGATGACCTCGAGGACCCACGGGTACGTCGAGTACAGCGCCCACTCCCACCGCGCCGCGGCCTCCAGTTCGGCCCGCCAGCCCCGGAAGGCGTGGGGCTCGGTGTCCCCGCTTTCGCTGAACACCGCCTCGACCATGAGGTCGATCAGCGCGTCCTTCCCGTCGATGTAGTTGTACAGCGACATCACCTTGACGCCGAGCACGTTCGCGACGTGCCGCATCGACATGCTCTCCAGGCCCTCGGCGTTGGCGATCCGGATGGCGGTCCACACGATCCGCTCGCGGGACAGGCCGACGTCGGTCCGCTGGGAATCGGCGCGCCCGCCGGTGACGGGCCGTGCGGGACGGGGCGGCGAAGGCTGCTCGTCCTTCTTCTCCCGCCAGGCTCCCTGGCCGGTCCGCGCGTCGAGGCGGGCCCGGTAGGCGCGGGCCTGGCACGAGCGCGAGCAGTAGCGGGGCTTGCGCCCGCGGGGAGGCACCGTGAGCTCTTTCCCGCACTGGACACACGTCAGCATGGTCGCCTGATTTCATCACGATCTTCCATTGTGATGAAATTATATCACGCGCCTTATGTGACGAAAAAAGAGACGGAGTGGTTGTGACGAAAATATCCTTCGAGAATGTGCGTCAGTCAGGAGGTAATCGTGAACAGCCATGACATGGAGCACCAGCGTGTCATGGAAGTCAATGTCTACTTGACAAGGCCCTTTGGCAAGCTGACATATGGTGTACTGTAAATGTTACGTACACAGTATGAGAGGGGTGGGAATGGATATCGCCGAAAGAGGCGCCAAAGCGGGGTGGCGGGAGTGGACCGGCCTGGCGATCCTCATGCTGCCCGTACTGCTCATCTCCATCACGGTGACGGTGCTGTTCTTCGCGCTCCCGTCACTGACCGCCGAGCTGGAACCGAGCGGCACGCAGCAGCTGTGGATCGTCGACATCTACGCCTTCCTGCTGGCCGGGCTGCTCATTCCGATGGGCAATCTGGGTGACCGGATCGGCCGCCGGCGGCTGCTCCTGGTGGGTGCGGTGGTGTTCGGCCTCACGTCGGCCATCGCGGCGTACGCGCCCAGTGCCGAGCTGCTCATTGTGGCGCGTGGCCTGCAGGGGGCCGCGGCGGCGACGCTGATGCCGCCGACCCTCGCCCTCATCCGGGTGCTGTTCACCGACGGCCGCCAGCTCCACATGGCGATCGCCATCTGGGCCGCGATCTTCACCCTCGGCAGCGTGGCCGGGCCGATCGTCGGCGGGTGGCTGCTGGAGAGCTTCTGGTGGGGAGCGGTCTTCCTGATCAGCGTGCCGATCATGATCCTGTTACTCGCGCTCGGCCCGCTCCTGCCGGAATACCGCGACCCCAACCCCGGGAAGTTCGACATCCTCAGCGCGGTCCTCGTGCTGCTCGCCGCCCTGCCGATCGTCTACGCGGTGAAGATGGTCGCCGAGCAGAACTTCTCCGTGACGATGTGGATCAGCGCCGTGATCGGGCTGCTGTTCCTGACCCTGTTCCTGCAGAGGCAGCGCAAGCTGCCCGACCCCATGCTGGACCTGGCGCTCTTCCGCCGGCACGCGTTCACCGTGTCCCTGATCACCGCCACCCTCGCGGTGTTCGCCCTCGTCGGGACGTTCTATTTCATCACGCAATACCTGATGTCGGTGCTCGGGATGCGGCCGATCGTGGCCGGGCTGATGACCGTGCCGACGGCCGTCAGCTCGGCGGCCGGCTCGGTGCTCGGGGCGGCGCTCACCAAATGGTTCCGGCCCGGCACCATCATGGGCTCCGGCATGGTCTTCGGGGCGATCGGCTTCCTGCTGATCTCCCAGCTGAGCACGGACGTCAACCTGCCGCTGCTGTTCAGCGGGCTGTTCCTGCTGGGCTGGGGGATCGGATCGGTGCAGGCACTGGCCTCCACCATGGTGGTCGCCACGGCGCCGCCCGAGAAGGCGGGATCCGCCTCGGGGCTGTTCGAGTCCTCCACCGAGTTCGGGCAGGCGCTCGGAGCCGCCATCCTCGGCAGCATCGGGGTGGCCGTCTACCGCAGCACCCTCGCCGCGCAGCTGCCGCCCGGCGTCCCGCCCGACGCCGCCGCGGTGGCGCACGAGACCCTCGGTGGCGCGCTGTCGGTCGCCGCCGAGCTCCCTCGGGCGGTGGGCGAGGCGCTGGCCTCCGTGGCCCGCGACGCCTATGTAGACGGAATGCAGATCGCCGCTTTCGCCGGCGCGGTCATCATGCTAGTAATGGGGATTCTCGCGTTCATCAAGTTGCGCGAGGCGCAAAATCCTTCGTGATGCGTCCGGGGCGCGGCGTAAATGGGTGGGGCCGATGTACGGAAGACCGGACCAGAAAAGGGGGGATAGCACCATTGAGTACATGAGAGAATCCGGGCACTCTTCGAGGTATAGGCAAGAGTCTTCGCGAGACGAACGCGATTGATCCTCGGTGCGTTCGCGCCGGCAGGCACCGGTGCGGTGCCGCGACCGCGGGCCACCCTTATTGTCGGAGGGAAGTCGGAGACATGTACGACCAGAGCAGTCATACCTTTTTGAATTTGACGGGCTATGGCGTGGCACATGCGGCCGACTACCCGACCGACGATTTCCGGGAGAACAGCCGGGACGACTATCGGACGACCGTCGAGCAGACCGCCGCGTTTCTCGCCGCCGAGGCGGGGATCGACGGTTCGAGCACGGTGCTCGAGGTGGGCGACGACTGCGAATGCCTGCTGGTCTACCTGGCCCAGTGGTTCGGCTGCCGAGGCGAGGGGATCTTCGAGAGCGAGGAGTACGTCAGGTTCGCCCACGATCTGTGCACCAGCCAGCGGCAACGGCTGGACGTCGGCTTCCGGCGGGCGTCGGTGCTGCGCCTTCCGTACGAGCCCGGTAGTTTCAGTCACGTCGTCAGCCACGGCGCGCTGCACAAGGCGCCGGACATGCCGCGCAGCTATGCGGAGATCCGCCGCGTGCTGCGCAGCGGCGGCATCTTCGCCTTCAGTGATTTCTACCGGCCGCGGACGAGGATCAGCGAGCGCACCCGGACCGAGGTCTACGACAAGTTCGGGTGGAACGACGGCTACACGCTTCTCGAATACCATTCCGCGCTGGAGGAGGCCGGCTTCGAAATCAGTTCGGTGGTCAATGTGACCGGCTTCCTCAGGCGGACGTTCGAGGGAAACGCGGAGGCGGCCCGGGCGCGGGCCGAACAGATGGCCGACGCCGAGGCCCGGGACAAGATGCTCGCCTTCTCCGCGTCCTGCGAAGAAGTGCAGTCCGCCGTCGACCGGGGGGAGGTCGGCTGGGCCATCGTCGTCGTCCGCAAACGGGACGTACCCGAATGGGAAATCCCGCTCGATGAATGAAACCGGCCGTCACCCGGGCACGGACGCCGAGCCGGGAAGGTGCCGGGAATTCTCCGCGACGAGCACGTTTCCGTTCGACGAGCCGAGCTCTTTCGACGAGAACAGACGCGGAAGGTCGTTCCGGCCGTTCACCCCGAGTTTGCGATATATGCGCGTGAGGTGCTGCTCCACCGTACTGATGGTGATATGAGCTCTCGTCGCGATCTCCCGGTTCGTGTAGCCGAGCGCCGCCATCGAGGCGACCCGATATTCGGCGGGGCTCAGGGCGTTCTGGTCGTTCCCGGCGGCCATCGCGCCGAATTCGCTGTCGAAGGCGTTCGCCACCGACCTGCGCAGGGGCTCGGCATGGCAACGCTGGCCGACCCGGTCCGCCTGCTGGCCGATGAGCCGGGCCTTGTCCGTCTCGCCCAGGGCGGCCAGGGAGTGGCTGAGGCGTGCCAGCGCGTGCGCCAGCTCCATCTTGTGGCCGGAGTCCTGGAGCATGTCGACGGCTTTGCGCAGCAGCGGCGGCCGGCGTCCGACCTCCTCGGCCGAGGCCAGCACCATCAGCGCGAACCCCCGGATCCGGGGACTGTGGCCGTGCGGCGTGGCGTGGTGCAGCTCGAGGAACTTCCGGGCGCGGGCGTTGTTCTTCAGCACGACCGAGACCCCGGCCGCCCCGAGGCGCCACGGGACAAGCAGCGGCGTGTCGACCTCCCAGGACCGCATCAGCGTGCCGCACTTCAGGAAGTCGCTGAGGCCCGCGTGCGCCTGACCGACCGAGGTTCTGTAGTGGCCCCGCGCGAAGAGGTAATGCAGCCCGTACCGGGTCTGGTAAACGGTTTCAGGCAGGGGATGACGGAGGTACTGTTCGGCCTTCTGATACTCGCCCATCTCGGTGTGGGCCTCGATGAGGCTGGCCAGCGGGAGCGCCGCGAGCACGCCCAGGCTCCTGGGGGGCAGGGTGCGCAGGGAGAGCTCGCCCCATTCGACGGCCTCCAGCATCTCTCCCTTGTGCTCGGCGATGTGCGCGCGGAAGGCCGCGAGCACGCTCAGCCACGTGGGCGAGTTGCGCCGCTCCGCCACCGCGTACAGGTTCTCGACGAGGGAGGCCGCCTCGTGGGTGCGGTCCGAATAGACGAAGCAGAACAGGGCCGCCTCGACCAGCTCGATGTTGCAGCCTTCGAGCTGGACGGAGTGCAGGACCTTCTCCGCCGTCCGCAGGGCCGCCTCGGTCTCGCCGTCGCGCAGGTTGGCGGCGAGCGCGGAGATCGTCCGCGCGTACGAATGGGCCGGGTGCCGTTCGCTGCCCTCGCGTAAGGGGGAGGGCTTGTGCGTCCCCCGCAACCGGTGCAGGACCGGGGGGTGGGTGCCGGCCAGCCAGTGGTCGGCCGCGAGGCGCCACGCGTGGGCTCCGCCCGCCTCCTGGCCATCGCCCTGCTCGGCCTGCTCCAGCAGCGCGAACATCTCCTCGGCCTCGTCGTACTGGCCGTGCCAGAGCATGCACGTGAGCAGCCAGTGCACGTCCCTGGCGGGCAGCCGGCCGTCCCGCGCGGCCTGCACGAGCATGGGGAGGTACATGGTGGCGGTGGAGGGGTTGATCCGCCAGGTGGCCTTGGCCAGCGCCAGGGTGACCTGGATCCGTTCGTCGGTCCCGGAGCACAGGTCCGCCGCGTACCGGAGGTACCGCACGGCGAGCTCGTACTCGTCGGTGGCCAGCGCCTGGTCGGCGGCCTCCCGCAGCACGTCCAGGGCCCAGGGCTCGTGCTTGGCGCCGGCGGCGACGAGGTGGTCGGCGATCACGGTGGGCTGTACGCCGGTCGCGTGCAGCAACTGGGCGGCGCGTGCGTAGAGCTCTTTGAGGAGGTCCGGTTCCATGGAGTCCAGGACGGCCTCCCTGGCTGCGGGGTGGCGGAAGCCGTCCATGCCCAGCAGGCCGATCTCCGCCAGCCATTCCAGGGTGCGGACCACGGCCGGCTGCTTGATGTGCAGCATCTCGGCCAGCAGCGGGGGAGAGGTCGACGCGTCCAGCACCGCGGCGGCGCGCAGGACCCGTAGGGGGGTGCTGCCGATGCGGTTCAGCAGCGTACGGACGGATCCGGAGAAGCCGTCGTCGATCACCAGGCCGGTCCCGTCGCCGCCCGCGTTCTCCCGGTCCTCGATCAGCGAGCGCACCAGGAGGGCGTTTCCGCCGCTGACCTCGTGGATCGCCTCCGCCAGCGGATCGTCCGGCTCGGTCCCGAGGCGGACCTGCGCGATCCGGGAAATGGTGCCCGACGAGTACGGCGCCACCTTGATGCGGCGGCACTGCGGATGGTGCATGAGATCGCTCTGAATTCTGAGCGGCACCCCGTCCGGTCCTTCGTTCACCGTGAAGACCATGAAGACGTTCGCGGAATGGAGCCGGTTTATGAAATGCAGGAGAATGTCCAGCGAAACCGAATCCGCGTATTGCACGTCCTCGATGGTTATCAATACCGCGCCGCGCCGCGCGTGGTTGGTGATGATCTCCCACAGGCCGTGCGTGACGCCGATCCAATTGAGGTCTTCCGGCCGGATCCCGCGCGGTCCCGCGTTGAATACGGCCTCCTGCAGAAGTTTCAACGCGGGGGGCATCTCGCCCAGTGCGGCACTCAGGCTCTGCGAAACCTGGTGGATGACGCCCAGTGAGATGTTCTGCTCGTTCCGTAGGCAGATGGCGCTCAGATGAGTGGCGCCCGACCGCACCGCCGAATCGGCGAAGGCGTGCAGCACCCGGCTCTTGTCGAACCCTGGAGGGCCGGTTATCATCGCAATTCTTCCCCAACCATGCTCACTCTCCGCGAGCATGGTATTGAGGAGGGTGATTTCTGATTCGCGTTCGGCGAACTGCATCGACTCTCCTTCACCTGTTTGGTCGTAGAGGAAGCTCGGTCAGGAAGCGGACCGGGAGCAGTCCAGGGATCTTCGATTGCCGACTTCGTCACGTTCGAGCCGAGGTTTTCGGCGTGGCGTGGAAGACGCCCGGCCCCTCTCGCCCGCGGGCGGTGAAGGTGTGGCCGGCCGCCCGGAGGCGGCACGGTGGCCGTGCTTCGGCGTGGCGGCGGGTGACGGCGGTCTGCCGAGCCACGACCGCAGGTCCTCGCGTGAGCCGGCCCCGGATCGGGACGGCTCGATGTTCGCGCAGCTCGAAGCCGGGGCAGAGCCTGTCAGGATCCGCCCGCCGGGTCCGGGTGACGGACGTCCGAGGCGCGACGTGGTGCCCGCGCTCGAGTCGCGGGATACGGCCGGACCCCCGCCGGGGCGGTGGTCCGGTGGCTGGACGGCGTCCACCGGCGGGCGGTCGCCATGGGTGAGAACGGAAAGGATTCCCTGCCCCCTTTGAAGTCGATGACCCGCGGCCACGCTACGACCGGGTGGCAGAACGCCATCCGGCGGCGCGGCCGCCCGGCAGGGAAAACAGGGGCGGCGACGCGGGGACGGGTTTCCCGTGGTTCACCGCGATTTCACTGACAATCCGATAAAGATTGAGTGCGACAGCGCCTTTCGCGCTCTCGCCTGCGCCCGTGAATTCCTGTAACATGTGCGGCCACGTCTCCATCATGCGTATCAGCGGCTTGCGTAGCCGGTGTGCTGCGAAAACACACCGTCCGGCAGACCTTGCACCCCGACCGAATCGCAAACGGGCGCCAAACCGTCACGGTAATGTTGTACGCCGGTCCGAGTCAAGGAAAGACCGCCTTGACGGCACGGCACCGGACAGGCGTGGATCACTGTAGTCCGGAATACCAATAGCCGTAAACCGAGGACCGCATGATTCTCCGCCGCAACGGTGCTCAACTGGGGCGATGAAGCCCATCTCTTTTCGGGCGGCCGTTTTCTGGAACGTACCAAATAGGACGGCGGTAATCCGCCGCAACCGCTCCTCTTGCGACGTTGTCGCATCTGGAATCTCCGGAAACCCTCGCAGGTGAACGGTCCTCCTGCCCCCGAGGTTGTGAACATTGCACAGAATTCCAAGATCATCTATGGCGTGAGTTGGCCGTCCTGGTCGCGGGCCGGGAGAGCCGGCGGGATCCGCCGCTGCTGGGGGCCTACGCGGCCCCAGGACCCCTAGATAGGGGTGGCATAGGGGGTCAGCTCGCCGGGGCCCGAGCGTAGCTTCGGAATCGGCCTGGCCGGCTTCCGGTTGCACGCGCATGCGTCCCGGCTGCCGGAGAATTCCTTTCCCCGGCTCGGGGCTGGAGGCACATATTGAACGGGTTGATTTCCACGGCGTATTCTCCGCGGCCGCGGCTCATCCACGAACTGCTGGACGAGGCGGCCGCCATGAATCCGGACGGGATCGCGGTGCGCGACGCCCGCGGCGGCTGGAGCTATCGGCGGGTCGTCGAGCTCAGCCGCGCTTTCGCCGCCTGGCTGGCGGCCACGGGCGTCGAACCCGGCGACCGGATCATCGTGCAGCTGCCCAACCTGCGCGAGACCGTCCCCATCCTCTACGGCGCGTCGCGGCACGGTGTCGTCTTCGTGCCCCTGAACCCCGGGATGAAGGCGTACCACCTGAGGTCCGTCATGGAGGACTCCGAGCCCAAGCTGGTCATCGGGGCCGGCGAGGCGCTGCGGGAGACCGCCGACGTGCCCGTCCACGGGATCGACGAGCTCTGGCGGGAGGTGGAGGCGTTCGCCGGACGCCCCGTCCCGGGCGGCCCGGCCGAGGTCCGGCCGCAGGACGTCGCGGTCCTGATGTACACCTCCGGCAGCACGGCGGCGCCCAAGGCGGTGGTGGGCCCGCACGCGCAGGTGACGTTCGCGGCCTCGGCCATCAACGCCGTGCTCGGCTACCGTCCGGGGGACGTCGTCTTCTGCCGGTCGCCGATGTCCTTCGACTACGGCCTCTACCAGATCTTCCTGTCCGCACTCGGCCACGCGGAGCTGGTGCTGGCGGGTGAAGGGTCCGACCTGGCGCTGCTGAGCCAGTTGCAGGAGTGCGGCGCGACCGTCGTGCCGATGGTGCCCTCGCTGGGCGCCATGCTCACGACCCTGGGCAGGCGGGCCCCCGGCTCCGTGCCCACCGTGCGGATGTTCACCAGCACCGGCGCCGCGCTGCCGGCCTCGACCATCGAGGGCCTGCGCGAGTGCTTCCCCGGCGCCCGGGTGGTGCGGATGTACGGGGTCACCGAGTGCAAACGGGTCACCATCATGGAACCGGAGCTGGAGCGGGAACGCCCCGACTCGGTCGGCCGCCCCCTGCCCGGCACCCGCGTGCTGATCCTCGGCGACGACGGCACGCCGCTGCCCGCCGGTGAGACCGGGGAGATCGTGGTGTCCGGGCCCAACGTCATGGCGGGATACTGGCGCGCCCCCGAACTGACCGCCCGCGTCTACCGCCGCGACGCGGCCACCGGCGAGACCCGCCTGCACACCGGCGACTACGGTTTCCTCGACGAGGACGGCTACCTCTACTTCGAGGGCCGGCGCGACGACATGTTCAAGCGCAAGGGCACCCGGATGAGCACCATCGAGATCGAGGCCGCCGCGATGGACATCCCGGGCGTCCGGGCCGCCGCGGTGGTGCCTCCCGGCGAACGGCACGATCTCGCGATCATCGTCGAGGGCGACCTCGCCCCCCACGTCGTCCTGCGCGAGCTGGCGCACCGCCTGGAGGCCGCGAAGGTGCCCGCGATCTGCCGCGTCCTGCCCTTCTTTCCTCTCACCCTCAACGGCAAGAACGAGCGCAAGGACCTCGTACGGTTCCTCGAGGAGACGCCCTGAGGTGTCCTCGGGGGACCTGGGGCGGGCTCGGGCCTGGGGAAGGCTTTGCCTCCTGCCGGGAGACGCCGCGGGCCGCTCCCGCTAGCGTGAGAAGTGCTTCATGCGCCGTACTGGCGCTTCCCGGGAGCCCCATGTCGACGCTCCGTCAGCCCGCATCAGCCGGGCGCCCATCACCTCACGGAGTGATCTCTGATGCTCGAACGCCTGCTCGTCGCCGCCACTCTGGTGGCGTCCGCGCTCATCGGTTCGGTCTCGCTCTCCGCTCCATCGACCGGTACGGCCGCCGCCGCCACGGTGGCGCAGGCCCCGGCCGCGATCCCGCCCGCCCCGGTCCCTCCGGATGACGACGACGGGTAGGAGGTCTGCCGCCGCACCGGCATCCGTCGCCCCGCGAGGCCGCTCCTCGCGGGGCGATCCCGTTCTCCGGCCCCAGGTTGTGCGGAGTTTGTGTACGACGTAAGCTTACGTGGTACACAAACTCCGGCCCGGGAGGTCACCGTGACCACGATCGCCATCGCACTCCCTCTCCTCTGGCTGGCCTGGCTGGCCCTGACCGAGTGGGTGCCGATGTTCCCGCTCAACGACCTGAAGCCCGGCAACCTGCGGCCACGGCTGCTCGCCGCGTCGATCAACTACCCGTTCCCACTGCTCATCGCCGCCGGCATCGCCCTGCACCGGCCATGGTCGCTGATCGCCGCGTCGGCGTTATGCGGGCTGATCCTGGCCGGGCACCTGGCCAATTGGTGGCTGCCGTACTTCGGGCTGAGCTCCGCCGCCCAGCGGCAGGTCTACGAGCGCGACTACGCCCGCACCCTCAAGATCCTGCCCACGGACGGGCACGCGGTCGTCCCCGACGTCCAGCACATGATCGTCGGACTGCTCAGTATGGCCATGCTCGGCACCACATTGGCTGTCACACTGGCCGCATGAGCACCAAGCCACCACGCGGCCGGGGCGGGCGGCCGCCCCAGCTGGCCACCGAGCAGATCGTCACCGCGGCCATCGCCCTCCTCGACGAGGAGGGACTGGACGCGGTGACCATGCGGGGCATCGGCGCCCGCCTCGGGGTGGCCGCGATGTCGCTGTACCGGCATGTGCCCAATCGCGACGCCATTCTGGCCGCGATCGTCAATCGCCTGTTCGCCACCGCGCTCGCCGGGTTCGACCCCGGCCCGACGTGGACGGATGCGGTGACGCGGTTCGCCGTGGCGTACCGGCGCATGCTGCTCGACCACCCGCACGCCGTGCCGCTGCTGGCCACCTACCCGGTCGACGTCGAAAGCTCCCTGCCGCTGCTGGCGGGCGTGCTCGACCGCTTCACCGCCGCCGGCATCGAGCAGGACGAGTCCCTGATCGTCATCCAGTCCGTCGGCGTCTACGTGCTCGGGCATGCCCTCGCCCAGGTGGGCACGCCGCCCGGCTCCGACACCCCCGCTCCTCCGCCCGGCCCCGCCGCACTCGACTTCTACGAACGATGGTTCACCACGGGGCTGGACGCCATCGTCACGGGCTTCGGGCAGCGGCTCCGTCCCCAGTAAGGACCTTGGGCGCGCTCAACGCCCGCTGATTCAGAAGGCGTTGACGAGGACGACGTAGGCCGCGGTGCCGATCCCGACGCTCAGGATCGTCCGGCGGCCGAACGCGAGATGGACGCCCGCCGTGACGGCGACCGCGAGCAGCGCGTACAGCGTCGCGCGCGGCTCGGCGGCGACGGTGCCGTGCAGGGCGGTCACGGCGAGGATGGCGAGGATGCCGACCGGCATCCACACCGAGAGTTGCCGCACGATCGCCGAGCCGCGCAGCGTGCGCAGCACCGCGAAGGGGACGGCGCGCAGCGCGAGGGTGATGGCGAAGACGATCGCGAGGACGGCGACGATGTAGGCGGTGCTAGGCATCGGCGGCCTCCGGGGCGGATCGGCGGGCGGTGAGCGCGTGCCGGACCAGCAGCAGCGCCACGAACAGCAGCAGCGCGGTGAACATGGCGACCCCCGGGGTGAGGACGAGCGCGACGGCCACGCTCGCCCCCGCCAGCAGCACCGAGGGGACCTCCCGGCGGGAGCGGAACGCGTCCAGGGTGAGCACGGTGAACAGGGCGCACAGGGCGAACTCCAGGCCCTTGATCGGCGCGGGCAGAGCCGCGCCGACGGCCACGCCGACCAGGCCGCCGCCGACCCAGTAGGTCTGGCAGGCGAGTTGCATCGCCAGCAGCCGGGGCGCCGAGCGCTCCGCCGCGGGCAGCGAGGCGTTGACGGCGTAGGCCTCGTCGATCATCGCGTAGACGGCGTACGCCTTGGCCAGCCGGTTCCTGACCAGGTGGAGCGGGAAGGAGAAGGCGTAGAAGACGTGCCGGAAGTTGACCACCAGGACGGTCAGCGCGACGGCGGCGAGCGGCGTGACGCTCGCCATCATGCCCACCAGCAGCAGCTCGAGCGATCCGGCGAACGCGGCCAACGACAGGGCAGGAGCCAGCCACCAGGAAAGCCCGGCCTGGATGACCAGCAGGCCGAGGGCGATCCCCAGCGGGAAGATCCCCAGCCCCGCGGAGAAGGAGTCGCGTACCCCCGCGATGATCTGCTCCTTCCGGGCGGTCGGGGGTGGAGCGGTCATCTCAGGCGAAACTACATCTTGCACCCCTCCATGGTCTCGCAGAACGCGCGACATGTGGTTGCGAACATTGCTCCCGGAGGCCCTGACAGTGCAATCTTCTCTCATGGATGCGACCGACCGGGCAATCATCGCCGAGCTGGAACGGGACGGGCGGCTGACGAACGTGGAGCTGGCCCAGCGGGTCGGGCTCACCCCCGGCCCGTGCCTGCGGCGCGTCCAGCGGCTGGAGGCCGAGGGCGTCATCCGCGGTTACCGGGCGGTCATCGATCCCACCGCCGTGGGCCGGTCGTTCGAGGTCCTGCTCGACCTCACCCTCGACGCCCAGGACGCGGAGACCGTCGAGCGCTTCGAGCAGACCCTGGCGCGGGCCGCGGAGGTCGTCGAGCTGCGGCGGCTGTTCGGCAGCCCCGACTACTTCGTCCGCGTGGCCGTCGCCGACCTGGCCGCCTACGAGACCTTCCTCAGCACGTACGTCATGACCATCCCGCGGATCAGGAACGTCACCTCGCACTTCACGATGAAGAACGTCAAACCGGCCCCCTAGGCCCTATGACGCCTGGTCCAGCCGGGCGAACTGCTCGTCGGTCAGCGTGAGACCCGCCGCCGCGACGTTCTCCTCCAGGTGCGCCACGGAGGTCGTGCCGGGGATGGGGAACATGGCCGGCGAGCGGCGCAGCAGCCAGGCCAGGGCGGTCTGGGCCGGGGTCGCCCCGATCTCGGCCGCCACGGTGGCCACGGGGCCGCCCGCCTTGGCGTGGTCGCCGACGGCGATCGGGAAGAACGGGACGAACGCGATCCCGTGCTCGCCGGCGTAGTCCACGACCTTCTCGTGGGTGCGGTCGGTGAGGTTGTAGAGGTTCTGGACGGCGGCGACGGGGGCGATCCCGCGTGCCTCCTCCAGCTGGTCCACCGTCACCTCCGACAGGCCGATGTGGCGGATCTTGCCCTCCTCCCGCAGTTGCGCCAGGGCGCCGACCTGGTCGGCGAGCGGGACCTGGGGGTCGACGCGGTGCAGGTAGTACAGGTCGATCACGTCGCGGCGCAGGCGGCGCAGGCTCAGCTCGGCCTGCTGGCGCAGGTACTCGGGGCGCCCCAGCGGGATCCACTCCTCGACGCTCGGCCGGGTCACGCCGCCCTTGGTGGCGATCACGACGTCGTCGGCGTAGGGGTGCAGGGCCTCGGCGATGAGGTCCTCGTTCGCGCCCAGCGCGTAGGCGTCGGAGGTGTCGATGTGCCGTACGCCGAGCTCGACCGCGCGGCGCAGGACGGCCAGGGGGCCCTGCCGGTCGGCGGGTGCCTCCCAGATCGTGCCGTCGGCCGACAGCCGCATGGCGCCGAAACCGATGCTGCCCACTTCCAAGTCGCCAATTTTCATGATTTCTCCCTAAGGTTGAGCGTTCAAGTGTGGACGCTACACCTCAAAGGTTGAGAGTTCAAGCTAGGATGGGCGGCGTGGAAGCACGGTGGCTCGACGACGACGAACAGCAGACCTGGCGGGCATATCTGTGGACGACCCGGTTGCTCGGCGACGCCCTCGACCGGCAGCTGCAGCACGACGCCGGGATGCCGTACACGTACTACATGATCCTGGCGACGCTCTCGGAGGTCCCCGAGCGGCGCATGTCGATGACCGACCTGGCCGCGCAGGTCTACTCCTCGCTCAGCCGCCTGTCCCACGCGGTGGCGCGGCTGGAGGAGCGCGGCTGGGTGCGGCGGTCACCGCACCCCGACAACCGGCGGGTGACCATGGCCGAGCTGACCGACGACGGCTTCGCCGCACTCGCGCAGGCGGCGCCCGCGCACGTGGAGGAGGTGCGCAGGCGCCTGTTCGACCCGCTCACCGGCGAGCAGGTGGCCCAGCTGCACGGCATCCTGCGGGCGCTGTGGAAGGGGCTCGATCCCGAGCCGGGCGGGGCGTATCCCGGGATCTTCGGCCCCGAGGCGTAAATCAGCGCGCTGCGGGGGCTTGGAGCAGGCGCTCCTCCTCGGCGGTCCGGTCGTCGTACGCGGTGCGGGCGTCGGAGATCTCCCGCTGGTGCTCCTCGGTCCAGACGACCAGCGACTTGATCACCTCGTGCAGCGAGATGCCGAGCGCGGTCAGCTCGTACTCCACCCGCGGCGGCACCACCGGATAGACGGTGCGGGTCACGAGCCCGTCGCGCTCCAGTTGGCGCAGCGTCACGGTGAGCATGCGCTGGCTGACCCCGTCGATGGCGCGGCGCAGCTCGGAGAAGCGCATCGTGCGGCGGTCGAGCAGGGCGATGACCAGCAGCGACCACTTGTCCGCGACGCGGTCGAGGATCTTCCGCACGTCGCAGTCGGCCCGGGTGTCCCACTGGACGACCTGGTCGTCCATGGTTCCCGTGCAGTAACCGAGTGCCTTTGAAGTGCCGTCTTCCATTGCTTCCCCATGGTCACGCAAGATTCCTTTGTTACGAAAAAGAACCATAGGAGTCGTTCCTGTGTCCACAACCACGCACTCTTCTTCGCCGTCGTTGCGCATGACCCCCAAGGCCTGGGGGATGCTGTTCGTCCTGTGCGGCGCGATCTTCCTCGAGGGGATCAACGTCGCGATGCTCAACGTGGCCCTGCCCGCCATCCGGGCCGACCTCGGCCTGTCCACGGGTGAGCTGCAGTGGGTGATCAGCGCCTACGTCCTGGGCTACGGCGGGTTCATGCTGGTCGGCGGCCGGGCGGCCGACCTGTTCGGCCGCCGCCGGATGTTCCTGATCTGGCTGGCGGTCTTCCTCGTCGTCTCCGCCCTGGGCGGGCTGGCCAGCGAGGGCTGGATGCTCATCGCCGCCCGTTTCGTGGCGGGCGTCGCCGCCGCGGTCATGACCCCCGCCGGGTTGTCCATCATCACCACGAGCTTCGAGGAGGGGCCGCGGCGCAACCAGGCGCTCCTGGTGTACTCGGGCACCGCCGCCGGGGGTTTCTCCCTCGGGCTGGTGCTCGGCGGCCTGCTCGCCGCCGTGGACTGGCGCTGGGTGCTGTTCGCGCCGGCGGTGCTGGCCCTGATCATCCTGGTCCTGGCGGTGCCGCTGATCCCGGCCGGTCCCATGGAACGTTCCCAGGAGCGCAGGCTGGACGTGGCGGGCGCGGTGACCATCACCGCCGCCATCATGCTGCTGGTGCTCGGCGTCGAGCGCGCCGCCCACGTGGGCGCCGGGTGGACAGCCGGCGCGCTGGTCACCGGGCTGGCTCTGGTCGCGCTCTTCCTCGTGATCGAACGCCGCTCCGCCGCGCCGCTGGTGCGCCTGGGCATCTTCCGCTCCGCGCCGCTCGTCCGCGCCAACCTCGCGGGGCTGCTGTTCTCCGGGGCCTTCTTCGGCTTCCAGTTCATCGCGGTCCTGTATCTCCAGGAGGTGCGCGGCTGGACCTCGCTGCAGACCAGCCTGGCCATGCTCGCGGTCGGCGCGGACGCCGTCCTCGCCCCGACCCTGACCCCGCGGCTGGTCAACCGGTTCGGCAACGCGAGGGTCATCCTGGCCGGGCTGCTGTTCGCCGTGCTCTCGTACGTGTTGTTCCTGCCCATCGGCATGGACACCGTCTATCTCGCGATGTTCCCCACCATGATCATCCTGGGGGTGGCGTTCGCCCTCGCGTACGGTCCGCTCACCATCGTCGCCACCGACGGCGTCGACGAGAGCGAGCAGGGCCTGGCCGGCGGGCTGCTCTACACCTCCTTCCAGTTCGGCGCGGCGCTCGGGCTGGCGGCCGGCACCACGGTGATCGTGGCCGTGGCGGACGCGGGGGACCTGCTCGGCGCCTACCGCACCGCGCTCGCCGTGCCGATCGCCGCCGCGGCCCTGGCCGTCGTGGTCAGCGCTTTCGGCCTGCGGAAGGGAGCCGCGCGATGACGTCCTTCGCGGAGATCGAGGCCGAGTTCAACGCCATCGTCGGCGCCACCGTGTACGCCACCATGGTCACCGTGGACGCCCGCAACCGCCCGCGCACCCGGGTGCTCATCCCCATCTGGGAGAACGTGGACGGGCGGCCGCTGGGCTGGCTCGCCACCTACCGGACCCCATCAAGGCGGCCCACCTGGCCGGCAACCCGCACACCTCGTTCTCGTACTGGAAGCCCGGCAACAACTCGGTCGCCGTCGACGCCGTGGCCGCGTGGGTGGACGACCCGGACGTGCGGCGGCGCGTGTGGGACCTCTACCGCGCCACCAGCCCCCGGGGCGCCGGGTACGACCTGGGCGCCTTCTGGCGCTCGCCGGCCGACCCCAAGCTGCACGTCCTGCGCCTCGACCCCTTCCGGGTCCAGGTCATCCGCGGCATGGACCTGCGCAGCCGCATCTGGACGGCCGGCTGAGCGGGCGGGTCAGGCGTGGCTGACGATCACCTTGCCGAAGCCGCCGCCTGACCCGCAGTAGGCGAAGGCGTCGGGCACCTGCTCGAAGGGAAACACCCGGTCGATCACCGGGCGCAGCCGGTGCGCCTCGACGGCCCGGTTCAGCTCGAGGAAATGGGCCCGGCTGCCGGTGGCGATCCGGCGCAGCACCGAACCGGCCATGAACAGGGTGGCGGGGTCGACCGGTGTGGCTCCTTCGGCGCCGGAGAGCCAGTAGCCGACGAAGGCGACCTCGCCGCCGGCCGAGACGGACCGCAGCGACTGCTCCAGCGGCCCCGTCGCGTCGACGACGCGATCGGCTCCCCGGCCGTCGGTCAGCGCGTGCACCTCCTTCCACCAGGCCGGGTTCTCCCGGTAGTTGATCACCTCGTCGGCTCCGAGCGCCTTCAGCCGCTCGGCCTTGGCGGGGCCGGACGTGGTCACGATCACTCTGGCTCCGGCCAGCTTGGCGAAGAGCAGCACGAACAGCGACACGGCGCCCGACCCGAGAGTCAGCACGGTCGTGCCGGGGTGCGGGGCGCCGCCGGAGGTCAGGGAGTTCCACGCGGTCACCGCCGCCAGCGGCAGGGCCGCGGCCTCCTCGTACGACAGGTGCTCGGGGATGTGCACGACGCCGTCCTCGCTCAGCAGCGCGTACTCGGTCAGCACACCGTCGATCATGGTGCCGAGCTGGGCGGCGTCCTCGCGCCGGAACGGGCCGTCCAGCCAGCGCGGGAAGACGGTGGCCGCCACCCGGTCACCCGGCCTGACCCGGGTGACGTCCGCGCCGACCGCCACGACCTCTCCCACTCCCTCGCAGCCGGGCACCACGCCGGGGGTGACCGGCAGGGGATAGTCCCCGGACAGCACGCGCAGGTCGCGGAACCCGAGGGAGTTCGCGCGGATCCTGACCACGACCTGCCCGCGCCCCGGTTCGGGCTCGTCGCGGTCGTGCAGCGTCAGCCCGTCGAGGCCGCGTCCGGGCACGAGGCGGTAGCTCTTCATCTGATGTCCTTTCCGGATCCGCATGAGTGGGCACGATCGTGCGGGGCGGCCAGGGCGGCCGGCAATTCCCCGGGGGGAATCGCGGGCCCGCACGGCGACCGGATAGAACAGAGCGGTGAGCAGCACAACCATGGAGAACGGCGTCGGCACGGAGCTGAGACGCTGGCGCGGGCTTCGCCGGGTCAGCCAGCTCGAACTGGCCACGCTGGCCGGCACGACCCAGCGCCATCTGAGCTTCATCGAGAGCGGCCGTTCCCGGCCGGGGCGCGCGATCGTGATCCGGCTGGCCGAGTCGCTCGGGCTGTCGCTGCGGGAGCGCAACGACCTGCTCACCGCGGCCGGTTACGCGCCGGTGTTCGCCGAGTCGGGGCTGGAGGAGTCGGCGCTGCGGCCGGTCCGCGCCGCGCTCGAACAGATCCTGTACGGTCACCTGCCGTATCCGGCCCTCGTCATCGCACCGTACGGCCGGGTGGTGGCGGCGAACGACGCGGTCGAGGTGTTCACCGAGGGCGCGGCGCCCGAGCTGCTCGAACCGCCGGTCAACATGCTGCGGCTCATGCTCCATCCGGACGGGATGGCCCCCAGGGTGCGCAACCTGGGCGAATGGGGCCGGCACATCATCGAGAACCTCCGTGCCCGAGCCCGCCGGAGCCCGGACCCGCGCCTGGAGGACTTCGCCGCCGAACTGGCCGGCTACGTCCCCCAGGCGCCGGTCGGGCCCGAGCATCTCGGTTTCTCCGTCCCCATGAGGCTGGCCTCCGCGGACGGGGAGCTACGCCTCATCACGACGCTGACCTCGTTCGCGACGGCGACCGACGTCACGCTCGCCGAGCTGCACCTGGAGGCGTTCCTGCCCGCCGACCAGGCCACCGCCGAACTGCTCCGGCGCCGGGCCGAGCGGTGAGGTCAGCTCACCGAGAGGCGGTCGACGTTGGGGCCGCCGTTGGACGTGGTGGCGGTACCTCTGATCTTGTTCACCCCCTGGGCGAGGTCGGCGGTCAGGGTGACGGTCTGCCAGGTGGTCCAGGCGCCGGTGCCGGTGAAGTCGCGGGTGACCGAGGTGCCGTTGACCGCGATGGTCATCGGCCGGTTGGCCGTGGTGCCGTTGGCGAAGCGGAGCTCCAGGGTGACCGGCCCCGCCGTCGCGGCGTTCACCGTCCACTCCACATAGCTGCCCGTCACGTTGTCGTAGTTCACGAACCCCGTGCCGGTGTAGCCCGCGTGGTTGGACTCCACCACGCCCTGCGAGATCGTCGCGTCCTCCGCCTGGTAGACGGCGGGGCCGCTGCCGGTGGTCTCGGTGACGGCGTTCGACGGTGCTGAGGAGTTGCCCGCCGCGTCGTGGGCCTTGACCGTGAACGTGTACGGTGTGCCGGCCGCCAGGCCGGAGACCGTGGCGGTGGTGCCGGTGACCGTCGTGGCCAGGGCGCTGCCGTTGTAGACGTCGTAGCCGGTGACGCCGACGTTGTCGGTGGAGGCGTCCCAGGCCAGCGTGACGCTGGACGAGGTCTTGCCGGTGGTGCGCAGGTTGCCGGGCACGGACGGGTTCTGGGTGTCGGGCGGCCCGGTCGGGACGGTGAGGGTCGCGGTGTTCCACCCGGCCACTCGTACGCTCGGCGAACCGGTCAGGTTGGAGGCCCGGTAGGTGGCGGTGAGGGTCTTGGATTCCCCCGGCCAGAGGCTGATCGCGTTGTCCGACCACTGGATCGGCAGCACGGGCTTGCCCGCCGCGTCCACCACGTCGGCGTCCAGCATGAAGGCGGGGACGGCGCCGGTGCCGGTGTTCTTGATCGTCACGGTGACCGTGCCGGGGGAGGGCGCGGAGGCGGTGGCGGTGATCGGGGCCTGGGCCAGGTTGTTGAGGCCCTTCAGGTTGGCGTAGCTGGAGGTCGGTACGTAGTACCAGTCGTTGTTGTCCCAGTCGATCACGTCGTCCGAGGTGGACAGGGCGTAGACGTTGCGGTCGATCTCCTGGCCGTCGCGCAGGAGCGTCAGCCGTACCAGGTAGGTGGTGGAGAGACCGCTGACGGCCGGTACGGTCACCGCGGTGGCCTTGCCCCCGTCGGCGGGGACGCTGACCGTCGCGGTGTTGCTGTACTTGGCGGATCCGTCCGTGTTGAACACGTCCGTCTTGACGGTCAGGCCCGAGGCGGCCGAGACGCCGGAGTTGACCACTACGACGGACTTGTTGTCGTACGAGTACTGCACGTGCAAGGGCTTGTTGGCCTCGCGGGCGCCCCAGTAGGAGCCGCCCTGGTCCAGGTAGTAGTCGAAGAGCTGCCAGTGGAGCGAGGACCAGCCGCTGTTGAGCATCCAGTAGATGACGCCGGTGGACGGGTTGCTCGAGTCGGTGAAGTTGCGGCCGTAGGCCTCGAACTGCGCTCGGACCGCCTCGTACTGGGCGAGCTGCGCTTTCTTCATGTAGTCCGTAAGGCCGGACGGGACGCCGTACCTGCCTCTGAGGGCGTTGTGGTAGATGGTCAGGTCGTCGAAGGTGCTCGACGGCGAGCGGTGATACTGCGTCGCGCTCGGGCTCTGCCAGAGCGAGTCGATCTGCGCGGAGGTCATCATCCGCTTGAGCGAGTCGAGCGTCGGGACGTCGGGGCCGGCGCCGGTCTCGGAGTTGAAGCCGAACGCCCCGCCTTCGCGCTTGTTGTACCAGTAGCTCGGCGGCACCCAGTCGTACGGGCCGGGCATCTTCATGCCCGAGTTGCCCAGTTGCGGGCTGGACTTGTCGGAGGCCACGGATACGATCGGGAGCTGCCACTCGGCCGCGGTGAGGGCGTCGAGGTAGTTGGTCTCCTTCTGGGCCGGCGGCGGGTTGTCCGAGCCGATCAGGAACGAGATCACGCTGGGGTGGTTGCGCAGCCGGGTGGCCTCCGCCTGCATGGACGCCTTGGCGATCGGATAGTCGGAGCTGCTGAAGGAGCCTTCCCACTTGTCGCAGCACTCCCAGCCGGGCAGGGTCAGGATGCCGTACTTGTCGGCCAGGTCGTAGAGCTCGTCGGTGTCCAGGTGGCCTTCGACGCGGATCGTGTTGAGGCCGAGGTCCTTGACGTAGCGGATCTTGTCTTCCAGGTAGCCCAGGTTCTTGCGGAGGAAGATGTCGGGAGACCAGCCGCCGCCCCTGATCAGGATCGGCCTGCCGTTGATCTTGTAGTAGCGACGGCCGCTGGCGTTCTTGCCCGACTCCACCTTGCGCACGCCGAAGCGCTGGGTCAGCGTGTCGCTCTCCGCGCCGCCGGTCGTCGCCGTGAGGTTCAGGTCGTAGAGCGGCTGGGCGCCCATCGTGTGCGGCCACCACACCTGCGGGTTGGCCAGCGTCTGGTTGAACGTGATCCGCTTGGTCTGGTTCGCGGCCAGCGCGACGTCCTGCGAGAACTCGAGCGAGCCGATCGTCCCCTTGACGGTGGCGTTCACGGCGCTGCCGGTGGCGTTGCGGACGTCGACCTTGATGGTGAGGTCGGCGCGGTCGAGCCCCGGCACCGCAAGGTTCGTGATCACATGCGCGTCGCGCAGCGAGACGTCGGCGCTGCGCCGGATCAGGACGTCGCGGAAGATGCCCATGTTGTCGTCGCGCGGCAGCTGCACCCAGTCGATCCAGCCGATCGTGAGGTGGTTGTTGGGGTTGTTCGGGTTGATGCGGAAGGCCACCGAGTTGACGCCCGGGTGCACCAGGGCGGTGACGTCCCGTTCGTTGCGGGTGTAGGCCCCGGCCACCTGGGCGGCGGTGGCGACCTGGGTGCCGTTCACCCACACGTCGGCGCTGGAGATCACGCCGCTGACGTCGAGGAAGGTCCGCAATCCGGACTCGTCGCCGAGGGTGAAGTCGGAGCGGTACCACCACGGCACGTCGAAGTCCGCGGTCGGGATCGACTGCATGTTGGTGGAGTAGAAGGGGTCCGGGTAGACGTTGTTCTGCAGCAGGCCCGCGAGCACGGTCGAGCGGGGGCCCACCGGATACCAGCCGGTGGCCGCGTAACCGGGCGTGGAGATCGCGGCCCCGGAGTCGGACACCTTCGCCGTGGACTGGATCTTGTATCCCGTCAGGGCGGTCGTCGCCGGTACGGCCTGCGCGGAGGCGGGCGGCGCCACGCCCGCGGCGTTCACCAGCAGTGCGCAGGCCGATAACAGGATGAGGATGAGCCGAGAGCGCGCCATGGGGTCCCTCTCTAGGCTGGTCTATTCGTTAATAAACCTTCTTAACAAATAAACCGGATGTCGTAAATGGAGAATTCGCGGGAAGGCGAGGCTCGCCGCGGGCAAGAAGGGGTGTCCATCTCATTCGGGAGTCCTTGAGTGATCACTGCCCCTGACGCGTTCGAAGCGGTCTTCGACGCCCACTACGAGGAGATCCGCCGCTACCTCGGCCGACGGGTCGGCCTCGACGTGGCCGAGGACCTCGCGGCCGAGACCTTTCTGATCGCCTTCGATCAGCGCGAGGCGTTCGATCCGTCGTTCGGCGAGATCAGGCCGTGGTTGTACGGCATCGCGACCAACCTGATCGGGCGGCACCGGCGTACGGAGGTGCGCCGGTACCGCGCGCTGGCGAGAACCGGGCCGCCGCCCGACGACGGGCCCCACGACCGGGTGATCGACCGGCTCACCGCCGAGGTGACGGTCGGGCGGCTGGCCAAGGCGCTCACCAAGCTCTCGGCCGGCGAACGTGACGTCGTGCTGCTGGTGGCGTACGGCGGGCTGAACTACGCGGAGGTGGCCGCCGCGTTGAAGGTCGCCGAGGGAACCGTCGCCTCGCGGCTGAGCAGGGCCAGGACCAAGCTGCGTGCGACGTTGGGGGTGGAGGTGTGATGAAGGAGTTCGAGTTCATCGACCGGGTGATGCCGGACGTACCGCCGCTTTCGCCGGCGCAGCACGCCGCGGCACGGGCCCGGCTCACCGAAGCCACCGCCGCCCGTCCCGCCGCCCGTCCCGCCAGTCGGCCCACCGGTCGGACCGCGGGCCCTGCGGCGCGGCGGGTCCGTGGCCGGCGTCCGGTGGCGCGCGGATGGCGGGGGATCGCGCTCGCGGCGATGGCCGTGGTCCTCGTGATCGGCGCGGTCGTGCTCCTGGTGCCCTCGCCGGGCCGGGAACAGGTCGCCTCCACCCCTGGACAACTCCTGGACGCGGCAGCCGGCAAGCTCGCGGCGCAGCCTCAGGGCAGCGGCCGCTACTGGCGGCTGGAGATCGAGGAGGTCGTCCGTACGAAGGGCGCGGAGGGCTTCCTCGTCGAGGAACGCGGCAAGGACGTGCTGGTGCTCGGGCGGGACCACGACGGCTACACCTGGTACGAACCCGTCTCGGCCAAGCCCTACGGCGCCGAGGCCGCCGCGGCGTGGAGGCGGGCGGGCTCCCCGAAGCTCTGTCCCGCCCGGGAGTGCGACCCCAAGCTGCGCTTCTACCCGGCGCGCACGCTGAAGAGGTCTCTGAGTCTGGCGCCAGGGTGGCAGCCGACCTTGGAGCAGCTGCTCGCGCTTCCCCGAGAGGCGACCGCGCTCAGGACCGAGCTCCTGAGGCACGTCCCGCTCGGCTACGACCAGAGCCCGGACGACTGGGTGCGGGAAGCGGGGATCCGGCTTGTCAAGGACGTTCCGGCGACCCCGGGCACCCGGGCGGCGGCCTACCGCATGCTGGCCGCCCTGCCCGGGGCCCGCGTGGTCGACGACGTCCGCGACCCGGCGGGCCGCCGAGGCGTGACCCTGCAGCTGCGCGTCAACGATGCCGTCCGCGTCCAGCTCGTCATCGACCCGAGCAGCGGCGAGCTGTGGGCGGTCCAGCAGGTGGCGCCCATGCCCGGCCTCCCGCGGGGCGCCGCGGCGGTGGCCTCGATCGTCGTGCGGGCGAGGTGGAGCGACGCCCGGCCGGTGCCGCCGCCCGGCTGCCGGGGCTGCCGAGGCCGGTACTGAGGCTGCGCGAACCGATCTTCGGCGCCGTACGTCAAGAGGGCATGACATCACGCGTTCTCGCCCTGCTCGCGCTCGTGGCAGGGCTGGTCATGTTCACCGGCGGCACGGCGTCCGCCTGCCAGTGTGTGGAACGGGGCCCGCAAGATCAGATGGAGAGCGCGGTCGCCGTGTTCGCCGGCACGGTGACTCGGGTCGGCGTGAGCCCGGATGAGAGCGGCGGAGGGCACGTCGTCGCCGTCCTCCGCGCCGACCACGTCTACAAGGGGCAGGCGCGGGAGTGGTTCCAGGTCTCCACCCGTAGCGAAGGGCCGGCCTGCGGGTACGACTTCGCCGCGGGCAGCCGCCACCTGGTGTTCGCCGGCGGGCGTGACGAGGTGCTGACCACGTCCAGCTGCTCGGGCAACGCGTCGCTGCCGGCCGGCGACCGGCCGCTGCGGCGTGACGACGGCAATGGGGTCACCCGGGAGCTGATCGCCGCCCTGGGCACGCCCACCCGGGTCCGCCACACCGGTGCCGCCGAGCCCGCCATCGCCGAGTCGACTGCGGCCGGGTCGACTTCAGCCGGGTCCGCCGCTGCCAAGTCCGCCGCCACCGAGTCCGCCGGTCCCTACGGGGGCACCGGCGTGCTGGTGGCCGCCCTGGTGGCGGTGGGCGTCGTGGCGCTGGCCGCGGTGGGCGGGTGGGCGTACCGCAGGCGCTCCTCCACCTGACCGGCGTCCGTCAGGTCAGGGTCGGTACGGCGCCGCACTCGGCCCGTTCGACCGTGACACCCGGCAGGCCCCTGACCCATCGGCCGGTGATCTCGCCGAGCCGCGCGGCCTGCGGGGGAGTGCGGCCCAGCCCGATGGCGTAGCGGGCCGATCGAGGACCGGACTCGAACGGGCGCGGCCAGGCGTGGACGTCCCGCAACCCGGCCTCTTCCAGGGCGGCGAGCAGGTCCAGCATCCGCCCTCTGACGCGGCCGAGCGTCGCGTCAAGCTCCTCAGGGCGGTCCGAGCGCACGGTCAGGACCGCCCAGGCCGCGTGGCGCCGGTGGAGGGGCGGCGGTGCGGGCAGTTCGGCCGAGCGGCCGCTCTCGACGAGCTCCCATGCCTGGTAGAGCTCCTGGGTGAGCAGGTCCAGGCCGCCGGGGGTGACCTGGCGGGCGCAGTTGCGTACGGGGGCGCTGGGCGTCATCACCGCGATCGGGGCCGGTTGGGGCGAGGCGGGGCCGAGGGCGATCGGGTCTCGCCAGTCCCAGGCGGCCCAGGTACTGAAGCAGAGGCTCAGCAGGTCGTCGGCGGGCAGGTCGCCGCTCTCCCGTACGGTGTGCGCGGCCATGACCGTCCAGGCCAGGCCGGGTAGCCCGCCGAACGGGGCCGAGTCCAGGCCGCGCGCCCGCGCCCACGCCTTCACCCGCCGGGCGAGCAGGACGAAACGGTCGTGCTGCCCGCCGACGGCGGCGCGGATCGCGTCCGCGTCGCTGACCGCGCTCAAGGCGATCGCGGCCGCCTCGCCCAGCTCGGCGCGGCGGGCCGGCGCCTGCTCGGGGGGCAGCGATCCGGTGGGGACCACGGTCAGGTCCACCTCCAGCCCGTCCGTACGGAACCGCAGGCCCGGCACCCGCGCGCCGATCACCTGGCGCAGCCGGTCGAGGTCGGGCAGCGCGGTCCGCACCCGGGCCTCGACCTCGGCCATGTCCGGTTCGCCGGGCAGCGCGGCCACCAGGTCCAGGTCCGCGCCGGGGAGTTCGCAGCCCATGCGCCGGGATCCCGCGACGGACACGACACCCGGCCGCAGCGCCTCCGCCAGCCGCCGGGCCACCCGATCGGCCGAGCCGTCGGGCTGCTCCTGTCGGCCGGTCGAGGTGTCGCGTTGCTCCTTTCCGCCGGTCACGGGCTCGGCGATCCAGTGGATCTCGCCCGTGCCCAGGGTGACCCGCGCTCGGGGGCGCATGGGCTCGTCCGCGCGGCGCGACAGCAGCACCAGCTCTCCCACCTCCGCCGTCATCCCGGCCAGCCGGATCGGGTCGTCCGTACGGCCGAGCGTCAGGTGCGGGGTGAAGCCCTCGGGGCGTCCCTCGCAGCGGGGGAAGCGCCGTTCGAGCGCGCGGCGCAGGCGGGCCCAGGGCGCCGGGTCGCCGGCGGCGGGGTCGAGCCAGGCCGTCGAGTGGTCGCGATGCCGGAACGTACGCACCCCTTCCAGCCTGGCGGTGAACGGCGCGACCTCGGCGGCGGCCGCGGCCACCAGGGACGCCGCCGCCTCGAACTCCGACTCCGGCACGAAACCGAAGAGCAGGTTGACGTGCGGCGGCCAGCGGTCGATCTGCGGATCGTGCGCGCGGCGGACGGCCTGGATCGGCGGCCACAGCTCCCGCGGCGGTATCCACGCCACCGCCGTCCGCGCCGTCGGCGGCACGTCGAGCACCCCGCCGGGCTCCGCACCCTCGAGGTCCAGGACCGCCTCCACCCCGTAGTGGTCGGAGACGTACAGCCCGTCGGGGGTGGGCGTGTCGCCGCGCAGGGCCGCCGAGACCACCCGAGGCCGGCCGCGCAGCAGGATCCGGTCCAGGCGCGAGGCCCGGCCGGACAGGGAGGCGAGCGCCGCCAGCGGATTGGCGTCCGGGTCGAAGGTGGGGGTCTGGTCGGGTCCGTGCGCCTCCGTCCAGGCGTCGCGCAGGCCGAGCGCGGACGCGGGGGTGTCCGTGCCGTCGTTGAAGTCGCCCAGCAGGATCACATCGCCGTCCACACCGGCCAGCCCTTCGGCGATCCTGGCCAGCTCGGCCCGCCGCCTGGCCGCGCCGTCGCCGGAGTGGTCGCTGGTCAGGTGGGTGGCGGCGACGACGAGGACGCCGGTGGCGGTGTCCACGGCGATGGCGGCCACCGACTTGTGCGGGCCGAGCTCGTGCCGGGCCGCCTCCCGTACGGGCAGCCGGCTGAGCAGCAGCAGGCCGCTGTCGTCGATGTCCGGGCCGTACGGGTCGGTGCCGAGGGTGTAGCCGGCGCGTACCCAGGGGGCCGCCAGCAGCATCGACACCAGCTCGGGCTCGACCTCCTGCAAGGCGATGACGTCGGCGTCGGCCGCCTCGAGGGCCGCGAGGAGCAGGCGACGGCGCCGGGCCGTGTCGAGGAGATCGCTGTCGTAGCGGTCCCACAGCGTGTTCCAGGTCAGCACGCGCGGAGCCGGGTGCCCGGCGCGCCCGCGTCCGATGGCCGGGCGCCATCCGTCCACCGGATCCCAGGCATGCGGGGTCCTGGCCGTGAAGAACGGCGGCCGCAGGCGGCGCGGGTCGCGGGCCCGGCCGGCCTCGCAGGTGTCGACGCGGTCCAGGCCCGTGGCGCGGTCCCAGACCAGCTCGCCGTCCGCCTCGACGAACAGCACCCGGTGCCAGGGGATGTCGCCTCCCGGGGTGAAGGCGGGCAGCGCGACGCGCTTGGGGGCAGCGTTGCGCTGGCCGACCCCCAGGACGAACCGGGACGGGTCGAACCGCGGGTCCCAGCGGATCCGGTGGTAGATCTCCTCACTGGTACGCATCACGCCTCCAAGGTCCCGTCCACATCGTCGACGGTGCCGCGCGCCCCGACGTACCAGGTGCGGTGGGCCTGCCCGGGATACGGCGGGACGAACCGGCGCGCCTGCGCGGCCAGCACGTGCGCGGGCACCGGATGGGGGCGGCGGGCGTTGCGCCGGTGCAGCTCGTCCTCCTCCACCAGCACGACCGCGTGCGTGGTCAGCGCGTCTCGGCGGCGCGCCACGGCGTGGACGAGGGAACGCTGGTGCTGGTTGAGCGAGGTGGCGTCCCACACCACGGTGCCGCCGGCGGCCAGGGCGGCGTCGAGCCGGTCGAGCCCCTCGCCGAGCACCTCCCGGTTGGCCCGCTGGTCCGCCCGCGAGCCCCGGGCCTGGCGCAGGTCGTCCAGCGACAGGTACGCGTCGATCCCCGAAAGACCCGCCGCGAACGTGCTCTTCCCGCTGCCCGACGGCCCGACCAGCTGCACCAGCCTGGGGAACGGCCTGGACCGCCACCGCCAGGTCGCCGCCACGGCCTCCTCGACCGTCGAGATCCGTCCCCTGGCCCAGGAGTCGCGGGCCTCCGCCCAGCACCGGTCGGCCACCTCCGGGCCGAGTCCGGCCAGGGCCTCGCGCAGGCCGGCACGGAACGTCTCCAGCGGCTCCGGGCCGAGCAGCCCGGCGTCCTCGGCGTGTAGGGCCGACCATTCGACCTGCTCGCGGGCCTGGTCGCGCTCGTCGTCCGCGCGCCCGGCCGGCACGGCCGCCGCGACGGCGTGCAGCACGCCCAGGTCGGCGGCCAACGCCATGCGCCCCAGCCCGGCCCGCCGCTCCTCGTCCGGGTACGGGCGGTGCAGCGCACCGTGCAGCCCGACCAGGTCCGCGACCCGCCGCGCCGACCGCATGCCCAGCGGCCCCGCCAGCCGCGCCGCCAACGTGGCCCGCGGCACGGCGTGCGCCACCACGGCCAGCACCCCGGCCAGCCGGGCATCTCCACACCGGCCGATAGCGTCCAGCCGCGCCACCACCTCGGCCACCGCCTCCGGGGCCGCTCCTTCGGTTCCGGGCAGGTCCACCGCGGCCAGCAGGGCGCTCACGTCGGGGTCCGCGCCCGAGCGCACCGACCACAGCGCCGCCGCCGGGCCCAGAGCGTTCGGCACGACGGCGGCGTGCATCCAGTGCGTGTCCGTCCGCACGTGCTGCGGCCGCACCCACTTGGCCACCCGCCCCGCGAACTCCGCCCGCCCGAACCCCTCGGCGGCCCGCACCACGTAGCCCTCCTGCCGCTCCGGGTCCAGCCGCAACCCCCGCAGCGCCCGCTCGTCGAAGACGCCGCGCCACAGCACCGGCGGCACCGGGACCCCCAGCCCGCGCAGGAAGCCGACCGTGCGGTCCCAGTCCAGGCACCGATCGCCGTCCCAGACCGAGAACCCGTAGAACCAGCTCTCCAGCCCCTGGTACGCGATGGAGTGCCGGGCGTACAGGTTCTCCCCGCACACGCGCCACCCCGCGGGGATCCGTCCGCCGATCCGCCCCTGCAGAGCCTTCACCCACGCCCGGGACGGATGGTGGGCCGAGTCCAGCGACCTGGCGTGCATCCCGTCGGCGTACAGGGTGGTGTTCTCCCCGTCGAGCTTCTCGGTGACCACGACCTCGCGCCCGCGCAGCCCGGACAGGTCGCCCGCGCGCACGTCGTCCGGGGTCGCACCGGGCGACCAGGGCAGGTGAGGGGTACGCGGATAGTGCACGCGCATGATCCCTCCCCCCGCTCGGCCGCAGTCACTGTACAAGCGGCAAGAAACACGCCTCCATCGAATAAACCGTCGTTTCGGAACGTGCGCGAAACTTTCACCGGCGCATCTCATTCGCTGACCAGGCCGAATGGCTCCCTCGGGCCTGGCTGCTGACAGGGCTCGTTGACAGCTCTGTAAAGCGGTGCCGATACTTTCGATCGAAAGCCGATAATTTCGGAACCATCGCAAGGAGGAGACACATGCTCATCCGCCGTGCCTGCGCCTTGGTCGTGGCGCTGGTCGTCGCCATCGTGATGCCGCCCGGCATCGCCAACGCGGCCCCCATAACCTCCAACCAGACCGGCACCAACAACGGCTACTTCTATTCGTTCTGGACCGACAGAGCCGGGTCGGTGTCCATGAACCTCGGATCCGGCGGCAATTACAGCACCTCATGGAGCAACACCGGCAATTTCGTCGCCGGTAAGGGCTGGAACCCCGGCGGACGCAGGACCGTGAACTACTCGGGCAGCTTCAACCCGTCCGGCAACGCCTATCTGGCCCTCTACGGCTGGACGAGAAATCCGCTCGTGGAGTATTACGTCGTCGACAACTGGGGCACCTACCGGCCCACGGGCACGTACAAGGGCACCGTGACCAGCGACGGCGGCACGTACGACGTCTACCAGACGACGCGGTACAACGCCCCCTCCATCGAAGGCACGAGAACCTTCAACCAATATTGGAGCGTCCGGCAGTCGAAGAAGACAGGCGGCACCATCACCGCCGGCAACCATTTCGACGCATGGGCCCGCTACGGCATGAGCCTGGGCAGCCACGATTACATGATCCTCGCGACAGAGGGATATCAGAGCAGCGGAAACTCCAACATCACCCTGGACGGCTCCTCCGGCGGCGGAGGCGGCGGCAACCCCGGCGGCGGCTGCACCGCGTCGTTGTCCGCGGGGCAGCAGTGGAGCGACCGGTACAACCTCAACGTCGCCGTCAGCGGCTCCAGCAACTGGACCGTGACGATGAACGTGCCGTCCCCGGCGAAGATCATCGCTACCTGGAACATCACCGCCGGTTACCCCAGCGCCCAGGTGCTGACCGCCAGGCCCAACGGCAACGGCAACAACTGGGGCGTGACGATCCAGCACAACGGCAACCAGACCTGGCCGACGGTCTCCTGCAGCGCGAGCTGACCGTTGGCGACAGGCCGGAAAGATCTTTCCGGCCTGTCCCTCTCGACCATGAATGCCCGCTGGGTCACAATCGGCGCTGGTGCCACAAGCACGCTACAGAGCCACTACAGGCGAGGAGCGGGTCATGGTCGACGCGACCTTTGCAATCTTGGGCCCGGTACGGGTGAGCTGGGCCGATGGCAGGCAGGTGCATCTCAGCGGCAAGCCGCGCGCCGTCCTCGCCAGTCTGCTGCTCAACGTCAACACGCTGGTGTCCCGGGAGCGGCTGGTGGAGGCCCTGTGGGAAAACCCCCCTCCCTCCGCCATCCCCAACCTGCAGACCTACATCGGCCAGCTCCGCAGGAGCCTGTCGCTCGACACGCGGCTGCTCACCAGGGAAACGGGCTACACCTTCGAGGCGCACGCCGAGGAGGTGGACCTCCTCCAGTTCGAACAGGCGATCCGGCTGGCGCGGAAAGAGTCCGAGGCGGGCGACGTCCGCGCCGCCGTCGCCCAGTTCGAGAGGGCTCTGGGGATGTGGCGGGGCAAACCCGCCGAAGGCACCAAGCTCTCCGGTCACATGCTCGCCCGCGTGACCGAGCTGGAAGAGCGGCTGGCCGTGGTCAGGCTGGACTGGGCCGAAGCGAAGCTCGCCCTCGGCCGGCCCGCGGAGGTGATCGAGGACCTCCGCGCGTTCGTCGCCGAGCAGCCGTTGCGCGAGCGCGCGTGGCGGCTGCTCATGCTCGCGCACTCGCGAGCGGGACAGCGGGACAAGGCGCTGGAGGCCTTCCAGCACGCCCGCTCGGTGCTCACCGACGAGCTGGGCCTGGAGCCCGGCGAGGAGCTCCAGCAGCTGCAGGCCGCCATCCTGGCCGGCACCACGCCGGTGAGCGAGCCCGCACCGTGGACGCCGGTCTGCCGGCTCCCCTCGGACGTCAAGCATTTCAGCGGCAGGGAAGCCGAGCTGTTCGAGCTGGACGGGCTCCTCCCGCTCCCGGACGAGACCCCGCCGCGCACCGCCACGACCTGCGTGATCACCGGCACCGGCGGGGTCGGGAAGACCGCGCTCGCCGCCCACTGGGCCCACACGGCACGCGACCGCTTTCCCGACGGCCAGCTCTACGTGGACCTGCGGGGCTTCAGCCCCGGCGCGACGCCCATGACACCGTCGGAGGCGGTGCGGATCCTGCTCGGGTTCCTCCACGTGCCCCACCACCGGATGCCCTCCACCTTCGGCGAGCAGATCGGGCTCTACCGGAGTCTGCTGGCCGGCCGGCGGGTGCTCGTCCTCCTGGACAACGCCCGCGATCCGGACCAGGTGCGCCCACTGCTGCCCCCGTCTCCGGAGGCCCTCACCCTGGTGACCGGCCGGACCGCGCTCACCGGCCTGATCGCGGCCGAGGGCGCCCACCTGCTGCGGCTCGCGCCGCTCTCCGACGCGCAGGCCGGCCAGCTGCTGAGACGCCGCCTGGGCCAGGACCGCATGGCGGCCGAACGCGAGGCGGTGGACGGCATCATCAAGACGTGCGCGGGACTGCCGCTGGCCCTCGGGATCGTCGCGGCGCGGGCCATCATCAACGCCGGCCTTCCCCTCACCGCGCTGGCGGACGAGCTCCAGGCGGAGCCCACCCGGTTGGACGCCCTGCAGACCGACGAGCTGAGCACCGACCTGCGGGAGGTCTTCGGCTCCTCCTATCGCGTGCTGGCCCCCGAGGCGGCCGAGACCTTCGCCCATCTGGGCCTCGTGTCGGGCCCGGACACGAGCCTGCTGGCCGTCGCCAGCCTCATCGGCCGCCCGGTGGCACACACGCGTACGCTGCTGCGCACCCTGGAAACCGCCCATCTGCTGGATCAGCACGTTCCCGGCCGGTATCGGATGCACGATCTCGTCCGCCTCTACGCCATCGACCGCGCCCGCCTCGACCTGAGCGCGGATGCCCGGGCCGCCGCCGTGCGCCGTCTCGTGGACTTCTACCTGCACACGTCGTACGCCGCCGACCGCCTGCTCTCCCCGCGCCGGCGCAGCGCCATCCGGATGGAGCCGCCCGCTCCCGGTTGCCTGACGGACGCCCTGGCGGACGTGGCGGCGGCCCAGGCCTGGTTCAAGGCCGAGCACGCCTGCGCGCTCGCCGCCCAGCGGCTGGCCGCCGAGTACGGTCTTCATGGCGCCGTATGGCAGCTGGCCTGGACGCTCGACACCTTCCACCTGGGCCACAACCTGCTCCAGAACTGTGTCGCGGCCTGGCGCCTGGCGTCCGGCGCCGTCGAACACGTGGCCGATGCGACCGCCCATGCCATGGTCCACCAGCTGCTCGGCCGCGCCTGCACCCGGGCAGGGCTCCACGCGGAGTCGCTGTCCCATTTCGCCGAAGCCCTCGCCCTGTACGAGCAGTCGGGAGACATCGCCGGCCAGGCCCATGTCCGCCATACGCTCGGGCTGGCGTGGGGCCACCGGGAGGAGCCCGCGCAGGCGCTGGTCCATCTGGAGCACGCCCTGCGGCTGTACAGGGACATCGACGACGCCATGGGGGAGGCCAACGCGCTCAACTCCCTGGGGTGGGGCACCGCGATGCTCGGCGACTTCGCCAGGGCCCGGGAGTGCTGCGAGCAGGCGCTGGCCCTGCTCCGCAGCCATGGCGACCGCAACGGCGAGGCGGCGACCCTCGACAGTCTCGGCTACATCGCCCACCACACCGGCCGTCACACCCGGGCCCTCGACTACTATCGCGAGGCCCTGACGCTGCGGCGGGAGACCGGCAACGCCAGCCAGGAGGCCGACACGCTCTTCCACCTCGGCGACACCCACCACGCCCTCGGCCAGGACGGCGAAGCCGCCCGGGCCTGGGGCCAGGCCCTCGCCATCTACCAGGACCAGCACCGCACCGAGAAGGCGAAGCACGTGCGGGAGAGGCTCGACGCCTTGGGAGCGAGATCCTCCTAGAGGGCGGGCTGCGCGGGCTGGAGGGGCTGTTCGGTCCAGATGCACTTGCCGGTGTCGGTGTAGCGGGTGCCCCAGCGATGGGAGATCGCGGAGACCAGCTGGAGCCCGCGGCCGCCCTCGTC
>NZ_JBIUCF010000079.1:0-43917 GCF_044593615.1 Nonomuraea sp. NPDC051941
CGCGGACAGGATGGCCAGCCGCTCGCCGGTGTCGCCGCGCTCGTACAGGTTGCGGATCACCGCGTGGTGACCGTGCAGCGCGCCGAGCAGCGCGCTCCGGGCGGTGGGGCCGCCCCGCCGTTCGGCCTGCGGGAAGAGCAGGTGGATCGCGTCCGGGTCAGACTCGACCCGCCGTACGGCCTCTGTCTGCCACTCGTCCCTCATGTGCCCTCCTCAGGAACTCGATCGATCGGCGGGCGACCTGCGGGGCCGCGTGGCCGTGCCGGGCCAGCTCCACGGCCACGAGACCGGAGTAGCCGTGCAGAGCGGCGAGCACCGGGACGAAGTCGATCTCACCCTCGCCGAACTCCAGGTGCTCGTGGACTCCCCGGCGCATGTCCTCGATCTGCACGTGCACGGTGTACGGCAGCGCCCGCCGGACGCAGGCCGGCAGATCGTCCCGCTCCACGCAGTGGCAGTGCCCGATGTCGAGGGTGAGGCCGAACCGGGGATGGTCGCCGAGCATCCGGCGCAGCCGCTCGAAGCCGTCCAGGTCGGCCACGAGCATCCCGGGTTCCGGCTCGAACCCCAGGGTGACGCCGGTCCTGTCCGCCTCGTCGAGGAGCCGCTCGCACTGGTCGGCCAGCCGTGCGTACGCCTCCTCCTCCGTCATGCCGTCAGGTTTGACCCCGCTCCACAGATGGACCACCGGGGCGCCCAGATCGGCGGCGATCCGCATGGCCGTCGTCAGGAACTCCGCCCTCCGGCCCGCGTCGTCGCTGATGAGGGTCGGATGATGCTTGCGCCACGGGTCCAGGGTGTAGCGCCCGCCCGTCTCGACGACGGCCGCGAGGCCGAGGCGTTCGAGGAGTCCGGCGATCCTCGACACCTCCGCGGCCAGGCCGGGGGCATAGGGGTCGAGATGGCCGCGGTCGAGCGTGATCGCCGCGCCGGTGTACCCGAGATCGGCCAGGACCGCGAGCGCCTCGGCGAGCCGGTGGTCGCCGAAACCGTTGGTGCAGTAGGCCCACTTCATGACGTGGCCATCCGGGACGAGAGCCATCTGCCCAGGGGCAGCGAGCACAGCAGCGCGCCCGCCGCCCCGAACCGCCCGTTCCCGGCGAGCGCCGCCGCCTGGAGCGGGATCAGGGCGAGGATGCTCAGCCGGACGGCGTGCCGCACGTTCTCGGGATCGGGGTGGGCCCGTAACCCGGCCTGGACCGGGAGGGTCGAGGCGAGATAGCCGGCGATGAGGACACCGGCGCCCGCCCGGGCGGCGGCTCCCCTGCGCAAGCTGGCCGCGGCCGCCAGACCGGCCGCCGCGGTGGTGGCGGCGAGGGCACGCTCGGCCGTCCCGGGCACCGCCCCCGCCACCTCGGCCCGGCCGAGGATGCTGATCCCGTACGTGTGCGCGCCGACCGCCAGCGCCATCGGCACGGCGGCTCTCCCGTCCGCGCCGGCGCCCAGGAGCACGTCCAGGGCGCGGCAGGCGGCCATCGAGGCGGGGCCCGCCGCCGTCCGTTTGAGGCCGAGGTCGTAGGCCCACACCGCGCCGGCCAGCAGGCCGGCGACGGTGAGGCCGCGGCGTCCGCCGGTGACGGCGGCGGCGGCCAGGCCGGCACCGGTGAGGGCGGCGGCGACCCCGAGTGCGGCGCCCGGGCGGACCCGGCCTGACGGGATCGGGCGCTCGGGCCGCTCGATGGCGTCGGCCTCGCGGTCTGCCCAGTCGTTGAGCGCCATGCCCGACCAGTACATGAGCACCGAAGCCACGGCCAGCCCCGGGTTCGGGCTCCGTCCCGCGGCGACCGCACCCGCCATGGTGTCGCCGGGCACCGACAGTGCGGCCGGTGCGCGGACCAGCTCCAGCAGCGCCCTCATGACAGCTCCTCGGCGAAGGCGAGCAGGCGGGCGTACTGGGCGGCCAGGGCGTGTTCGCCGGTGCCCAAGGGGTTCTTGAAGAAGTAGCCGAGCTCGGGGAGCATCCCGCTGCGTCCCTTCTCATGCGCACGGGCGACCAGCCGGGCCAGGTCCAGGACGAGGGGGGCCGCCAGCGCCGAATCGCAGCCCTGCCAGGTGAACTGCAGCGCCATCCGCACGCCGAGGAATCCCTCGAAGGTCACGTGGTCCCAGGCGGTCTTCCACTCTCCCAGGTCAGCAACGTAGTCGATGTGCGTCCGCCCCTCGACCGGCTCTCCCACGACCCCGGCGACGACCTGGTCCTTGGAGAGCTCCTTGCTGGACCTGGCGGCCGGATCGGCGAGCGTCGCCCCGTCTCCGCCGCCGAGCAGGTTGAGCCCTGACCAGGAGCGCACCCGTAACGCCCGATCGGCGAACATGGGCGCGAGCGCGCTCTTGACCAGGGTCTCGCCGGTCTTCCCATCGCGTCCCGCGTACGGCACGCCCCGCCGGGCGGCGAGTTCCGCCAGCGCCGGCAGGGTCGGCCCGGTGGAGGGCGTGAACTCCACATAGCCGCACCCGGCCTGGAACGCCGCGTAGGCGTACAGCGAACTCGGCGGCAGGACGTCGTCCCCCGTCGCAAGCCGCTCCTCGAGATCGGCCAGCCTCTCGAACTCAGGACGCGGGCCGACGGGAGGCTCGGTCGACGACACGTTGATGACGACCACTCTGGCCAGGCCGTGCCGGGCGCGGAAGTCGGCGATGTCCCCGCTCAGGCGGGCCGCGGCCGCGGCCTGCCCGCCGTCGCCGCGGACGTGGCCGCGCCGGATCTCGGCGTCGGCGGCGTCCAGGTCCGCGGCGATCAGCCGTGGCAGGTCCGGCGGGATCACCCCCGCCCTGCTCAGCTGTTCGGCGCGTTTGCGTAAAGAGACCTCGCTGATGTCGTGGCCGCCGAACACCAGGCCGGCGAACGGGACGAGCCTCGCGGGAAAGCCCGGGGACTCGGTCACGCATCCCTGCGGGGGCGCGAGCCCTGCCCTGATCGCCGCGGCGCCGGCGGTCGCGGTCGTCGCCGCGGATCCCCGTGCCCCAATGAGCCACACCCCGACCTTGTCCATGCAAGCTCCTACGTGTCGGGCTCCATGCCGGACGAGAAATACGTCCGATATGTCACTAGCCGCGATGCTAAGAGCGACTTTTACCGATGGTCAAGCAGAAGATGACGGGCACACGTCCTATCGCGGCGATGATCGGATGCGAGCGACGCACCCAGCGGGCCGCCCTGCAGAGGAGCACGCCGACCTTTGGCCAGATTTTGGCGAAAGTCTTGACATTTGGCCAAAAAAGGCGCGTACTTCCATCGGCGGTCACCCTAACTACCACCCTCGACTCTCTGTGATTCCCACTCTTACACGCTCGCTCCCGAACCACACGAGCAGCCGCACCCAGCCCTCACGCGAGTGGGGCGCCGTCACCGATTGGGGAACCATGACCGAGGTAGGCAGAGGCATGGCGAAAAGCCTGTTCTCCCGGCGTGCCTTCACCGCCTCCGCGGCGTTCGCCGCGGTCGCACCGTTAGTGGCATCCAGCCAGGCCGAAGCAACGATCGACAAGCCCGCGGACAAGCCCGGCAAGGGCAACGTCCGCCGCATGACCCTCTACGCCGAGCGACTGCCGGACGGCCGGCTGGGCTACGGCCTGGAGCCCGGCAAGCCCACGATCCCCGGCCCTCTCCTCGAAATGGTCGAGGGCGACACCCTCGAGATCGAGATGGTCAACAACCTCGACGTGCCGGCCAGCCTGCACGTGCACGGGGTCGACTACGACGCGGCCAGCGACGGCACCCGACTGAACGACAGCGTGGTGGAACCGGGCGGCCGGCGTACCTACACCTGGCGCACCCACGCCCCCGGTCGGCGCCCGGGCGGCAGCATCGAGCCCGGCAGCGCCGGCTACTGGCATTACCACGACCACGTCGTGGGAACCGATCATGGCACAGGGGGGATCCGGCAGGGGCTCTACGGGCCGCTGGTGGTCCGTCGTAGGGGCGACATCAGGCCCGACAAGCAGTTCACCGTCGTCTTCAACGACATGTCGATCAACAACCAGCCGGCCCACCAAGCACCCGAGTTCGTCGCGAAGCTCGGCGAGCGGGTGGAGTGGATCGTGATCACGCACGGCGAGTTCTACCACACGTTCCACATCCATGGACACCGCTGGGCCGACAACCGCACCGGCCTGCTGGAACACCCGCAGGACCAGAGCCGGATCATCGACACCAAGATCACCGGACCGGCCGAGTCGTTCGGCTTCCAGGTGATCGCCGGGGAACGCGTCGGCCCGGGAGCGTGGATGTACCACTGCCACGTCCAGAGCCACTCCGACATGGGGATGGCCGGGATCTTCACGGTCACCGACGCGGACGGGAACGTCCCCGATCACTCGGGTGACGGCCACGCGGGCCCCACGACGAGCCCCACCACGGGCGCGCATCACTGACGCGGCCCAGGACCCGGCCGCGGCAGAACCCTCAGCTCTTCCCCAGCAGGTCCCGAATCACCCTCAACCCGAAGGAGCGAACGATGGGCCGAAAAGCCCTCTTACCGCCCCGACCAACCGCTTGGCGCCGCTTACTGATCACGATGTCGAGCGCCGTCCTGATCCTCGGGCTGGCGACCCCCGCCGCCGTACCCGCCCAGGCACAGGCCGCCGCCCCGAAACCGCCGGAACACGGCCCCGGAAAGGGCCCTGTCAGCGTGCTGGTCTTCCACGGCCCCGCCGACAAGCAGGACGACCCGGTCAAGCAGGCCACGGCGGCGATCAAGGAACTGGGCGGGAAGAACGGCTTCTCCGTCGACGCCTCGCAGGATCCGGCGGTCTTCACCACCGACAACCTGGCGCGCTACCGCGGCGTGGTGTTCCTGTCCGCCAAGGGCGCGGAGCTGAACGACGGCCAGCTGGCCGCCTTCCAGGCGTACATCAGGAACGGCGGCGGGTTCGTCGGAGTCCACGACGCCGCGCGCGCCCAGGCGGACTCGGCCTGGTTCACCGAACTGATCGGCACCCGCCCCGCCGGCGCCCTGCCCCCTCCGGAGAAGGTGGTGGAGAGCGCCGCCAGCGCTGAGAACCCGCCGAACGAGACGAAGGACAAGCTGTTCGACGGGAGCAACGACACCAAGTGGCTGGCCCGGACGCCGACCGGATGGGTCCAGGGGAAGCTCGAGAAGCCGGTCGCGATCGCGCACTACGCGTTGACGTCCGCCAACGACTTCCCCGGGCGTGACCCGAAGGACTGGGCCCTACAAGGCTCCCAGAACGGAACGGACTGGACCGACCTCGACAAGCGGAGCGGGGAGAGCTTCTCCCAGCGGTTCCAGACCAAGGAATACACGTTCGCCAACAGCACGGCGTACCAGTACTACCGGCTCAACATCACCGCGAACAGCGGCGAGCCCCTGATCCAGCTCGCCGAGCTGCGGCTGTTCGGCCCCACCGCCGGAGAGCCCCCGGAGAGCAAGCCGCAGGAGGCCGTCGTCGACCTCGTCGACCGCCAGCACCCGGCGAACAAGGGACTGCCCTTCACCGTGAAGCGCACCGACACGTGGATGAACTGGAGCCCCAACCCGCTGGGCAAGGTCCACACGGTCGCGCAGGTCGGCGAGCACACGTACGACCAGGGCCTGAACGGCAACGGCGCGTTCCATCCGATCTCGTGGTGCCGCGACTACGACGGTGGCCGGTCGTTCTACACCGGCATGGGCGGCACCAAGGCCGGCTACACCGGCGACGAGCAGTTCCAGAGCCACCTCGGCGGCGCCATCCGGTGGGCGGCCGGCCTGGTGCGCGGTGACTGCCAGGCGACGATCGCCTCGAACTACACCGTCGAACGGCTGACCGCGCAGAACAAGCAGGGCCAGCTCGACCAGATCGGCGAGCCCCACGGTCTGACCATCGCCCCGGACGGCAAGGTCTTCTACATCGGCAAGGCGGCCTGCACGACCGGCCCGATCGCCGACTGGAACGACCCCAAGGTCGGCCTCGGCTGCGGCACCATCCACCAGTGGGACCCGAAGACCAAGCAGGTCAAGCTCCTGACCACGCTCGCCGTCATGGGCAACCGCGGCAGCGGCGACGAACTGGTCAAGAACGAGGAAGGCCTGATCGGCATCACGCTCGACCCCAAGTTCGAGCAGAACGGCTGGGTCTACGTCTACTGGATGCCGCACGAGTCGATCGACAGGGACAAGCGGATCGGCAAGCGGACGGTCTCCCGGCTCACCTACGACGCCGCCAACCAGACCATGGACCAGGCCACCCGCAAGGACCTGCTGCAGTGGGACACCCAGATCCACAGCTGCTGCCACGCGGGTGGCGGCATGGCCTTCGACAAGGACGGCAACCTCTACGTCGGCAGCGGTGACAGCAACTCCTCCGGCGGCTCGGGCGGCTACTCCGGCAACAACTGGACCGCGGACTACAAGGGCGTCTCGTTCCAGGACGCCCGCCGTACCGCGGGCAACACCAACGACCTCAACGGCAAGATCCTCCGTATCCACCCGGAGCCCGACGGCACCTACACCATCCCCAAGGGCAACCTGTTCACCGGCAAGGAGGAGGGCGGCGGCAAGACCCGCCCGGAGATCTGGGTGATGGGCGTCCGCAACATCGCGCGCATCGCCTGGGACAACGTGAACAACTGGCTGACCGCCGGATGGGTCGGTCCCGACGCCGGCGGCCCCAGCGAGACCTGGGGTCCCGCCAAGTACGAGACCGCGACGATCCTCAGGTCCGCCGGCAACCAGGGCTGGCCGTACTGCATGGGCGACAAGCAGCCCTACCGTGACCGCAGCAACGCCGACGCCACCCAGCCCGCCGACTGGTACGACTGCGACCACCTGAAGAACACCTCACCGCGCAACACCGGCCTCGTCGACATCCCGCCGGCGCGCTCCAACATGATCTGGTACTCGCCGCAGGGCGGCGGCCCCGTCTACCCGAAGCGGAACGACGGCAGCGGCCTGCCCACGTACAAGCCGGGCGAGGAGACCCTGACCATTCCCTACCTCAAGGGCGGCGGCCAGGCGGTCATGTCGGGGCCGACCTACCATCGCTCCCAGGTCGACACCGACAGCGGTGTGGCGTGGCCGGCGTACTGGGAGAACAAGTGGTTCATCGGTGACGAGTCCAACGGCAACAACCGCGTCGCCGTGACCGTCGACCCGAAGACCGTGCCCGAGGCGGGCCGGCCCGTGTTCGGCGAGGACCTGCGCCAGATCATCCCGGGCGGCGGCGGCAACACCCAGATGCAGTCGTGGATGGACGCCAAGTTCGGGCCGGACGGCGCGCTCTACATGCTCGACTACGCCGGCGGGTTCTTCAGCCTCCACCCCAACCAGAAGCTGATCCGCGTCGCCTACAAGGGTGGTCCGGCGACGCCGAACCCGAGCTTGGCCGTGGCGCGTCCCGTCCGGCAGAGCGACCCCAGGACGATGGCGTTCTCCAGCACGAAGGCCGGCGGCGTGTCGTGGGAGTGGGACTTCGGCGACGGCGGCAGGCCGTCGAAGGAGGCGAACCCCACGCACTCCTACAAGGACTTCGGCACCTACAAGGCGACGCTGAAGGTCACCTACGCCGACGGCACGACGGCCACCGGCACGATCGACGTCAAGGTCGAATGCACCGCCCCCGACGCCCGGCCGACGGTCCGGCTGCTCGACACCGACACCGGCGTGGCCAACCGCGTGGCCGGCGGCGGCTGCACGCTGAACGACCTGATCGACGACGAGCGCGACTGGAAGAACCACGGCGAGTTCATGAGCCACCTCAACGACGTGGTGAACAAGGCCCGCAAGGACGGCGTCATCGACGACCGCGAGGCGTCCGCACTCAAGAAGGCGGCCGCCGAGTCCCAGATCGGCAAGACGAACGGATACGAGACCCTTTTCGACGGGACGGCGCAGTCGCTCCAGGGGTGGACTCAGGCCCCGTCGGGACAGTTCAACCTGCAGCCGGACGGCACGATCCGCGCTTCCGGCGGTCTCGGAATGCTGTGGTACTCCAAGAAGGCGTACGCCGACTTCTCGCTGAGGCTGCAGTTCCGTGACGTCGCGCCCGACGCGCTCCGCGCCAACAGCGGGGTCTTCGTACGGTTCCCCGACCCGAGAACGCCGCTGGAGCAACGTCCGGCGGGAAGCTGCGGAACGACCGGCTCGGCCCGTACGTCGCCCGCCTGGGTCGCGATCTTCTGCGGTCACGAGATCCAGATCTACGACGGCGACACGGGCGAGCCGCAAAAGACCGGCTCCGTCTACAACTTCGCCGCCACGGGCCTGGACAAGGCTGGGGTCACCCCGAAGGGCACGTGGAACGACTACGAGGTCCGGGTGGTCGGGCAGCACTACACGATCACCCGCAACGGCAAGGTGATCAACGAGTTCGACAACACGCCGGGCAAGACGTCGTCCCGCGCCGGCGACCCGCCCACGGACCTGCGCCAGTTCATCAGCGGGTTCGTCGGGTTGCAGAACCACAGCAACAACGACGCGATCGAATTCCGCAACATCCGGGTGCGCGAACTCTAGGCCGGTCCATCGGCCGGGTGCCGGGCCGGGGCGCCTGCCCCGCCCGGCACCCCACCCCAGCCGCGCAGACTTTGAGAGGTGCATCGATCCCATGCATGTCCGATTGATCCATGCCTTACGCAGGACGTTCAAAGCCGCTGCCACTGCGCCGGGCCTGGCCGTGGTGCTGCTGGCCGTGGGGCTTCCCGCGCTCTTCCTGTCATCGGTCCAGGCCGGCGCGCCCCCCATGCGGCTGACGGCCCAGGCGGACCAGGTGCTCACCTGGAACGCCGACAACAGCATGACCGCGTACAAGTCGACGCCGGACACCGCCACCGCGGGGCCCACCACCATCGTCTTCGAGAACAGTGCGGCGACCGGCAACACCACCGGCATGACGCACACCCTGACCTTCGACGTCTCCACCCCCGGCTACAATCACGACGTCAGCCTCAACATCATCGCCAGCCCCTTCGACGCGAACGGCGGCCGGCACCAGGCGCAGGTGAACCTCACCCCGGGCAAGTACCGCTTCTTCTGCGCGATTCCCGGACACGGCCAGATGGTCGGCGAGCTGGTGGTCACCGACGGCGGCGGCACGGACACCACCGCGCCGCAGGTGTCGGCTCAGGTGGCGGGCGACCGGAACGACGACGGCGACTACATCGGCTCCGCGACCGTCACCCTCACGGCTACCGACACCGAGTCGGGGGTGGAAACGGTGGAGTACGCGCTCGACGGCGGGGCATTCACGGCGTACTCGGCTCCGGTGACGGTCAACGAAGTGGGTGCGCACACTGTGCGTTACCGCGCCACCGACAAGGCCGGCAACACCTCCGAGCCGGGCACGACGACGTTCACCGTGGTGGCCCCTCCAGGCCAGGACACCACTCCCCCGCAGGTGACCGCCCAGGTGGCGGGCGATCGGAACGACGACGGCAACTACATCGGCTCCGCGACCGTCACCCTCACGGCGACCGACGCCGGGTCCGGGGTCGACAAGGTGGAGTACTCCCTCGACGGCCAGCCGTACGCGGTGTACGCGCAGCCCCTCCCCGTCACCCAGCCGGGCGCCCACACCGTGGCCTACCGGGGCACCGACAAGGCGGGCAACACCTCCGACCCGGGCACGACGACGTTCACGGTGGTGGCGGAGCAGGAGAAGGACACCACTCCCCCGCAGGTGACCGCCCAGGTGACCGGTGACCGGAACGACGACGGCGACTACATCGGCTCCGCGACCGTGACCCTCACGGCGACCGACACCCAGTCCGGGGTCGACACGGTGGAGCACTCCCTGGACAACGGCGCCTTCACCGCGTACTCGGCTCCGGTGTCGGTCAACCGGGCAGGCGCGCACACCGTGCGCTACCGGGCCACCGACAAGGCCGGCAACACCTCGCCGGTAGGCTCGGTGACGTTCACCGTGGCGGCTCCTCCGGGAGAGGACACCACTGCGCCGCAGGTGACGGCGCAGATCACCGGCAACATGGACTGGGCCTGGAACTACGTGGGCTCCGCCACGGTGACGCTCACCGCGACCGACGCCGGGTCCGGGGTCGGCACGGTGGAGTACTCCCTCGACGGCCAGCCGTACGCGGTGTACGCGAAGCCGCTCGCCGTCAGCCAGCCGGGCGCCCACACCGTGACCTACCGTGCCACCGACAAGGCCGGCAACACCTCGGCTGTCGGCACGGCCAGGTTCATGCTGGTCAAGTCCACACCGGGCGCGGGATGCCCGAAGCCGGGCAAGGGCTGCAAGGACACGTGACCCCAGCCGGCGGGCGGCCTCCCTCTTGAACGCCGCCCGCCGGTCTCGGCGCGTATCCCTCACAGACCGCCCTCTCAGACCGAGAGGCCGGGCTGGAGCAGGCGAACGGTCGGCCACGCAGCTCGGTGATACTCGTTGATCAGTCCAGCACCGCCACTGGCAGCCCTGGAAGCAGGCGCCGGCAGCGGCTCAGTCACCCGGGCCCCCGAGGCAGCCGCCTGGACATCGTCGAAGCCAACCCCCGCTTCGCCACCTCATCGCTGCGTTGTGTTTCCGGAAGTCACTCCCGGAGGCTGCTTCCGGCCGGAAGTAGAGCAGGGTCGGTACGCCTCCGCACGGGCGGTTGACCTCAACTGCGGTTGAGATTGCACGATGACGGCCGGGGCGTCGCCCCACATCCGACCGTGAGGAGTATGTCCGTGAGCACGGATTCCGGTTTCTATTCCATCATCGACCACACCGTTGATGGCTTTGACGCGCAGCGTGAGCTGGTGGAGGCGTTCGCGGAGATCCAGGAGCGGTGGGTGCGTTTCTATCCCGGCTACCGCTCGGCCCGCTTCGAGATCGGACCCGGGCCGCAGCGCCTCGATGCCTGATCGCCCGATCCCTCCCGGCGGGCGGCTGCACGCCGCCGGGTGGGCCGAACTCGCTCCATCAACCACGATCACCGTGCGGGACGCTCATGAAGCTTGAGATATACGCCGATGTGCTGTGCCCCTGGTGCTACATCGGCAAAAGACGCCTGACGGCCGCCTTGGCCCAGCACACCGGCCGCGACAGCATCGAGATCATCTGGCGCGGCTACGAACTCGCACCGGACGAAGGCCGAACCCCCGGCCCGACCGCCGCAGAGGCCATGGCCGGCTGGTGGGGCGAGCAGGCGCCCGCCCGCATCGCCCGGATCCGGTCGCTGGGCGCGGCCGAAGGCCTGGAGCTGAACCTGCATCTGGCCCGCCCGGTGAACACCTTCGACGCGCACCGGCTGGTCAAGCTCGCCGCTGACCGCGGCCGGGCCGACCAGACGCTGGAGCTGCTGCTGCACGCGTACCACACCGAAGGGCTCAACGTGGCCGACCTGCAGGTCCTGCGGCGCCTGGGCGGCGAGGCCGGGCTGAACGCCGGAGAGGTGCGCGCCGTCCTGGACGGCGACGACTACGCCGACGAGGTCCACGCCGACCGGCGCCGCGCGACCGAGCACGGCGTCACCGGCGTGCCCAGCCTGGTGATCGACGGCCGCCCGCCGGTCTCCGGAGTCCTGCCCGTCGCCGATCTCCAAGCGCTCCTGCGGTACGACCCGACCGGCTCAGACGGCCTCCCGATCAAGCCCGACCAGCCACGCTGACGGACGATCCGGTCACGCTGGATCGGCTCACCGCAGTCACGGCGTCCAACGGCCCGTGGGCCCGCGACCGGCCACACCCGGCGGGCCCGCCTTATGGTCCCCGATGCCAGTGCCTGATCCGGACCGCCACCCGGTGCTGATGTGCGGTGGGGCGGTGGGTGCTGGGAGGGCGATTGGGGGTGGTGGGAAGAAGAAGTGGGCCTGCGGCGAAGGATGGGTGAATGCAATGATCACCATCCGGAAGGCACACTCATGACGGAGACGGGCACGTGACCGCCGACGTGGGCGAGCAGGTGACCGACGCCGACCTCGTCGCCGGTTATCGGCGGAACCCCGAGCTGTTCACCGCCGTGCATGACCGCTATTTCCGCGACATCTACCTGTACGTGGCGGGCCGCCTGGACACGCAGGTGGCCGAGGACATCGCGGCGGAGACGTTCCTGCTGGCGTTCGATCGGCGGGATCGGTTCGACCCGGAGCAGGGGGGATTACGGCCTTGGCTGTTCGGGTTCGCCACGAACCTGGTGGCCAGGCATCGCCGTAAGGAGGCCCGCCGCTACAAGGCGCTGGCCCGGCTGGACCCCGCGCCGGTCGTGGAAGGGCACGAGAACCGGGTCGTCGCTTCGGTGTCCGCCCAGCGCATGCAGCCACAGCTGGCCATGGCGCTCGCCTCGCTGAACGGTGGCGAGCGTGACGTGCTGCTGCTCCTGGCGCTGGGAGGGCTGAGCTACGACGAGATCGCCCAGGCGCTCGGCATCTCCATCGGCACGGTGGGTTCGCGGCTCAGCCGGGCCCGCGCCAAGATCCACGCCCGGATCGACGGCGCCCTTATCGACAGCGCACTCAAAGGCAAGGAGACCCCATGAATGACCTGGAGGAAGTGGCCAGCCTGCTGGCCAAGCCGGAGCCGTCCGAGGAGGTGGCCGCGCGCAGCCGAAGCAGGCTCCAGCACAGGACGCGGGGCCACAAGACGCTGGGCCGGGGGCGCGTCAGGTGGTTCGTACCGGGCGTGGCGCTGGTCGCCGCCGGGGCGGCCGCCGCGGTCGTGATCGCTACGGGGGCGGTCACGAACGGCGGCGCACCGGCGCAGGTGATCGCCGCGGCTCCGGTCTCGGGCAAGGAGGTCCTGCTCATGGCTGCCGTCAGCGCGGAACGTATGCCGCAAAGCTCCGGGACCTACTGGCACGTCACCGCCACGTGGTCACAGAGTGACATTCCCCCCATGGAGAGCTGGACCTCGCGCGACGGCAAGCGCTGGACGAGGAACGGGCCGGGCGACCCTCCGGGCGACGTCGTACCGACCCCGGTCTCGCTCGCGCTCAAGGGCGCCGACGTGAGCTTCGCCGACCTCGAGAAGCTGCCGACGGATCCGGAGGCGCTGAAGGCGTGGATCGTCCAGCGCAAGGGCAACCCGAACGACATGTCCGCGTCCGAGATCCAGGGCGACCCCACCCTCACCCTGCTCGCGCTGATCACGGAGCTACCCGTGCCCGCGGAGGTCCGTTCCGCGGCGTTCCGGGCGCTCGCCGCGACGCCGGGAGTCGAGAACAGGGGCGCGGTCGAAGGCGGCCAGGCGCTGCGGATGCCCGACCCCGACGGCAAAGAGAAGCCGATCGAGCTGGTCGTCGATCCCGAGAGCGCCCGGGTCGTCCGTGCCAACCTCCTCCTCGCCGGTGACGGAGGCGTGGCGCTGACCGACGGGTACATCGCCGTGACCACCGACTGGACGGACGAGCTCCCCGAGACGCCGAAGGGCCGCCCGTGACCAGAGGCGAGGCATTACTCGCCGCCGTCCTGGTGACGGCGGCGACCACGGCCGCGACGCCGGCCCCCACCCAGCAACCCGCTGGGCAAGCGACCCGGCAGCCCACCCAGCGGCCGGACAGCGTGACCCTGATCACCGGTGACCGCGTCACGGTCACCGGCCAGAGGTATCGCGTGCAGCCCGGTCCCGGCCGTGAGGTCTCCTTCACGCGGCAGGTCCGGGAAGGCCATCTGTACGTGATCCCGTCCGACGCCCTGCCGCTGCTCGCCCAGGACGTACTGGACCGGCGCCTGTTCGACGTCACCCAGCTCCTCCAGTGGCGCTACGGCGACGCCGACACCTCCGACATCCCCGTCATTTCGCAGGGGTTCACCAGCTCCCAGGGTCAGGTACGGCGGCTGTCCGCCCTCGGCATGAGCGCGGCCCGCCTGCCCAAGGCGAACGCCGCCCGGACCTGGCACGACCTCACCCGAGCCCGCACTCTGACGGCCGGCCGTACAAAACTCTGGCTGGACGGCCGCAAGGAGTTCACGCTGGACGAGAGCGTCAAGCAGATCGGCGCTCCGCATGCGTGGGAGCAGGGCTTCACGGGCAAGGGCGTCACGGTCGCGGTCCTGGACTCGGGGTACGACCCCGACCATCCGGACCTGAAGGGCGCGGTCGCCCAGGAACGGAACTTCACCACCGACCCCGACATCCGCGACGAGAACGGCCACGGCACCCATGTCGCCTCGATCGTGGCGAGCCGCGATGAGAAGTACCGCGGGGTGGCGCCGGAGGCGAACCTGGCCATCGGGAAGGTGGGCGGCCGGAGCGGCATGACGGACTCGACCATCCTGGCCGGCATGGAATGGGCCGCCACCGAGGTCAAGGCCAAGGTGGTGAACATGAGCCTCGGCGCCCCCGACGGCCCCGACCTGGACCCGGTGGAACAGGCGGTGAACACGCTGTCGGAGCGTACGGGCACGCTGTTCGTCGTGGCGGCGGGCAACGACCGGCCCATGGTCTTCACTCCGGGCAGCGCCGACGCGGCGCTCACTGTGGGTGCGGTGGACAAGCAGGGCCGGCTCGCCGACTTCTCCGGTTCGGGCCCGCGAGCGGGCGACCACGCGATCAAACCCGACGTCACCGCGCCTGGCGTGGGCATCGTGGCCGCCGTTCCCGGGGGCGGTCACGAGTCGAAGGACGGCACCTCGATGGCCGCCCCCCACGTGGCGGGGGCGGCGGCGATCCTGGCCCAGCGCCATCCCGACTGGACGGGCGCGCGTCTCAAGGCCGCGCTGATCGGCAGCGCCGCGCCGGTCCAGGGGGCGACGCTCTATCGGCAGGGCGCCGGGCTGATCGACCTGGTACGCGTGCTGCGCCAGGACGTCGTGGCCCAGCAGGCCAACGTGTGGGCGGCGTTCCCGTACAACGGCTCGGACGAGCGTACGGCGACCAGGACGATCACGTACGCCAACGCCGGCGAGACCCCCGTCACCCTGGCCCTGGAGGCGGACGGTGAGACGCTGAAGCTGCCGATCGGCCAGATCACGGTCCCGGCCGGGAGCGAGGCGTCGCTCACGCTCACGATCGACGCCGCGGGGAAGGCGCCCGGCGACTATCCGGGCACGGTGACCGCCAGGTCGGGCGAGACCGTGATCCGCACGCTGGCCGGCGCGTACGTCGAGCCGGAGTCGTACGACGTCACCGTCAACGTCATCGGCAGGCAGGGCACCCCGGTCGACCCCTCGATCTGCGAGATCTACGACGCGAGGACCGGGACCATCCACGCCCTGTTCTTCCAGAACGGCGCGGCCAAGGCCCGGCTGCCCAAGGGCGACTGGAACGTCTACGCCTACATGTACGAGAAGATCGACGGCAGGACCGTCGTGACGATGTCCGACAGCCCGCTGAGGGTGGACGGCGACCAGCGGTTCACGGTGGACGCGCGTCAGGGTCGTCCGGTCAAGATCACAGTGGACGATCCGAGCGCGGAGCTCCAGCCGGGGTTCGACGAGGAAGTGGTGCACGGGGCCTGGAGCAACGGCGGAAGCCAGAGCCGGATAGACGCCAACAGCCAGCTCTTCGTCGTCCCGAGTTCCCAGGCCGGGCTGACGTACTCGCTGAGGACCACCTGGCTGAGCAAGGACCAGGCGCCCAGCCCGTACGTCTACGATCTCGTCGACCGGCGTACCGGCGGCCTTCCCGAGGATCCTTCGCGCGCCTTCAGGCAGCGGGACCTGGCCAAGGTGACCGCGACCTACCGGGGTTCGGGGGAGTCGGGCAGGCCTATGATCGGGCTGAGCTCCCGTTACTCGCCCGGCTCGACCCTCAGCGATCCGGTCGGCGAGATCCCGCTGCCGGGGACGCTGGTCCAGTACCTGACGCCCGGGCTGGCGTACGAGAGCGGGCTCCAGGTCGGCGACGCGCTGATGTTCGGCGGAAGCAGACTGGCGAAGCGCGGTGAGAGCCGCAGCGAGGTCTGGAACGCCGCGGTCGTCGGGCCGTCGTTCCTGCTGCCGGCCGGTACGCGTACCGGCGACGAGCTGGTCTTCGCGGGGACGGGAATGTTCGCGGACGGGTTCGAGCGCAGGACGGGCTCGGACACCGCCGCCACCGGCACCGCCACGCTGACCAGGGACGGGGCGGAGGTGGCGCGGGCGGAGTTGTCCACCTGCGACGCCTTCGATCCGGGACGGTGTGAGCTGCGGGCCGCCTTGACCGCCGGGACGGGCGCGTACACGCTCACCGCGTCGATGCGGCGGTCGTCGTCGGCGCTGTCCACGGCGCTGTCCACGGCGGTGGAGTCGGTGTGGACGTTCCGCTCCGGGACCACCGCGAAGGAGCAGGCGCTGCCGCTGATGGCGGTCCGTTTCCGGCCCGAGGGCCTGGACGACGCCAACCGCGCCGCCGGCGGGAGCGTGACCCGGCTGCCGCTGTGGATCGAGCGCGACCCCGGCTCCGGGCCGGCGGACGTACGGTCGCTCCGGCTGGAGATGTCCGCCGATGACGGGGCTCACTGGCGGGCGGTTCCGGTGGTCCGGAAGGGGTCCGGCTGGACGGCAGCGGTGCCGAACCCCCGTACCGCCGGGTTCGTCTCCCTCCGAGCAGTCGCGACCGACATGTCGGGCAGCGCGGTGACCCAGACCATCACCCGCGCGTACGCCGTGCGCTGATCGGCTGACGCCTGGCGACAGGGAGACCTGTCCCCAGGCGTCAGCCCAGGTCGCGGTCTCCTCGCGCCCGCATGGACCGCCGGGTCAAGCGTGCTCACGGGCGCCGCCGAGATCGCCCGGCTTGCGATGGCACTCACTCAAGTACAGGGCCGTTGAAAGCGTCTCCCCAGCTTGGGCCGTACGGCGCGGGCCCGTCCTCATCGGTGGAGCAGCGGCTTGTCAGCCAGGCAGCCCGTGGCCATCGCCGGTGCCGAGCATGACCTTGCCGCGGTTGGCGCGGGACTCCAAGCGCCGGTGTGCTCCCGCTGCGTCCTGCAGGGCGAAGACGGAATCCACCGGCACGCGCAACTCGCCGCCGGCCACCTTCGCGATCAACTGCTCGAGGTCGGCACGCGGGTCGTATCCGAGCTCGACGAGGTTGGCGGACTGGTAGCCGTGGATGCTCACGTTCTTCGGATAGAAGTCGCGTGTGTCGATCACGCTCGGCGCCAGGGCGACGTTGGCCAAGGCCACGACCCGCCCGCCCGGCGCGGCGGCTTTGAGGCTCAGCGGGAAGACGTCGCCGCCGACCGTGTCGAGCACCACCTCGGCCCCGCGTCCGCCTGTCAAGGCTTTGACGTGGCCGAGGAGGTCGTCGCCGGACAACTGCCGGGAGTCGAGCACCTCGTGCGCGCCGAGCTCGGCGACCCACATGGTCTTCTCCTTGGTGCCGGCCGCCGCGATCACCCGCGCCCCGGCCGCCGCGGCGATCTGCACCGCCGCACTCCCCACGCCACTGGCCGCCGCGTGGATCAGCACCGTCTGACCGGGTTGGATCTGTCCGAGGGTGGTGAGGCAGTACCAGGCTGTCAGCCATGCGACCGGCAGCGCCGCCGCGTGGAACGGATCTACGCCGTCCGGCAGCGCCAGCACCCGCTCGGTCGAGACCCCGGCCTGCTCGGCGTAGAAACCAGGTGCGTTGGGCTCCCCCCTCATCAGGACCTTCTGCCCGACGCGGAAGCCGTGCGTGGCTTCGCCCAAGGCGCTGATCGTCCCGGCCGCCTCCAGGCCGAGGATCACGGGCGGCGGGTCGGCCCGGTGGTAACGACCCGATCGGAGGAGCGCGTCGGCCCGGTTCACTCCTACGGCTTCGATCTGGACCAGCACCTGGCCGGGGCCGGGTGACGGATCGGGCACCTCGACGACGTTGAGGACTTCCGGACCTCCGAATGCCTGCACCACTACAGCGCGCATGACCCTCCTTCGTGACACCGTTTGAACAGGTGTCAGCCTGCAACACTGGTTCAACTGGTGTCAACTGGTAGGGTGCTGCCATGAACCCGCGAACGTCCGAGGCCGAGCCGCTGCCCGCCTTCGTCTTCGTCGGCGGCCGACCGTGCCTGGACCTGGTGGACACGCTCGGCAAGCGCGGCACACTCGACATCGAGCGCCTGCCCACACCCGAGCGCCTCGGCAGGTGGCTGCGCGAGGTCGGTCTCGCCAACAAGCCACCACGAGTCTCCGAGGACGAGCTGGACCAGGCCCGCGAACTGCGCGAGGCCGTCTACCGGCTGGTGCGCTGCGTGCTCGACGGGACGCGACCGGACCGGCACGCGCTGGCGGTGATCAACCGGATGGCAGCCGTCGCCGATCTTGCGCCGCGACTGGAGGTCGCCACCGCTTCAGGGACGAGCCCTCTCACCGCGCGATGGCCGACCCCCACGCCGGTCGACGCGGCGCTGTCCACCCTCGCGCGGGACGGGATCGACCTGCTCAGCGGGCCTCTTGCCGCGAGGGTGAAAGAGTGCGAGAGCCCTGACTGCACGCTGGTGTTCCTCGACGACTCACAGGCGCGCCGCCGTCGCTGGTGTTCGATGGACCGCTGCGGCAACCTTGCCAAGATCGCCAAGTACCGCTCGCGCGGGCGCGACGCCACCTCGTCCGATGGTGCGGCCGATCGATAAGCGGGTGCCACTGGGGCACGCCATTTCTCTGAACTAATCAGAAGTCGATGCCGAGCCGGTGTCGCGAATCAGACTCTCGGTCAATCTGCGTCCTCGCATCAAGAACCCGCCCAATGCAACATTGAACTCCTCAAGCGCCCTCTCCCATTCTTTGAGGCTCCGTCTGGCCTCGTCGCGAAGCCTGGCGTCGCGGAAAAGGAGGCCGGCGTTGCCCCTTACACCCAGATCCTTGTACCAGTAAATCGCCCCGACGACCAGCCTTATTGCGAGGTTCTGCTGTGCAGTCGCCACCTGGCAAATTGGCGACAGCCTCTCCAGGACTCCCTGCGCGGCCTGGAGACGCTTGGCCGCCTCGTCAAGGGTCTTCACGTCTTCGTCCAGATCCCACAGAATGCGAACACGCCGGAATTCCAGCATTACTTGGCTTCCGAGATACTCGCACTCGAAGCGGACTTTATTCACACACGACATCACATGGTCCAAATCTTCGTGGTACCCCACCACAAGATCCCAAAGCTCCACTGCGGGGCTGTCCTCGTATCGCGCCAGGTCCCAGATACGTGAGGTATTGCGTACCCTCTGCAGGGCCAGTCGGGACATCGAGTCGTTGAGCATTCTGCTGGCCGTGGTACGTTCCAGGCGCTCAGCCTGGCGGCGGGTGATGTTCTGCAGAAACAGCAGGGCTATGGGAACCGCGAAGAAGAAGGCAGTGATACTGGTGATGAGGTTGGTGAGGAAGGGGAAGCTCGCCCACATCCTCGTCACATCTCCGAAGACGCCCAGGACGACGAGGGCAATCCCAGCTGCCCACATCAGCATGACGCCTCGTTTGAGGTGAGAACCGGCGTCAGTCCAAGAGTCACCGCAGAAGCGTGCGAAGCCGCCGACCACGTCAAGCAGACGTTCGCGATTTCCGGTGCTGTTCTGCATCGGCGTCTCCAAGCGGGAGGTGTTCCCCACCATGAGGATCATCTTGTCTACTACGATCGCAACGAGTCGAACGGCAGGCCTGGTTCCACGGCTGTCAGGAAGAGACGGCGGTATCCGGGAAGGCGGGCATGCCGAGGTTGATGGTAGTTCCCCGGCTGGCTCTTTCACCGAACTTGTCTTCGGCACCGATGAGGCTGACACGAAGGCCTTCGATCTCGCTGGTTGCCGCGATAGCGCAGGTCATTTGTGCTGTGTGGATCTTTGGAGCGCCACTGATGAGCACCGTCGTTGTCGTGTTGTCGATCCTGCTCGGTCTGCTGTTCCTCGGGACCGGCGGCGTCAAGGTGCTGAGTCTGCCGCAGTCGCTGGCGATCCGCGATCATCTCGGACTCCGGCCGAGGTTGTGGCAATTGATCGGCGTGTGCGAGTCAGCCGGGGGTCTGGGGCTGCTCGCCGGGCTCGCGGTGCCGTTGCTCGGCGTGGCCGCGTCGATCGGACTGGTCATGTTGATGGCCGGTGCAGTCATCAGCCGGATCCGGGTGTCCGACTCGGCGGCGACGATATCCGTCGATGTCCTGGTGCTGGCGTTGGTGGTGGTTCTCGTGGTCGTACGCGCGTCGGCGTGACGGGGAATGCGGCCGCGGCCGTCATTTCGGGCCGTGACCCTTTGTCTTGATCTTCTTCGTCTTGATCTTCTTAGCCTGTCCATGCGGGATACCGGCCACGTCGGTGGAGAGGGTTGGTTCCGTACGAGCCTGCTCCGGTTCGCTCCTCGCGACCCGGCGCTGGCCCGAGATGAGATGGGCCGGCAGCGCCGTGTCCGGCTCGATCGCGGTGGGCGGCGAAGTGGCCTCCGTCAGGGGTGGCGAAGGGTGCGTGCTCGGCTCGACGCGCCACCACGAGGTGGTCGCCATCACGCTGACGATCAGGGCCGCGATGACGGCCGCCTGCCGCCAGTGCTCGACAGCCCACTGCCGGTACGGCGCCCGTTCCACAAGCGGACGGCCGACGGGCGAGCCGCTGATCTGCCCGCTGTCACCGTCAACGGTCGGAGGGTCCGAAGAGATCGGAATGACCGGTTGCTCACACAGGGTGGACAGTTGCTCGTGAAGGCGAGCCGCGTCCGTACGCCGGGCCGGATCCTTGTCCAGCAGCCCGGCGATGATCGAGGCGAGCGGCCCTGCGTGCTCCAACGGCAAGGGGTCCGAGGCCATCACCGCGGACAGGGTCGCCAGCTCACTGCTGAACCCGAACGGGGCACGGCCCTCGACCGCCGCGTACAAAGTGGCGCCCAGCGACCACAGATCGGCCTGCGGCGTGGCGGGGCCACCGCGGGCGCGTTCGGGGGCGATGTAGGCGGGTGTGCCGACGACAACGCTCTCCCGGGTGCGGCGCGCCTGGTCATCCAGGGTGCTGGCCAGCCCGAAGTCGGTGAGGATGGCGTGCCCGTCGTCGGTGATGAGGATGTTGGCGGGCTTGATGTCGCGGTGCACGATGCCGCCGGCGTGGGCGGCGCGCAGGGCGTCCAGCACTTCGAGCCCGATTCGAGCGACCGCGGACGAGGGCAGCGGTCCCCGTTCGCTGATCACCTGGGCGAGGCTGGGGGCGGGGACGAGCTGAAGTACGATCCACGGCCGTTCGTCGGCGACCACGACGTCGTACACGGCTGCTATGCGCGGGTGGCTCAACCGCGCGGTAAGGCGAGCCTCGCGCAGGGTTCGCCTGAGCAGCGCCTCGCGCTCTGGCCCCGGCCGGTGCGGGATGCGAATCTCCTTGACCGCCACCTGCCGATCCAGCAGCTCGTCATGAGCGCGCCAGACCCTGCCCATGGCCCCTCGGCCCAGCTCGGCCAGCAACCTGTACCGAGCCCCCAATAACCATCCTTCATAGCCTGTAGCGGGCATGACGACATGCGTACCCGATCATCGTCCGTACATGCGCGACCGCGATCTTTCGACTGTTGGTTCCCGGAGAATGCCGGCCTGCCCGGCCGTTCTCGCCGAGGAAGGAGCAGTGCTTCGCTTACGGCCGACCGGTTGGCCGCCTGCCGGAACGCCTGAGACGCCGGCCCGGCGATCACCGAAGCGATGGCCTCCTCGCCACAGTGGCCAGGCAGGCGGCCGGCAGCGGGAACCAGCGCAGCCGCTCGAAGTCGTCCGGCAGGCCGGGCGGGCGCAGGTCGATCTCGTCGGAGCGGGCCGCCAGGATGGCCCGCGCCTCCTCCAGGTAGCCGGGCAGGGCGTCCTCGCCGGCCCGGACGTGTGGGGCGGGCGGCGCGCCGGGGTCGTCAAAGCGCAAGTCGGAAAGGTGCAGTGGGGGCTCGGCGGAGTCCTGGTGGTGCCGCCACAGCCCGGTACGGGGCTCGAAGCGGTAATCGGGCAACAACCGGTGGCCGTAGCGGGCGACCAGTTCGACGGCCTCGATGAGGTAGTCGCAGACCGCGTCGGAGACGAAGTAGTTGAAGTTGATGCGTACCCAGCCCGGTTTGATGCCCTGGCAGCCATGCCCGATCTCCTCCTCGAAGGCCCGCGAGCGCGCGGCGTCGATGGCCAGCAGGCGATGGCCGTAGGGGCCGGCGCAGGAGCAGCCGCCGCGCGCCTGGATGCCGAGCAGATCGTTCAGCACCGCCACCACGTAGTTGTGGTGCAGGAACAGCTCCCCGGACCGAATGCGAACCGACACGATGGACAGCCGCCGAGAGTGCCGGTCGCCGAGGATCTCGATGTTCGGGTTGTTCTCCCATCGTCGCAGGGCCCGCTGCCAGAAGCGTTCCTCACGAGCCTGGATGAGGTCGGTGCCGATGGCCTGCTTGAGCCGGAAGACCAGCCCGGCGCGGATCGACTCGACGATGGCCGGTGTGCCGCCCTCCTCACGGGCGACCGCGTCGTCGAGATAGCGGTGCCCGGTGGGGTCCACGAACAGCACGGTGCCGCCGCCCGGCGCGGTGGGCACCCGGTTGCGGACCAGTTCGCGCCTCACCACCAGGACACCCGGTGTCTGCGGCCCGCCGATGAACTTGTGCGGCGACAAGAAGATCGCATCCTTGTGGTCGTTCGCCCCGGGCGCGCTGGCGGCCATCCGGATCGGCACGTACGGCCCGGCCGCCGCGTAGTCCCAGAACGACAGCGCGCCGTGCTCGTGGAGCAGCGCCGCGATGCGCTCGGTGTCGGACAGGATGCCGGTCACGTTCGAGGCGGCCGAGAAGCTGCCGATCAGCAGCGGCCGACCGGCGTGGCGCGCCAGCTGGACCCGCAGGTCGTCGCAGTCGATGTGGCCGTCGCGGTCCTCGCCGATGGCGACGGTGTCGGCGATGGACTCGCGCCAGGGCAACTCGTTCGAGTGGTGCTCGTACGGACCGACGAACACCACCGGCCGATCCTCCTCCGGGACCATCGGCGCGTACCGGCCGGGGACCCGCAGCTCCAGGATGCCGACGAGCTTGTTGATCGCCGCGGTCGCGCCCGAACCGCAGAAGATCACCACGTCGTCCGGGCCACCGCCGACGGCGTCGTGGACGGCGCCGCGGGCCTCCTCGCGTAATCGACTGGTCTGCAGCCCGGTTCCGGAGCTCTCGGTGTGGGTGTTGGCGTAGCGCGGCAGGACGTGGTCGCGGACGAAGTCCTCGATGAAGCCGAGCGACCGGCCCGAGGCGGTGTAGTCGGCGTAGATGATGCGGCGCGGTCCGTACGGGCCCTGCAGCACCTCGTCGTCGCCGATGACGGCGGCGCGGATGCGCTCCAGCAGCGGCGAGGTCGGCGGTTCGGCGGCGGATCGTCGTGTCTGCACGCATCCAGGATCCCCCGCTCGCCGGCCCGGGCAACAGGCCGCCACGGGGATGCTCGCCCGCACCTGGCCGGCCGCGACAAAGCATTCCGCCGCCTGGAATCCACCTGGTCACAGGCTCCCCTGTTCCCGTTCATCACGGGATCAGGGCTATCGGTGCTTCATGTCGCTTGCTTCCTGCTGACGGAGTCGAAGCCCGGGGCCGCAGGAAGGTCACGCCCGCGCATATCGCGGCCAGCAGGAGAATGCAGGCCCACGCGAACCAGTCGCCGAACCTGGTGTACAGGGTCGGCACCGCACGGTCCGGCAGGTCCGCGGTCATCGACACGAAGGAGGCGTCCGTGGTGCGGGCCTCGGCCAGCAGGCGACCGTTGGGGTCGCTCACGGTCAGGGCGCCCTGCCGGGACGCCCGTGCCACCGTCAGGCCGTTCTCGATCCCGCGTGTGATCGCCATCCGGCTGTGCAGCCAGGCGTCGTCGCCGAAATCCCAGGCCGGTACGAACAGCGCGGTCGCCCCGTCGCGCCGGTAGCCGCGGACCAGGTCGGGGAAGTCGAGATCGAAGCAGATCGCGATCGCCCATCGTCCGCCGGACCCGGGCACGAACGCCTGCGCCGTTCCTGCCTGGAACTCGCTCTCCAGGCCCGGGACGAGGTGGCGCTTGACGTACTCGACGGGCCGGCCGCCGTGAGAGGGGAAGTCGATGGCCGCGTTGTACTCGCGCCCGTCCCTGGTGAGGATCAGCCCGACGATGATGTCGAGGCGATGGTCGGAGGCGAGCCGGGACAACGGTCCGGCGAGCGACGGCAGGTCCGCCTCATCCACCCGGAACACCTTCTCGGGAAGTACGACGACGTCGGCGCCACGCTCGGCCAGCGCCGGGATGCGGCTCATGTAGCCGGCCAGCAGGGTTCGCCCTTCGGGACCGGTCACCGCCACCGGGTCGATCGACCGGTCGGTGGCCAGCAGCGCCACCTTGACCGCCGTTCCCGCTTCGGCCGGCCGCAGCTGCCAGAATCCGTATCCCGCCGCCACGGCCGCGACCAGCGCGGCGGCCACGGCCACCCGTACCCGGCCGACCGCAGCGTGCGTCAACAGGGCGGCGACCGCGGCCGGGGCTCCCATCAGCAGGAACGTCACTCCCCATGGCCCGGTGGCCGAGGCGAGCTGGATGACGGGAAGGACGTCGGCCTGGGTGTAGGCCAGGCTCCACCAGGCGCCGTTCGGGGTGATCAGCGACAGCGCGTACTCGATGACGGCCCACGCCGCCGGGACGACGCCGACGGCCATCAGCGGGCGTCCGCGCAACGTCAGGCCCCGGTAGGCGATCACCACCAGGCCGAACAGCAGCGCCGAACCGATGAGCAGGAGGACGACCAGCACCGGCGGTATCTGCACCGTGTTCAGGAAATATCCCCACATGGGGGTCTGGCCGGCGAGCCAGGCGACGGACGCAGTGGCGAGCGCCGCACGCGCCGAGCAGCGCGGTACCAGGACGAGGACCGGGATCGGCGCGATCCACGTACACCACGGCACCGGCCGCAAGCCGGTTCCGAACCAGAACAGCGTGGCCGACAGCACCGCCGCGGCGATCAGCCACCATCGTTGTGATCTCATCGAGCAGACTCCTCCACCTGGGAACTGCCTCGATACTCCGCACTGGAGCCCTGCCGCCGCATCGGCGGGAAGAGTGATCTCCGCACTCCCCCTCACGGACCGCTCAGGCGCCTCCGGCGACGATGAGTCCCGACTCGTAGGCGAACACGACCGCCTGTACCCGATCGCGCAGCCTCAGCTTCGTCAGGATTCGGCTGACGTGGCTCTTGACCGTGTACTCGCTGACGACCATCTCGCCGGCGATCTCCGCGTTGGACAGCCCCCGGGCCACCAGCCGCAACGTCTCGGCCTCACGGCTGGTCAGCTCGATGAGGCGGGCGGCCAGCCGGGGCGCCACCCCATGATTCGGCCGCAGGACCAGGTCCTCGATGAGACGTCTGGTCACCGTGGGCGCCAGCAGGGACTCTCCCGCCGCCACCACGCGCACCGCCGCGACCAGTTCGTCGCGACGGATGTCCTTCAGCAGAAATCCGCTGGCCCCCGCGCGCAGCGCGTCGTAGACGTACTCGTCCAGATCGAACATGGTCAACACCAGCACCTTGGCGGACGTCGCCGAGCAGATCCGCTCAGTCGCCTCGATCCCGCCCATGCCGGGCATCCTGATGTCCATCAGCACGACGTCCGGGCGCAGCTCGGTCGCGGCCTGAACGGCCTCGGCGCCGTCGGCCGCCTCGCCGACGACGGTGATGTCGGCCTGAGCGTTCAGGATCATGGCGAAGCCGCCCCGGAACAGATCCTGATCGTCGGCCACGAGCACGCGGAGCATACGCCTATCCAACCGGAAGCGTGGCCACCACCACGAAGCCTTTGTCCCCCGGACCGGCGTGCAGCGTCCCCCCGCAAGCGGTGGCCCGTTCGCGCATCCCGATCAGGCCGTGCCCTCCGGCGGCGCCGTCCCCGCCCCTGCCGTCGTCGGCCACCTCGACCCGCAGCGCGCTCGGCGTCCAGCACAGTCGTACCCGCGCGGTGCGCGCGTGCGCGTGGCGCAGCACGTTCGTCAGCGCCTCCTGCACGATCCGGTACGCCGCCACGTCGACCTCCGCGGGGATCGGCCGCGGCGGGCCGTCGCTGGTCAAGGTCACCCGCAGCCCGGTACGGCCGGTCCGCTCGACCAGGTCCGGCAGGGCCGCGAGCCCGGGTTGCGGCTCCCGGCGACCGTCCTGGCCCGAGCGCATCGCGCCGAGCAGGGCCCGCAGCTGGGCGATCGCGCCCCTGCCGGTGTCGGCGATCGCGTCGAAGGCGGCCTCCGCACGTTCGGGATCGGCCCGGAGCATCAGCGGTCCGGCCTCAGCCTGGACGACGATGAGGCCGACCGAGTGGGTGAGGATGTCGTGCATGTCCCGGGCGATGCGAGCCCGCTCGTGAGCTGCGGCGATGGCGCGCTCCCGCTCCATCCGCAGGGCGCGTTCGGCCAGCTCGGCGGCTCGGGCACGGCGGGCGCGGGTGCTGGTGCCCAGCGCGTACGCCGCGACGAACGCCGTACCCACCACCCGATAAGAATCCAGATCTTCCTGCGGCAGGACGAGCGAGACGTACACTCCGGCGCCGATGACCGGGACGGCCACCAGCCGCAGCAGCGGCGGGCTCAGCGCGGCGATGGTGTAGGTGCCGACCAGCGGCCCGTACGGCAGCATCGGCTTCTCCCACATCACCAGCGCCGTCATCGCCAGCCCGACCACACCGGTCACCACGAGTGGCGCCGTCCGCCGCCACAGCACCGGCACCGAAGCCAGCACGGCCAGCACGACCACCCACCATGGCTGCCGGAAGGGGGCCAGCACAGGACCGACGGTGGCAGCCGACACGACGACAGTGATCGCGATGTCGACCACGCGTGGGGGTACGTTCTGGAACCGGGTGCGCAGCCGCTCAGTGAGTCCGGGCATCTCGCCCAGTATCAGGATTCATGCCGCCCGGCGCATCCCTCTCACGACGGACAGCGTCCTTCACTCTCAGGAGTGGTCCTGGTGCCCGCGTCGCCGAAGAACGCGTCCGCCATCCTCAGCGCCCTCCGGGAACATTCTACGTTCACCGTCTATTTAACATCGGACGTTGGACGTAGGATGTCCCCTCGTAACCTTCTCCTGTCAGGAAGGGCGTGGACATGCACGATGGCCATCCCCCGGAGGGCCGTGCCGGGCGTCGCTCCCGGCGCCGCCGGGCGGGCGCCGTAGTGGTGCTCGCCGGCTTACTCGTCAGCGCGTTCGCCGGGCCGGCGACCGCGGCACCGGCACCGGCACCGGCACCGGCACCGGCACCGGCGGAAACGTTCGAGGCCGGCGCGACCGCCGAAGCCGCACCGTTCGTGGACGAGCAGGTGCTCTACAAACAGGGCGACTTCGGATACGGCTGCTTCCGGATCCCCGCCGTGGTGCGGGCCACGAACGGCATGCTCCTGGCGTTCGCCGAGGGACGGGTGAAGGACTGCGGAGACGACGAGGACATCGACCTCGTCGTGCGCCGTTCCGCCGACAGCGGCCGGACCTGGGGCCCGCTGCAGGTGATCTCGGAGGGCAACGGCACGACCCACGGCAACCCGGTGCCGATCGTCGACGAGCGCACCGGGCGGATCGTGCTGGTGAGCACCCACAACGGTCCGGAGCCGTGCCCCAACGGCTGTGACCGCGACCCCTGGGTGCAGTTCAGCGACGACCACGGGGCGACCTGGTCGGCCGCCAGGGAGATGACCGAGGGCAAGCGTCCGGAGTGGAACTTCTGGTACGCCACCGGCCCGATGCACGGCATCCAGCTCAAGCGGGGCCCGCACGCCGGGCGGCTGGTCGTCGGGGCGAGTTTCGAGAGCTGGGACCGGGTCGGCAAGCACGTCTACGGCACGCACCTGCTCTACAGCGACGACAGCGGGGCGACGTGGAACATCGGCGCCGAGACGTCCCGCGATGACGGCACGGTCATCGCCCAGGAGGTGACCGTCGTCGAGCTGACCGACGGGCGGATCTACGCCTCGGCCCGTGAGCGCGGCACCGACGAGGGCAGCCGGGCGTACGCGACCAGCAGCGACAGCGGCCAGACGTGGGACGCCCCGTTCCGCACCATGCCGGCGCTGGCGACGACCGACGTCCAGGCGTCGCTGCTGCGGTTCAGCGACGGGCGCATCCTCTTCTCCTCGCCGATGCACCCGGGCGCCAGGGAAGCGATGGGGATCCGGTCGTCCTACGACGAGGGCCGCCGCTTCGAGACCTGGGACGAGGGCAAGGTCTTCTACTGGGGGCCGACGGCGTACTCGGACATGGTGCGCCTGGACGGCGACGAAGCGGCCCTGATGTACGAGGCCGGCGCCATCACGCCGTACGAGCAGATCCGCTTCGCACGGTTCAACGAGGCGTACCTGGAGACGCCGAACGGCACCCCGCCCGGCATCCCCGGCCCTCCGGCGCCCGGCCCGACGACGCCGGACAAGTCGCCGTACCGCAACCAGGCGTATGTCCGCGGTGGCGCTCAGACCACCGACGGGCGGTTCGGCGACGGGCTGGCTCTGGACCGGGTGGACGACCGGGTGGAGGTGCCGTTCAACGGCTCCATCGACCTCGGCGCGAAGGACTTCACGCTGACCTCCTGGATCCGGTACTCGGAACAGACCGGCTCGCACGCGATCCTCTGGTTCCACCGGGTGAACAGGGGCACCAACCCGCCGGCGCTGTGGCTGCGGGCCGAACCGGCCAGCAACCGCATCCGGGCGGTCCTCTCCGTCGACCGGTTCAACGTGACCGTGCAGTCGCCGAGCGCGTACAACGACGGGCAGTGGCACTTCGTGGTGCTCCAGCGGGTACGTGGCGAGCTCCGGCTCCTGGTGGACGGCGTACAGGTCTCGTCGGCGGCGCCGCCGCCCGGCTCGCTGACCCTCGGCAAGGAGTTCGGGCTCGAGGGAATCCACATCGGGCAGCGGTTGGACGGTGTGGACCGCTTCCGTGGGTCGCTGGACGAGGTACGCGTCTACCGGCGTGCCGTCACCGACGCCGAGCTGGACCTGATCCGGCAGTGGAACCTCCCGGTCGGCGGCCGGCTCGGGCTGCGGCTGCCGTTCGACAACGTCGGCTGAAGCCGTTCGGCGATGGCGCTCGCCGGCCCCGGCGAGCGCCATCGCCGAACCTTGACGGCGAAGGACGTCCTACGTCCTGTGCTGATCGCCGGGGAAGAGCTCGGGCAGTTGTGCCCGGGCCAGTGGCCTGAGCCGTACAGCGAGCGAGGCGTCGACCGACTCGTACGGCCACCGGACTCGCGTGCCGATGTCGGCCCAGCCGCCGAGGTGGGCCAGGAACTTGTCCAGCGCGGGGTTGGCGTACCCGCTGTGCTGGAGCGGCCGGACATGCGCGGCGAAGAACTCGTGGATCCGTCGTTCCACGTCGAGCGCGGCATCGGGTCGCGCGACCATCATCCGCTGCCATGCCATGGCGCCGGCCGGGCTGAGGGCGGCGATGTTCGAGTAGGAGCCGGCGGCGCCGTGCCGCCGTCCGGTCGCCAGGTCGTGGCCGACGACGAAGACGGCGAGGCCGGCCGCGTGGCGCCGCATCTCCGCGTACCACCCCGCGTCGCCGCCGGCCACCTTGATCCCGATGACCGCGGGAACCTCGCGGCGGATCACCGGATACAGGTCGGCCGGCACCTGCGTCTTGGCGTGCGGCGGGTTGTACAGCACGAGCGGCACCGGGTCGGCGGCGGCCGCGACGCGGGCCAGGAAGCGCACCACCTCGGCGCGCGACAGCGGCAACCAGTCCGGCAGCGTCACCTGGATCGCACCGGGCCGGAGCACCCGCGCGCGGGCCACTCTGGCCAGGCAGGTCTGCGCGCTCATGTGGCCGGCGCCGATCTGGAACGGGAGCCTGTGCCGTTCGCACCGCTCGGCCATCAGCGCGTTGACGCGGTCGTACTCATCCTCCCCGAGCGCGTGGAACTCGCCCGCGGTGCCGTGTGCGTACAGGCCGTCAAGCCCCGCGGCGACGAGCACGTCCAGCGCCGCCTCCAGGCGTGTCCAGTCGATCGACTCGTCGTCCCGGATGGGCAGCAGGACCGTGCCCCAGGTGCCGCCGAGCGACCCCGGCGTCAACGTCTCCACGGCGCCCCGCCATCCGTTCGGTACACGTAGAACATCCTATGTCCCGGGACGGGCGCGCGAACAGGCCATGTCCGCCCGGGGAGTCATCTGTGTCGTCGGCGTAAACTTTCCTCTACCGGGCTGGCCTTCCGGGACCAAGAGGCGGGATGTTTGACGCAAGGCCTTCGACGAGCCTGGGGGTGGCATGCGTACACGTGACGATGCGTCACTTCAGGAGCGTATCGTCGCCCTGATTCACGAGCGCGGACTGGCCCCCGGGTCACCGATGCCGACCGAAGTGCAGTTGATGGAGCTGCTCGGGGCGAGCCGCAACAGCGTCCGCGAGGCCGTGCGGGCCCTGCAGGCGTTGGGCATCGTCGAGATTCGGCACGGACATGGGACGTTCGTCGGGCACGCGTCGCTCGACGCGCTGACTCCGTCGTTCGCCTTCCGGGTGCGTTCGGGGCCGGGTGGGATCCGCGCGCTGCACGATCTGGTCGAGGTCCGCGAGCTGCTCGAGACCGGGCTGATCGGCCAGGTGGCTCAGAACACCAGCGCCCCCCGGCTCGCCGCGTTGGAGGCCCTGGCCAATGGCATGGATCGGGACCGGGAAGCCGATCGGGCGTTCCACGCGCTGCTGTACGACTCGTGCGGCAACGAGCTGGTGCTGCAGCTGATCGGCCTGTTCTGGGACGTCTACCACGAGGTCGAGCCGACGCTCGGCCCGCCGGAGGAGCGGAGCGCCGAGATCGCGGTCAACCACCGCCGGATCGTGGCGGCGCTTCGCGCTCGGGACGCCGAGGCCGCACGGGAGGCGATGCGGCTGCACTTCCGCGACGTCAAGGCGCGCATCGAGCGGGCGGAGGCCCGGGCCGTACCCGCGCCGACCTGACCCCGGTCACACCGGTCCGACGACAGCGAGGCTGACCGTAACGCGCATTCGGCGCGCTTTGCCAGGAAGCCTTAAGGATCAATCGGTTGATCGCCGCATTGAGCGCTATTAGCCTGCATCCCACCCTCATCGTCGGACAATTGTAAAGAAGGCGGTCATGGCCATATCCCGACATATCCGCAGAACCTTAGCGGTGGCCACCGCGCTGGTCCTCAGCCTGAGCCTGGTTTCGCAAGCAAGCGCGGGGACGGTCGCGGTTGCCAAGCCCCAGCGGCCGAACATCATCTTCTTCCTCGTTGACGACATGTCCGCCGACCTGCTCGCGTACATGGACACCGTGCGCGGCCTGGCCGACGACGGCACGACGTTCAGCAACTACTACGTGTCCAACTCGCTGTGCTGCCCGTCACGCGCCTCGATGTTCACCGGCCAGTTCCCGCACAATACCGGCGTGGCCACGAACAAGAACTCCGATCGCGGTGGCTACAAGGCCTTCGCACCGCACGAGTCCAGGACCTACGCCGTCTCGCTGGAACAGGCCGGATACCGCACCGGCTACCTCGGCAAGTACATCAACGAGTATCCGGTGGACGCCGACTACCACGTCCCGCCCGGCTGGGACGAGTGGCATGTGGCGGCCGGCGGCGGTTACGGCGAGTTCAAGTACCAGCTCACCCGCTACGTCAAGGGGGAGACTCCCGGCCTGGACACCTCCGACGGCACTTACCTGGTGGACGAGCTCGCCAAGCGGGCCACGGACTTCATCGAGCGCTCACGCGAGCGCGCCCCGGACCGGCCGTTCTTCCTCCAGGTCTCGCCCTTCGCGCCGCACTCCAGGATCGGCGCCAAGCCGGGCGACAAGGAGCCGCGCTTCCCACCCGCGCGCCGCGACCGGCCGAAGACCCAGTTCCCGGCCGGGGAGTTCCCGCACGGCGACTGCGGCGGGCCCGATTGCAACGACATCGACGTGAGCACGTTGCCGGCGTTCGACGAGGACACCGCCGACAAGCCCTCGTGGGTACGCCGCGCTCCGCTCGCCCCCGCGCTGGTCAAGGAGCTGCGCAAGGACTTCCGCGACCGGATCCGCATGGTGCAGTCGGTGGACGACATGGTGGCGCGTGTCCTCTCCACGCTGACGGACGCCGAGAAGCGCAACACGTACGTGGTGTTCACCAGCGACAACGGCTTCCATCTCGGCCAGCACCGCCTCGTACGCGGCAAGTCCACCGCCTACGACCACGACGTCCGGGTGCCGCTGCTGGTCAAACGGCCTACGGCGGGACGGCACGGCGACCTGGTGAGCGGCGCCATCGCCCAGAACGTCGACCTGTTCGCGACCTTCCTCGACATGGCCGGGGTCGGCGCGGCCACCCGTGACGGCCGCGACGGGCGCAGCCTGCTGCCGCTCATCCAGGGCCACAAGGTGAAGGACTGGCGGAAGACGGCGCTGATCGAGCACGTCAAGCCCAACCCGGCCGCGCCGGGCGAGCCGGACCCCGATGCCGAGCCGCTCGAGGCGGGGAACTCACAGCCGCCCAGCTACGCGGCGGTGCGCACTGCCGGAGAGCTGTACGTGGAGTACGAGGGCGAGGCGGAGCCCGAGTACTACGACACGGTGGCGGATCCGAACCAGGAGTCCAACGACCCCGGCAGCGCCAGGACGTCCGACCTCGGCAAGGTCCTCGACGCCATGGTGGGATGTGGGAAGCCTGGCGCGCCGGACTGCTGGACCGCAGCCCGACTCTGACTCACCTCACCCCGGTCAGACGCTCGGCGTTGAGGGGCCTTGCCCAGGTCAGTCGTCCTCACCCGCCAGGATCCGCCGTACCTCCTCGGCCATGTAGGGGGCGTCGTCCGGCCAGGAAGCCGCAACGCGTTCCAGAAGTTCGCGGTGGTCGTCCAGACGGCCGCCGTCGGCCAGACCGACGGCGGCCTGTACCTGGATCTCCACCTCGGGCCGGTGGAGAGCCCGCAGAAGGTGTGCCGTGGCCTCAGGGGCCTGGCAGCCCTCGAGAGCCGAGAGCATCCGGACGCGCAGCTGGAGCGGACGGTCTGCGTCGTCGATGTAAGCGGCGACCAGCGCGAGGAGGCGCACGTGAGGAGGGCCTTCGGTGTGGAAGAAGGCGGCGCCCGCGGCGTCGGCCGCCGCCTCGACGACCGCAGGGTTCGTCGTCTGCTCCAGAGCGTCCGCGATCAGGTCGCAGTCCTGTTGCTCGGCGACGTTCATCATCGCGTTGAGGGCACTGGCGTGGTTCGCGCCCGCGCCGCTCTCCGGGCTCATGTCGGCGGACGAGGGCGGCTGCCGTAGGAGTTCACGGGCAGCCTTCAGCACCTCGGCTTGATGCGCCCCGTACAACGGGGCTCCCCCGAATCGGCTGAGCGCGCTGGATCGCTGGAACACGTCCAGCGCGATCCCGACCGCGGCCTGGTCGCCGCTCCGCAGGAGAGTGAGGAACGGGCTGATCGGCCCCGACCAGGTTTCCGCGACGTCGGCCTGAAGGGCTTCGCAGGCGGACATCAGCCGCTCGTCGGAGAAGCGCGGGTGCGTCCAGTAGTAGGAGCCGTACATACGAACGGATCTTGCCACGGCGCACTTGCCGTGCGCAGGCGAGTTTCGGTCCCCCTCGACGCAGGCGCTGGATCTGGTTGGTGCCGTTCTTCGCGTACCAGATCCGCCACCTGCCGAAACCTCGCGATCAAGCCCTTGACCTGAGGTTTCTGCCGGCCATGTCCGCCTGGTCGCCGGGCAGGGCGGCCCCTGTGAACGGGCCTCCTGCCTTGCCGAAGAGCAGCCTGATGCAAGCTGAGCATCGAGTGGTCAGGGCGCCGGTTCGTCGGCGCCGGGTGGCTCGAAGAAGTCATGCGGTGAGGGTGGGGCAGGGTGACCGGTGATGGGCGCAGTCCGTCGATGAGCAGGGCGAGGTAGCGCCTGCGGTCCTCACCCTGAGGGTCGCCGGGGTGCACCGTGGCCAGGCTCATGACGGTGATCACGGTCAGATCGCGAGGAAGCAGTTCCGGTCGCACCACGCCCGCGTCGATGGCCCGGCGCAGCATGGGTTCGATGGCCTGCGCGAAGAGCTGCGTGCTCTCGTTCGCGAACGTCACGAACTCGTGGGCTTCGCGCGTGCGGCGATCTCCTCGAGCGTCGCCTGCGGCCCGATCTCCTCGAACGCCAGGACAGCGGCGTCGATCCGGGCTTTGGTACTGGTGAGGTTCAACTGTCGCGAGCTGGCCGCTACGCTCCCGGCGACCACGCACGGTCATCGCCAACCGGCCGACCGGCCGAACTGACGACAGTTGAATGAGCGACCTCACCAGTCTCATCACTCGGCTACGAGACAAGGTCGACGTTGAAAGCCATCCGCGCCGACCCCGAGGACGCCGGCAAGCTCCCCCTAAGTGCCAGGCGAACTGTCAGCTTGTCGCGGAGACGATCCGGTACGCGCGGATCACGGTCTGCTCGACGGCGTTGCCGGAAGTGTCGATCGACTTGGCCCGCAGCGACACGAACCCATCACCGTTCGGATGGCGCAGAACGATCCTCGAGTTCCGGACCTCCGCCTTCGCCCAGGTGGCCCCGTCATCGTAGGAGACCTCCACGGACAGATCCCGCGCGCGGCCCGCCGCGCTGCCAGGCAGCGAACGCACGCTGACCGGCACGGTGAAGATCCGGCCGGCCGGTGCGGTGTTCCGCGCGTCGAGCTCAGGAGTGAAGCTCACTACGGACACCGGCAGCCGGGCGAGGGCGTCTGTGGTGTCGGAGTGGAACGTCCAGGCCACGGATACGCGCGTGGACAGCGTTGCCGGAGCTCCCCGCTCCGCCTCGGCGACGAGCCGGTACGCCGCCCGCCCTGCGGGCACGGAGAAGTGCGCGGTCAGGGACGGCGCCTCGCCGACGAGCACGCCGTCGCGGTAGAGGGTGGTGTGTCCGGTGGCCCGCGAGGAGTAGCCGAGCGAGCCCCGCCCATCGCCGAACATCCCCAGCTCAGTCGAGATGACGTCGCCGGTGCGACTGACGCTGTCGCCGAGCTGGTCCCCGGACGGCAAGGAAGGACCGAACACGCCCCGGTTCCACAACTCGGTGGTGACCTGGCCCGCTCGGTAGTGCGTGAACCCGGATTGGAACTCGTTGACCCGCCCGTCGGTGCCGATCTCCCGCAGCCGGTGCTGCCAGCGGATACCTCCCTCAGTGTTGACGTGTACCGTCCGCACCGAGGGGGCAGTGAACTCGGCCCCAGAAAGGTAGGAGGGAATCCTGTCGTCGCGCGGCCAGGCCCGGCCGTACGCCCTGAGCTCCGCGTCGGGTAGGTGAGCGGCGTAATCCATGCGTATGGTCGCCAGGTTCTTGGGGTCCACCGACCGTTTGAAGCCGGTCACCACTCGCCCTGGCTGGAACCAGGCCGCCCGATAGACGTCCGTACCAGCCATCCATTCTCCCGCCACCTCGGTCAGCAGCCCGTCGTAGTGGCGGGCGGGCCCGAGCTGGGCGGTGAAATGCCGGTCAAACCCCTTGCCGACCCACCCCCTGGCCGCCCGGCCATCGGCTTCCTGCCATTGGTAGACGACCTGGGCGTACGTCGGCATCGCGTCGGCGCTCGGTGGCTCCACCTCAAGCGGTCTGCCGAGCCGGGCATCGGCGTCGACCGTCCGCGCCCGGTCCAGCACCAGCTCGGGCTGGACGAGCAGGGTGACGCCCGCGTCATCCAGGACGACTGTGTCGACCTGATACTTGCCCTTGGGCAGCCGCATGACCAAGCTGCTCTGCCCGCCGAACACCGCGATCGGCGGCTGCTCGGCGTCCAACCGCCTGATCGACATCTCGAAGTCGCCGGTGGGGGTGCCGGCCCGGTTGGTGTGGCGCACGGTCAGGTCGTAACTCTCGACTTCCTTCTCTACACCGACCGGCGTGCTCACGCTCACACTGCCGGGCCCCGTCGCCACGACGTAGCCACCCAGCAGCCCGTCGGGCACATCGCCAGCACGGGTGTCGGCGATGACCGTCGCCTCGGCCTGCCCGCCGGCAGGCACGGTGAGCGTGCTCGGACTCACCGTGAAAGCTGCACTCGCCCTGGCCTGCAAGGTGAGCGTGATCGGCGTCGGGAGAGAGTTACGGTAGACCAGCTTCTTGGCGGCCGGCTGGTCATCGTCGTGCGGCCACGCCTGCCTGGCGAACCCCAGCCCGGGCGGCTGCGCTGTCACCGCCTGCGCCGTCGCGCGGTCCGCGTTCACCCGGCCCGCTCCCTGGGCGAAGACGCCGACCTTCGGGTGCGGCTCGGCCGAGGCCATCAGCGCGGCCTTCAGCAGGTCGCCCTTCCACTCTGGGTGCTGCCCCGCCAGCAGCGCCACGGTTCCCGTCACGTGCGGCGTCGCCATCGAGGTGCCGGATAAGGCGATGTAGGAGCCGGTCCCGGGGATGTCCTTCCCCCGCGCGGCCGTGATGTCCACGCCGGGAGCGGTGATATCCGGTTTGAGCCCACCGTCGCCCGGTACGGGCCCCATGTTGGAGAAAGCGGCCAGCTCATCCGACTTGTCGACTGCGCCCACGGCCAGGGCGGCGTTCGCCGTGCCCGGGCTGCTGACCCCGCGCTCCATCCCCTCGTTGCCCGCGGCTACCACGAAGAGGGTGCCGTACTGGTCGCTGAGAGCCTCGACCGCCTGCTCCAGCGGGTCCTCCTCCGGCGTGTCCGTATCGCCGAAACTCATGTTCACGACCCGGGCACCCTGCTCCGCCGCCCACTGCATGCCGGCCAGGATCGCCGAGTCGTTACAGAAGCCTGCCTCGTCGCACACCCTGCCGTCCAGCAACGTGACGCCCGCGGCCACACCGCGATAGCGCCCGCCGGATGCCGCGCCGCTCCCGGCGATGATGGAGGCAACGTGGGTGCCGTGCCCGGCAAGATCCCGCTCGTCAGGCACATCTGTGAAGTCCTTCCTGCCGCTCACCTTGCCCGCCAGGTCGGGATGAGCAGCGTCGATCCCGGTGTCCAGTACCGCGACCTTGACCCCTTCCCCGGTGAAGCCCCTGGCCCAGGCCGCGGGCGCGCCGATCTGCGGGACGCTGGTGTCCAGCGACACCTTTCGTAGCCCGTCCAGCCACACCTTGGCCTTCCCACCGGCGCCCCACAGGAGCCCCGCTCCCCCGGCTGCGGCCTTCTCCGGCCCCCCGGTGAGGTCCTTCCAGAAACGGGAGGCGTTCGCCCGCTCCTCACGCACCGCGAACCCGCCGACCGCGGCGAGCGCCCTGCCGTCCGAGGCTCCACTCAGCGTCCGGGGCTGAGCGGCCCCGGTGACGACGAGTGGCAGGTCCTTGCGCCGATCGTCGTAGCCGTACTCCAGCAAGGTGGTCACATCGAACAGCCGCGAGTCCAGCCGCCCGGCCTTCAGCAGCGGCACCGCATCGCTCGGGACGACGCGCAACCGCCCGCCGCTCTCGTCGGTGATGAAGGTGACCCCCTTCCTCCCATCACCGGCCTCGATCACCGCGCCGCGCTCCCCGGTGACTGTGACACGGTCACCGCTGATCAGCGTGACGGTCCGCGAGACTGCGGCCGGCGGCTGTGTTCCGGCAGATGGAGACGCGGCGACGGCCGGTTGGGGGGTGAGCAGAGCGGTAACGAGCAGTAACGTCCCAGCCGCTCCGGCTCTCGTTCTCATGGGCATGGATACTCCAGATCGACAAAAAGTGGATCACCACATATCTCCCGCTCCGGGAATTCCTTTCACGCCTTGCCCACGGAGCCTCTCCATCGCGGGCCGCTCGCCCAGTACACCGATGTGATGAGAGCAGGCGGCCTCTGAGTCGGTGAACGCCACCTTTCCGTCTCGTACGATGAGTTTCTGGCCGGTGAGCGTTTCCAGGTGCCGGGCCCAGGTTGCGGTTCCAGCGGTCCTTGTTGATCCGCGAGTCGAAGTAGTCGGGCCCAGGCCGGTGAAGTGCGCATCCAGGTCTGCCGGCAGATGCCCGCCGACGGTCAGGACGGCGTTGCCGGAGGCCACGATCGCTTTCTGGGGAGCCATCCGGCGCGCCAGTCGCCGATGCCGCCCTCCCAGGAAGGTGCGGTTTGAAAGACTTGCCCCCGTCGTAGCGGGGTGCGGGCCGACGGTTGGGAATGCCGGGTGGGCGTCCGGGGCCGGGCCTGGAAGGTTCAGGTGCGCCGGCCGGTTGGGCGACGTGGGTCGGAGGTCCCGAAACCCGTGCGGATGTGAGCTGACCAGGTGGGACGGGTTTCTCCCAGGGACGGCGCAGGTCCTCGGTCAGGTGGCCACCGAGGCGCAGCTGGGTGATCGACTCGCGCCCCCTCTCATCGTGAAAGCGAATCGGCACTTTTACGGAGTATTGGTGTACCGAAAGAAGGGACACCACGCGGATGGCCGCTCCTCCCGACATGCCGGCGCTATTCGATGACGCCGAACTCATCGAACGGTCGTGGCAGTACCCCGACTCGTTCGCCGAGCTGTACGACCGCCATTTCGGCGACATCTACCGCTACGTGGCCGGGCGCATCGGCACGCAGGTCGCCGACGACGTGGCGGCTGAGACGTTTCTCGTGGCGTTCCGCAAGCGAGAGACCTTCGATCCCGGCCGGGGCACGGTGCGGTCCTGGCTCTTCGGGATCGTCACCAACCTCATCGGGCACCATCGCAGAGGCGAGATCCGAAGGTTGGAAATGCTTCAGCGGGCCTCCGCGACGTCGGAGACGACGGCCGACCCAGGCCACGAGGACCGGGTGGCGGCCTGGGTCACAGCGGCGGGCCTGCGGGGGCTGCTCGCCGCTGAGCTGGGGCGGCTCTCGGACGGCGACCGCGACGTCCTGCTCCTGGTCGCGCTGGCCGGTCTCAGCCACGAGGAGATCGCCCAGACCTTGGGCATCCCCTTCGGCACCGTCGGCTCCCGGCTCAACCGGGCGCGCAAGAAGCTGCGTGCAGCCCTGGGCGAGGTCAATCCCACGTTCGAAGGACAGGCCGATGAATGAGCTGAACGACCATTCTCCCGAGCAGTGGGACGTGGACGACGTCGTACGCGACCTGCTCAGCGGCCCCGACCCGACGCCGGACGTCGTCGCCACGGGCCGTGCCATGCTGCTCGACGAGCTGTACTCCGCCACGCCTCAAACCGGAACACGACACAGTGATCCGCACCGAGCAGCGGGCCGTCACAACGGTAGACAGCCCACGCAGCCTCACCTCAAGGTCGCGCCACTTGTCGAGCCTCATCACACTGACAGACGGCACGCCGAGTCTGCCCAGGCGGCCTCTCGTCACGACGACGCGCGGCATGTGACCACGCCCGTTTCCGGGCGTCGCTCCGCCCGCCGGCGGCCCCGGCGTGGCCGGCTGGCGGTCGCTCTGGCAGGAGGGGCACTGGCCGTGGGGGCCGTGTTCGTAGCGACCGCCGTTGTCGTCCTTCCAGACGCGCCGCGCCCCGGAACCTCTCAGAGCGCGATCCCGCGCCCCGCCGCCCGCCAGATCCTGCTCGCCGCCGCCGACGCGATCGCCACCGCGCCCGCAGAGGGCGAGTACTGGCGGATCAGACAGCTCACCACGTCGATGATGATCGAACCCGGACGCGCCTACGTGCTCCAGCGCAGACTGTCGGAGGAGCGGTGGCTGGCACGGCGAACGCACGACCAGGGCTGGCGGATCACCCGCGACCTCGGCACCACACCCGCGACCCCGGAGGACGAGGCCGCCTGGCGGACGGTGGGCTCGCCGTCGAGCTGGCAGTACTCGGCAGACACCGCCGGCCTGAACGCCACCTCGAACGAGAAGGTGACGACCGCCCCGGCCGAGCCGCAGGCCGCCCGGCTGACGGGCACGTGGCAGGGCTCGGGGGGCACGCTGCTGTTCAAGCCGATGACCTGGGCGGAACTCGGCAAGATCCCCAGCGAGCCCGAGGAACTGCGCGCCTATCTGGAAAAGCGCATCGAGGCGAAGCCCGGATCGGCCGGCCTCGAACCGCGGCTGCGCGAGGCCTGCATGCAGATCCTGCGCGGCCTGGCCGTCTCCCCCGACGTGCGGGCGGGGGCGTACCGGCTGCTCGCGACCCTGCCGGGTATGCGGGCCGACGGTGAGGTGGCCGACCCGCTGGGCCGTCGCGGGCAAGCGCTCAGCTACGAGGTGGAGGCGAGTCCCGGCCAGACGACGGAGGTCCGGTTCGTGGTCGATCCCCGTACCGGGCTGCCGCTGGCGCTGGAGACGACGTCTCCGGGCACGCTCGCGGACGGCCGCACGGTGCAGCTCCGCCACTCCACCTCATACGAGGCCATCGGCTGGACCGACGACAAGCCCGCGCCCCGGGGATGAGGTACGCGGTGGCCCCATCCGAAGGGGGGCCACGCCGACCAATCCTCGCGTACCGACATCCCACAATGCTCAGGGTGAAGCACGGGTGCCGTTCTCACCCTGAGCCTGTCGGGCGTTACCTGCTGTAGTTCTCCCCGAAGGTTACCGCTTGACATGCAACTCGTCCGGGGACGCGCCGCCAGGACGGGGGTGAGGACGGCTTCCATGAACTCCGCAGGCGGCAGCCACGCTTCATTCTCTGCTTCAGCATCAGAAAGGATGTTCCCGCTCATGTCCGGTAACGATCGACGATCAATAGCAGGAATGTTGCGGGGGCTTGCCGCCTTGTGGGTGTTGGGCACGCCATTCTTATTCATATTCACCGTCACCTTCGGCTTGGGTCTCGGCGACACAGACCTAGGCAATATGCCACTCGTCATAGTCTTCGGAACCGCCATGTACACGGTGGGAATTGGCACTCCCCTGACTGGTCTCTGCATTTCCATATTTACCGGACGGTATATGCCGGCCGGACTATTCACCGTGGCTTTGATCATGGCGCTGTTTGCCGCATGGCGAATCAGATTGTTCCCGTTCAACTATTGACCTGGCCGTCCGGGGCCAGTGCCTTTCGGCGCACCTGCCAGGCGACGTACGCGAACCGAACATCCCTGAGCAGACGCTCGATCCAACCGAGTTTGAGCGCCTCCTTAAGAAGTGATCTTTGCGTAGAGAAGACTTGCAGGTCAGGCCGCTGAACGTAATTTCGGCGACCCTCTCGGAGGCGGCCCGCCGCGACGCTCCCCCGCACCGACCATCACCTTCGAAGGCCGCGCCGCGGGCGTAGCTGGAGTAGGTGTGGTAGACGGTGCCGGCCTGGAGGGCGAACGCGCTCATCCCGGGCAGCTCGGCGGCCGGGTGCGCCTCTGGCCGGAAATTGTAGGTGGCGCCGTTGGCCTGTTGCTCGGGCGTGAACGAGACGCGGTAGTCGTAGTTGAAATCGCTGCCGTTGGAGGAGACCCAGGTGAACCGCCAGCCCATCCGCCGCTTGTAGGCGTTGATCTTCTCCAGTGGCGCGCGGGAAACGCTGATGAGGGTCACGTCGCGGCTGCGCGAGACGCACACCGCCTCGGGCGACGGCTCCAACCCGACAACCTCGTGGCCGAGGGCCAACCACGGGACGGCGTGCCGCCCACCGCCGCACCCCACGTCCAGGATTCGGCCTGCGGCCTGCTCCCAGCCCCAGCGCTCCAGGTCCGACCAATGCTCAGGCTCGGCGAAGTACCGCGACGCGTCGTTGGCGGCCGGTGATCAGGCCGTCGTCGCGCTCGATCACCTCAACCGCAGCCGAGCAGCCCGACCTGCCCGAAGACGCCGACCTCATCCCACTGACCCGCAACGAGATCGCGCGCCTGGCCGCTATCGCCCCGCTCGCGCGGCTCTACCCGCCAGGACACCACCACCGCTGGTCGATCTGGCGACGACGCCACCAGCACCGCGCCAAACAGTGCCACTACCAGCGGCGATGGGTGTCCGACAGGTCGTAGGCCCCAGCGCTATTGCTCCACCACGAACACCGGTTCGACGTTCAGCTCGCTGATCCGCCAACCGTCGGGCGTCCGGACGGCCTTGTTGCGGGCCAGCCCGTAGCGCCGGGAGGCCGGCACGAGACTGTCGGCGTGGCCGGACAGGGCGGTGATGTAGGCGCGGATCGTCGCGGTGTCGCCGTCGACCTCGATCAGCACGCTGCTGATCCGGTGGAGCAGGCGGGCGTAGTCCTTGTTGCCGGCCTCGATCTGTGCGATCAGGACGTCGCGGCCGGACCCGGTCCCGTTGCGGGTCGTGCCGGTGGCGTCCTGCGTCAGAACGGTGTTCAGGTCGTCGAAGCGGTGCTCGTCCAGGGCCCGGCTCAAATGCAGCATCAGGTCGTGCAGTTCGGCCCGGTCGGCCAGGGTTCGCAGGTCGTAGTTCATGAGGTGTCCTTTCGGGACTGGTGGATGAAAGGAACCATGCGGGGCCGCGGCGGGGGCGCGCATCACTCCTGCCCCGTTCTTGCGCAAAGTCGCAACGGTGTCCGCCCCGCGTTGCCGCCGCTCGGTTTTCTGGGGCAGGATGCGGATTCACGGGGTGGGATGTCAGGGGGTGGCCGGCGATGTCTGAGGCGGCGTGGCTGAAGTCGCTGCGGGTCGGGCGCGGTGTGTGCCCGCTGTTCGGGGCCGATGCCGTGGTGGCCCGGTTCGCCGAGATCGTCTCCGTCGAACGCAGCGAGCGGCTGGTCATGGTTCCCGCGTCGTCCCAGCGCCCGCTGCTGGGGACGCTCCCGATGCCGCCGGATGTGCGGACGCGTTGGCTGGGGTCGGCCCCGTCGGGCCATGACGCGCGCCTGATCGCCACCGGCGCCGAACATCGGATCCTGCCGGCCCTGCCGGCCAAGATGGTCATCATCGACCGGGCGGTCGTCATGACGCCCATCGACCCGGAGGATCCGCTGAAGGGGGTCTGGCAGATCACCGCCAAGCCGCTGGTGCGCGCCCTGGTCGAGATGTACCAGCGGCTGTGGGGGCAGGCGGCCGAGCCGGTGCGGTGGCCGGCGGGGCTATCGGCCAGGGAACGCGCCGTGCTGACGCTGCTCGCCGAGGGCTGCACCGACCAGACGGTGGCCGAGCATCTGGGCCTGAGCCGGCGCACCATCACCTACACGGTCGCGGACCTGATGGAGAAGTACGGGGCGCGCAGCCGGTTCCATCTGGCGCTGCTGCTGGTCGGTGCCGACGCCGGGGATTTGTTCGACACGACCGGTGTCCACGCTGGGGCACGCGACCACCGCAGGATCTTGAGTTGACGTAACAATCACCATGATCAGCGGTGGTCGCTTCGTCTCTTCAGCCACACCAGTCACACCAGTAACGATCTACGGCTGGAGTATTGGGGCGAGCTGGTCGCGGGCGGCCGCCGCGTCCCCCGCCTTCCCCGTCCACACGGCGAAGTTATGCCGTACGACGAGGGTCTGGGGGTTCCCGGCGCCCCGTACCCATTTGCTCAAGGTACGTAGCGCGGAAAGCTGGTCGCGGGTGGCGGCGATCGCTTATGGCTGCCCGGCTCGGCACCGTGCCTTACATGCCTGACAAGATCATAGCGCTCTGACCTGCGAGAATGGACCAAGAACCCAAGATAACGATTGCGGAGCGTGTCTGGCCGTGGCCGGACACGTTTGCCTGTGGCCGAACATAGCCGCCTGTGAGTCGATGGCGGGCTTGCCTCTTCGCCTGCAGGGTGCGCACACTGAGCGGTGACCCCTTCCCGAAAAGAGACGAGATCAGCAGTGAAAGCATGGATCCTGCTCGTCGGCGGTGTGCTGTTCGCCCTGCTGGGAGCGGTGTGGACGCTGCAGGGGCTGGGCGTTCTGGGCGGCAGCGTGATGAGCGGCGTCACCGCTTGGGCGGTCATCGGCCCGGTGGTGGTCATCGTCGCCCTGGTTGTCGCCGTCATTGGGGTACGGGGCTTGGCCAAGCGGCAGCCTCGCGACTGATCTACACCACGTTAAAAGAGGCTCGTCCCCCAGCGACACTGGCATGGCCGACGCTCACGGGTCATCCATCGGTGTCGACAGCGGCTTGGCCTCGCCGGCGCGCGACGCCAATCCGGCCCACAGCCCAAGTACGACGGCTGGAAGGGGCAGCCGGTTGACATAAAGACACTTAGCGAGCAACGCGACCTGCCGAAACGCTCGATCCAGCGTTATCGCGCTGCAGGGCGCCTGACTCATCCCCCAACGCCCGGACCGAAACCGGCCCTCTGCGGGTGACACCGTCGCGCACCGCGACCTGCGGCGATGCCGCTCGTTTGGGCCGTGTGGCGCGATTCTTACCGGCAGGCCTTGAAAGCCCAGAGTTCAGGCGAACCGAAGGTCTCTCACGCTGAACCTAAGGGTCTTCAGACTTCATGGACGGT
>NZ_JBIUCF010000080.1:0-43201 GCF_044593615.1 Nonomuraea sp. NPDC051941
CGCTTCTACCGGTCGAAGCTGTACCGGCTCCTGACACGCATCAACGCCTATCTGATGCGCTGGGTCCGCTCGAAGTACAAACGGCTGCGGGCAAGAAAGAAGGCCCACCAGGCGTGGCTGAGGGTCACCAAGCAGTACCCGAGGCTGTACGCGCACTGGCGCTGGATCGTCACCATGCCCGCTGTCTGGTGACCAGGGTGACAAGAGCCGTATAAATCGAGAGGTTTACGTACGGATCTGTGGGAGCCGGGAGGTGAGATTCCTCCCGGCTACCCGACCGCATGAAGCCGGTTTGGTGGCGGCGGTTGACCCTAGGCGGCCCCCGCTGCTTCCCCATGCGCAGGAGGCAGACTCGGTGTAGCTGCTGTGGCGTGCCGTTGAGGCAGATTGCCAAACGCGATCAGCAGGTAGCCTGCGGCCACCCAGGTGAGTAGCACGACGAGAGGACGTGTCAGGCCGACGCCGTGGAAGTAGAGAAGGCTACGGTCCGGTGGCGATGAACGCGTTCGGCGGGAGGATCGTCCCGATAACCCCCATCCAGTGGGGCAGAAACCAGCCCGGTGTGCTCGCGCCGCTCGTGGCGTTGCCCAAGGTCATGGTGGTCAGTGCGACAACGCCGATTCTGGGCATGCCCAGAATGCGCACCATTCCCAGCCCGGCGGCGATGATGGCGGTGAGATAGAGCGCCGCCAGTGCGGTCATCTGCCAGAGGTTTCCTGATAGCACCGCCGCGGCGATGCCCACCGCGCAGGAGCGCTATAGAGGTTGATGGACCGGCTCAGTGAGCAGGTCGAAGACCTGGTTCTCACCGCTACCACACAGGCATGGATGTCATGTCAGAAGCAAGGTCTTGCCGGTGAAGCGGCGTGCTTCGATGTCGGCATGTGCGGTGGCGGCCGCTGCCAGCGGATAGCTCTGACCGATGACCGGAGTCAGCCGCCCTGCGGCGGCTTCACCCAGCACGTGCGTCACCCGCCGGTGGTTGTCCGGCCAAAACTCCGGCAATTGCGACATGTCCACCACCGTGAGCCGCCGCCGGTCCGCGTCACTGATCACGGTCTGCGCGCCGCTGGTCATGCCGTACCCCGAGAACCGGCCCCCGTCCGCGAGCAGGGACACTGCTGTCGCGCCGGTTTGGCCGCCGATTCCGTCGAACACCACATCCACTCCGTGCCAGCCGGTGAGCGTGCGCACCTGGTCGGGCCAGGTCGGCATGGAGTAGTCGACCGCCTCGGCGCCCAGCTCCACCGCGACGGAGCGCTTCTTCGCTCCATGGACGGCGGCGATGACCGTCGCCCCTGCCGCGAGAGCAAGCTGCACGAGGAGATTGCCGAGACCCCCTACCCCCGGCGCTACCAGGACCCGCTCTCCCGTCCGCACCGGGGTCTTTTCCAGCAAGGCCATAGCGGTGCTGCCATCGTCCATGACGGCCATGGCGCTGCGCAGGTCGAGACCCACTGGCACCGGGAAGGCGGTCTCGAGCGCGGCGACCACCGTTTCGGCGTAGCCTCCGCCGTACCCGTCGCTCGCCGCTCGGGCGACCAGCCTGGCACCCAGCCAACTGCCGTCCACCCCAGCCCCGACCGCGGCGACCGTACCCGCAACCGCACCGCCAGGAACATATGGCGGGTCCACCGCGAACACCTCGGGACCGTTGCCGGCGCGAATCAGGGTGTCCATCCAGGTCACACCCACGACAGCAACATCGATACCGAGTTGTCCTGCTCCCGGCGAGGGTGTGGGCAGGTCTACCAGTTCCAGAACATGAGGGGCGCCGAATCGGGTTGCCGTGATCGCTCGCATGGGTTCAAGCATCCAACCTCAACTCGACTTGAGGTCAAGCACACAAGGGGATCGACGACCTGGCGATCTGGCCTGGCTTCTTCACCAGCTGGTCGGGGGCATCCTGAATCAGCACCCTCATCCATATGTGAGCGACGCCCTGCCCCGGCTTATGACGCGGTTGGCCATGCTGGAGGGCGTGGCCCGTCGAGCAGGATCAAAGGGCGGCTTTCGTCGTATCCTTCCGGCCCCACGGCCTCTTGGGCCGGCGGCACTCTCAGGCGGCTCGCGGAGCCACCGCTGGCTTTCGGGTCCATGCCTGCGGCCTTGTCCTGGTCAGCCGCCTGGTCATGAGCGTGATCGAGGCAACGGCCAGGTGTGCTTCGCTGTGCGAGGGCTTGCGTTCGAAGTCGATCACATAGCGTCGGGCATTCATCAGCCAGGACAGAGACCTTTCGACGATCCACCGACGCGCAAGCACTTTGAATCCCGTCCGACCAGGCCGCTTGGTTACGATCTTCAAGGTGAGGCGTAGGAAACGGCGTTGCGGTCAAAAGGAGCGAGCGGGTGGCCCTGCGACTCATCCTCGGACTCGAACCCGGCAAACCGTGGGGCATCGCGGCCGGCCTCGCCTTCCTCGGCGGCCTGGTCTGGCTCGCCCGGCACATCCTCGTACAGCGCGGCAAAGAGTAGGTAGGCGCCCGCAGGTCGACTAGGGAACCGCCATACACGCTTCTACGCTCCGCTCGTGGCGGACATCAGCTACCTCGAGGGCTGGGGCATGTGGCTGGACGGCAGGTCCACGCTAGGTAACGACTTGTTCGGCGTACCCATGGTCTGGTGGGGCCGCGGAGGGAAGATCGCGACCTTCGCCGGCGGCTTGACCGTCGTGCTCGACCTGATTGGGGCGGAACGTCTACGAGCAGCGGGCCAAGCGATGCGTCTCCGTAGGCAAAGAGTGCGGCGCAGGTCCTTGTTCGGATCCGAGGACCTGTTCAACGCGATTCGCGGGCTGATAATGCTCGGCGCGTTCGTCGCCTTGCTGTTCGGTCACAGGATCAAGGGTTCCTGGGCCCACGCCATCAGCTTTCTCGGCGCCGCTGTAGTCTGCGTTGTTGTCTATCCGCTGGTCTTCATGGCCGTGCAGGCTGGCATGGCCGCGATCGCGGCCACCCTTGACAGGCCTATGCCAGCTCACTGGATCAGGGTGGCGGCTGTTGCGACAGTCGTCCTGGGCTTCCACTTCGACCTGCTCGCCTCATAGCCCGGTTCAAATACGCGTTCGAGCGCTGGGTAAGCTCGCCGCATGTCCAACCCGCCACCCGTCCACCTCCCCGGGCCGCTGGTGCGACACGGGCTCGCTCCTTGCCTGGCGAATCACCGACGGCAAGCGCGAGTACTACGTCGGGAACCCCGCACCGAGTGGCTACCCGCCAGTGGCGTCGAGCAGATCGAGGGGCCAGGACTACACCCAGGTGCCACGCGAGCAGTAGCTGCGGGAGGTGGCCATGCCACGCTTCCGCCCATCCGGCCAACCCGCCAAGAGCCGCCGACAGACCAGTCGGCTCTGCACCGACAAATGGGGCGAAGGTTGCCCCGCACACGGCGGTAAAGAATGCCGTTGCACCCCGCCTGGCGTCACAGCGGGAACTGTGAGCGCGAATGCGGCTCAACCCGATGAGCTACACGGTCGACGGCGGCGCAGGAGCCGACTGCGTGGATGTCGGCTGAGCTCCGTTAGGGACGATTGACACTTCGGGATCTTGAGGGGGCGGAGTCACATGGCGACGGCCACCGCGTGATCATTCGTGGTTTGTGAAGACAACAAAAGACCGTGCGGTGGCCGCGAGCCACAGCGTAGATCCTGATGGCTGGATGGTCATCTTCAACGAGATGATGACCCGGATCGCCGGCCGGTTCGGCCGCGTCGAGCCCCGCCGGGCCGCGACCGCGTACGTGCGCGGACTACTGGCGCGACCTCGACCGTAAGAACTGCTGGAACCTGGCCGAGCACGCCGGACCCGGCCAGGCCCCAGAGGCTGCAACGGTTGCTGCGCACCGCCCGGTGGGACGCCGACGCCGTGCGCGATGACGTGCTGATCGTGGATGGGACAGGGTTCGTCATAAGGCACCGGCTCGGCTGGAGTGCAGCGGCAATACAGTGGCACCGCGTGCCGAATCGAGAATTGCCAGGTCGGGGTATTCCTGGCCTACGCCACCCCGAGTGGGCGGGCGCTGCTGGACCGGCGGCTCTACCTGCCCGAGCACACCTGGCTGGCCGACCCGGACCGCTGCCGGGCGGCCGGTGTCCCGGACGAGGTCGGCTTCGCGGCCAAGCCCGCCCTGGCCACCGCCATGGTGCTGGCCGCGCTGCAGGCCGGCGTGCTTGCTCGCTGGGTGAGCGGCGATGAGGTCTACGGCCAGGACCCGCGCCTGCGCGCCGCGCTGGAGCAGCGCCGGATGGGATACGTGCTGGCGATCGCGGGCAACCGGCGCGTCGAGCTCGAGGGCGCCCAAGTGAGCGCGGCCGAGGTCGCCACTCGGGTGGCCGACCGGCGCTGGCACCACTACCGCGCCGGGCAGGGCGCCAAGGGGCCACGCTGGTACGCCTGGACCCGCATCGACGAGACCGGCGACCACAGCCAGGGGTATCGGTGGCTGCTGATCCGCCGCAACCTGACCACCGGCGAACTGGCGTTCTACCGCTGCTACGCCCCTGCCCCGCACCCGCTGATGGCCCTGGTCAAGATTCGCATGGATTCGCTGGGCTGTGGAAGAATCTTTCCAGGCAGCCAAGGGCCAGGTCGGCCTGGACCACTACCAGGTGCGGGGCCGGACAGCCTGGCACCGGCACATCACCCTGGCCCTGCTCGCCCTGGCCGTGCTGACGGTCGTCGCCACCGCCCAGCCACCCAGCACCACCGACGACCGCATCCCACTGACCCTGCCCGAGATCCGCCGGCTGCTCGCCGCTCTCGTACTAATCCGGCACCGCCCCCTCACGGACATCCTGCGCTGGTCACACTGGCGCCGACGCCACCAAGCCATCGCCCGGCACTGCCACTACCAACGCAGATCCGACCCATGATCGCGAAATGTCACTGGAGTATCAGCCGAGCGGACCGTCCCCGGGCTCGCCGGCACCGGCGGCCCTGGGGGCGAGCCCTGGTACGGCGGGGGACCTACCCGGCCCTCCGCCCAGCGCTACGAGCGTGAATCCGCGCACGGGAAGGAAGCCGATGAGCGACGACTGGCGACCGCTTCGGCGGGCCTGCTGGCGCTCCTGATCCAGGCGTACCTGGCGTACGTCCCCTGGCTCCTGGAACACGTCGGCGGGGCCTGGTGAGTTACCACCGGATCCCGGCCGAGATGCCCGGCCCGGCGGCCGGGCACCGGTCGTCGGGTCACTTGACGATGATCTGATGGGTGGCCTGGGCCGGTCCGGTCCCGCCGTCCCCCGCATAGCTCGCGAGGTAGCTGTACCTGCCGGCGTTGGCGGGCGTGTCGGTGAACGTGTACGTGCCGTCGGCGTTCACCCTCACCGGCGGGAGCTTGACGGTCTTACCGCTGGTGCCCTTGACGTACAGGGTGCGCTGCACGGTGAGCGTGGACCCCGGAGAGGGCGGCCTGTCGCCCGCCGTCAGGACGCCGCTCAGCTCCACGGCCGTGCCGGCGACGCCGGACTGTGGCCCTGTCAGGGTGAGCGTGGCTTCGCGCTTGACCGTCACGGTGACGGAGGCGCTGCTGCGGCGGTGGCCGTCGTCGCCGTCCCAGAACACCCAGTAGATCACCTCGCCGATGTACGGCGGCAGCTCGAAGACGGGCGTGTCCTGGAAGGTGAACGTGCCGTCCTGCCGCGTCGTCACGCCGGTGATCGGCAGTTTCGTCCAGCCGGGCAGGTACTGGATCACCGTGAGCGGCTTGAGCCCGAGCGCCTCGCCGTCGGCGCGGGTGAGCCGCCCCTCGACGGTGATCGGCGAGCCGGCGCACGCGTCCGCGGGGGCCGTCACCGTGAGCTTGGTGGCCGGTAGCGCGACGCCCGTCACCCGCCACAGCAGCAGCCGGTCCGTGGAGCTGCGCAGCAGTGCGAAGACGTCCGTGCCGGAGAACGCGACGCCGTCCGGGAGCAGTTCGGCGTCCGGCTGGTCGGCCGCGAACAGCTCCGCGCCCGTCGCGGCGTCGTAGAGGGTGAGGTCGGTGCTGCCCCACTGGCGTCCGGCTGCGACGTACGCGCCGTCCGAGCCGAGCGCCACGGCGGACGGGTACCCGTCCCAGCCGTCGCCGTAGGTGCCGGTCGCCGCCAGGGTCCTGGTGTCGTACCTGGTGAAGTGACCGGGGGTGTCGGCCGCGCTGAACAGGGTGCCGCCGTCGGAGCTCAGGGTGAGGTCGCGCAGGGAGTCGATGCGCCACTCCTCGCCGTCGATCGTGCCGCGCAGCGCGGGGGCGCCGTCGCCGAGGTCGTAGACCAGTATGTCGGCGTGGTGCAGGGCGGTCTGGCCGACCACGAGCGTGTCGCCGGCGGCCGCGAGCACGGGAGGCCGCAGGTGCTCGCCCCCGACCGCCACGGGCGCCGGGGCGCTCGCGCTGAGATCCAGGCCGACGACGCCGCCGGGGCCGTTGTCGCATCCGTGCCCCACCCACAACCGCTCGCCCAGCAACGCCAGAGTGGACGGGCAGGGGTGGGCCGACAGGTCGATCCGGCGGGTGACGGCGAGGCTCGCGGTGTCGATCTCGGCGACCTCGTTCGAGCCGGTGAGAGCCGCGTACAGGCGGGTGCCGTCCGCGTTCACGGCCAGCTCTTGGACGCCGGGCAGGCCGGTGACGACGCCGCTGGTGAGGTTTCCGTCAGTGTCGGCCACGATGATGCGGTCGCTGGCGGGAACGAACACCTGGCCGCCGCCGACGGCCAGGTCGGCGGTGTAGGAGTCGGTGACCCCGAGGTCGGTGGTGGTGCCGGCCGCCGAGGCGGCGGGGGCCGTGACGGTGAGCAGGCCGGTGATCAGGCCGGCGGTGCCGCAGTAAGCGGCTAATCGGCGAAGCAGGGATGGGGACACGAGAGCCTCCTGCCGGGATGTGAACATGTGTTCTAATAACGTCTCATGGGTGCTCTTACGTCAAGATCATTCGGTCGCGCGACACCAAACCGTGATCAAGCACCCTCCGGCGTTCGAGACCGGGACGATTGTCGGTGCCCGCTGACATAGTCGTCGCCATGACGATTCCCCTCACGTGGGTCCGCGTCCGCGGCCACGAGCTGGCGCTGGACGGGATGACCCTGCGCTGCCGGAAGACCGGCGGCCAACTGCTGGGGTCCGTGCCCAGGGCCGTGCGGTCCAACCGGGTCGGTGAGCAGTTCGCGGCGCTGCTTGAGCACCTGGACGGGCACGAGAAGGAGTGCCGCGCCACCCTAGAGTCATGGATGCTGAACGGGCTGCCGGGCTCCTCGCCGGGTGTGGCCCAACCCCTGATGGCGGGCCTGCCTGCGGCACCTGGTGGTCCGCGTAGAGGGGCGGGCCGAGCTGCTGGAGGAGGTGTCCGAGGACGGGCGGGTGAGCGTCAGGACGGCAGACGGCGTCCCGTACGAGTCGCCGCCCGGCGCCCTGGTGACTTCGGCGCACCCCCTCCTGCTGGACGACCAGAGGCCGTGGCGGCGGCTGCTGGCGGAATGTGACGCCGTTCAGGGCATTGAGCAGGTGAGCCGCCGGGTCCATCGCGGGCGGGAGGGCCATGACCCCGAGCCATGTGACCCCGACCCCTCAAGATCCCGAATTGTCACTGGAGTACTAAGAGACTCCTATACCGCCCGGGCTGGTGGGCTCGCTGTACCGGCTGGCCGTCGAACCCGGGGAGACGCTGCTCTGTCAGCATGGTCGTCGGAACTGATGTTCGTCCGCCATCTCGCGAAATCACTGGCTGGACGCCAACTGCCCTTTCGCATCCTGTGACGTGAGGTCGCGCAGCTCATCCAAGTACGCACGCACCTCCGGCTGGTCGGCATGCTCTTTGCCGACCGCGCACGAGCTCCCTGGACGACATGATCAGGTGCGGGACAGATCTTCGCTCGGCCTGGAGCGATCGGCGGCCATAGCCCACCGCTTGCTCGACATCGCCGCGCCGGGCAGCGATCACCCCGAGTGTCAGCCGTGCCTCCGAGATCCGCATCGGCGCGAGTTTCTCGCCGTCGGCGCTCGTGTGCGCCCGGATCACCTCGCTCGCGTACAGTTCGGCCCGATCGTTCTCGCCCAGGATGCGGTAGGCGTCCATGGAGTAGCAGTCGTACTTCAGCGGGTCGATGTTGACGTGGTTGTCCAGGTTGTCCGGCACCGGAAGGCTTTCCAGGATCTTGCGGCCCTGGTCGAGTGCGACCTCCACTTGGCGCCGATCGCCGACCCGCGCCCACGCTTTCGCCTTCTGAGCGTGCGGCCACCGTGACGGTCGACGCCGCCGACGGCCCACTGCACGCGGCTCGGATCGCCAACGAAGAGACGTCCGGGCTCGCCGCCGCCATCGCGACCGCGCTTGGAGTCGAGCCACCACTCGTACCCGCGCGGGTGGGTGTGCCGGCAGCCGCAGCAGCTTGAAGCCGTCGAGGAGCCGGGTCGAGGAGCTCCAGAAGACTCCGGAGCCGGCGTAGGCGTCGATGAACTGCGCGGCGACGGCCGGGTCCTCGCAAGACGGCCCTGGTGCTGGAACACCAGAGGCCGCCGTATCCTGCCGGCCCGCCCGCCGCTCAGGCGCGAGCACCGACCAGACTTCGATGTCGTGCCGCTTACCGGGGTAGGGACTACTTTCGCGCAGCACGCCGTCCTTCGTCGTGCCGAGCCGCCGGGCCACGGCGATGCTGGCCTCGTTCGCCGCCGAGACCAGCCACTCCCCGCGGTGGATGCCCCGCTCCTCGATGGCCCAGTCGATGATCACGCGCGGGCCTGCTCGCCAGGCCCTTGCCCGCCGCCGACGGCGCCAGGCGGCAACCTGCCTCGGCGGTGCGCGCGCGACGTCCATGGTCCGGAACAGGACTCCGCCGACCAGCTTGCCGTCCGTCCAGATAACGCAGATACGCCCGGCGTCGGCTGCGGCCTTCTCCGCGTACGCCTGGAGGTACGAGATGATCAGGAATGTATGCCTGCGCCGTCCAGCAGGGCACCGACCGTCGCGACGGCGAGGCCGTCGAGTCCCTGTGCCTGCACGACCGCTCGCGCGCCGGCCCCGTCGAACACGATGGTCAACTGCCGTGCCAGCAAGGTCGGGTCCTTGGCCCCGGCGCGCTCGGCCTCCTGTTGGAAGAACGCGGTCAGCGCGTCCTTGCTCCGGCGGGCGACCAGGCTCGCCGGGTGCTCAGGCGACTTGACCTCCACCGCCGCCGCCACATACGGGCAACCCCGGAAGTCCGGTGCCGCCGCCGCCTCCTCCAATCGCTCGAACACATGCAGGATCCGCGCGCGCGGCGGCCGGTCGTCGGCGGCGGGCGGAAGCAGGAACGCCTGATAGGCGGGCGCACTGCGTTCGAGGCTCGCCGCCATCACCTCGTCCTTGCTGGCGAACAACTGGTACATCGAGCGCTTGGACACCCCCGCCCTGCGGCACAACGCCTCGATGCCCACGCCGACCCCCTCCCGGTAGAAGAGCTCTGCCGCGGCGTCGAGCAGGCGGTCGCGAGTCGAGGCAGGAGCACCCGGTGTCGTCGACGCTGGCATCGGTTTCATCATGTGCCCAGGCTACCCCTCAACTTGCGATCTGGAAACCGATCGGTTTACGGTGGCGGAAACCGATCGGTTTACGGAGGGAATGGCTCATGACCAGCATCAAAGGCTCGGTGGCCGTCGTCACTGGCGGCAGCCGCGGCATCGGCAAGTCGATGGTCGAGGAGCTCTACACGCGCGGCGCCGCCAAGGTGTACGCGACCGCCCGCGACCCGCGGACCATCACCCACGCGGACGCGGTCCCGCTGGCCCTCGAGGTCACCGATCCCGGCTCCGTGGCGGCAGCCGCCGAGCAGGCCCGCGACGTCACCATCCTGATCAACAACGCCGGTGCCTCGGTGAGCGCTTCGTACCTCGATTCCCCGATGGACGACGTACGCCAGGATCTCGAGACCAACTTCTACGGGCCGCTGCTGGTCACACGGGCCTTTGCCCCGATCATCGAGCGTAACGGCGGGGGTCACATCCTAAACGTGCACTCCGCCCTGTCCTGGCTGGCCGACGGCACGCCCTACAGCGCCTCCAAAGCCGCCTTCTGGTCGCAGACCAACTCCCTGCGTCTGCAGTTGCAGCCGCGTGGCATCGCGGTGACCGGGCTCCACATGGCGTACGTGGACACGGACATGACCTCAGGCATCGACGCGCCCAAGGCCAATCCCCGTGACATCGCGGTGGCCGCGCTCGACGGCATCGAGGCGGGGGCACACGAGGTACTGGCCGACGACACCACACGCTGGGTCAAGTCGCACCTGTCCGCCGACCTGGAAGCCATGTACGCGCAGCTGAAGAAGTAAGTAGCACGCACTCAGGGATTCCGAGGAGGTCCTTGTGGACAGGTCACCGCAGGAGTCGCCCGCCGAGGCCAACGCCGCACTCCTCGACTTCATTACCCGCATCGACGGCTCAGCTCCCCGATGACCCTACGCAGACCCCGCCTGGCCGGTGCCGTTCGGCTGGAGCAGGGCACTGGACTCACCCCTTGGTCCGCGCTTGCGGGCCCGCAACGCCACAAAGGCGGCTTGGAGGTTGGACGCATGGCACAGGTGACACAGCGACCGTCGGGGCAGCCGTCCGGCGAGGACTCCCCGACAGGTGAGTCCTCCGCAGGGGACCGTGTCCGTCGACGGACCGTTCAGACAGGCGGGCTGGAGGTTCCGATCCTTGAGGCCGGGAGCGGGCCGCTCGTCCTCTGCCTCCATGGCTTTCCCGACCATGCCGCCAACTGGGCGGGGCTTCTCGACCGCCTCGCACAGGACGGGTATTGGGCGGTCGCTCCCGCGCAGCGCGGATACTGGCCAGGCGGCGCGGCACCCGACGGCTCCTATCGCGCGTCAGCGACCGGGCAGGACGTCCTGGACCTTATCGAAGCGCTCGGGCGCGAGCGAGCGGATCTCATCGGTCACGACCTTGGTGCTCGGGCGGCGTACGCGGCAGCCAACCTCGACGCGGCGCGCGTCCGCAAACTTGTCGGCATGGCGGTCCCCTACGGCCCTCAACTGCGAACCGCCTGGCTCGCCAACGGTGACCAGCAGCGACGCAGCTGGTACATGTTCTTCTTCCAGACAGCCCTGGCGGAGCCGGCCATCGAGCTCAACGACTTCGCCTTCATCGACCGGCTCTGGCGAGAATGGTCACCCGGCTACGAGCTGCCGGATGCGCAGCGTTCCGCGCTCAAGGAAACTCTCCGCGGTCCGGGAGTCCTGACCGAGACCCTGGGCTACTACCGCCAGTTGTTCTCGCCCCCCGCGGACGAGGCGACCCAAGCCCTGGAAGCGCGGGCAAGCGGTCCGATCACCGTCCCGTCGCTCTACCTCCACGGGGCCGACGACACCTGCATGGCCGTGGAGTTGAGCGACGGCATGGACACCCTGTTCAAGAACGGCTTCGAACGCATCGTCGTACCCCGTGCAGGCCACTTCCTCCACCTTGAGCAGCCCAAGACCGTGGCCGACCACATTCTGGGCTTCCTGAACAACTGACCAACCCCCAACAGACCAAAGGACAAGTCGATGCCAGAACGCGATCCCATTCTGATCACAGGTGCCGGAGGCGAAGTGGGCTCTGTGAGTAGAGTGATGGTCCAGATGCTGCTTGCGCAGGGCAACCGAGTGCGCGCGTTCGTGCGACGCGACGACGAACGCGCGCACGCACTCCGCCGAGCAGGGGCGCGGCGTCGGCGCTTCCAGTAAGAACTATCGGTTCTCCGCGAATGTGCAGGTCATCATCGATGCCGACACCCGGCTCGTCGTCGCGACAAGCCGACCGGTGCCGGGCAACAAGGCCGACGCTCACGCGTGGCGAGACTCCGGCCTGCCGGCCCTCTGCGAGGGTGTCACGACCCTGGCCGACGGCGCCTACCTCAACACCGGCCTCGTTGTCCCGCACCGAAGACGGGCAGGAAGAGCTCTGCTGCGGGCCCAGGAGGAAGACAACGCCGAACACCGGCGCATCCGCGCCCGTATCGAGCACACCTTCGCCCGGATGAAGAACTACAAGATCCTGCGCGACTGTCGACAGAAGGGAACTGGTCTCCACCACGCCGTCCAGGCCGTCGCACACATGCACAACCTCGCCCTCACGGCATGAGCACGATTGCCCGAAAATCGTCCTGACCTGCCTGCACATAGATTTCTGCAACACCCTTTAGCGCGGCGGCCCTATGACCTGAGACACGCGGCGGTGTCGCTGTGGCTCAACGCTGGTGTGCACGCCCCCGAGGTCGCCGAGCGGGCCGGGCACACTGTGGACGTGCTCCTGAAGATCTACGCCAAGTGCATCGACGGCGAGCGCGAGGTGGCCAACCAACGCATTGAGAAAGCGCTGGGGGAATCATGATTCCCCCAATGCCTGCTGCGGAATCAGTACGGCATGATCATGTCGCTGAACGGCCTACCTCCTACGCAGACGCAGGTCAGAGGGCTCCTGGCTCGCCGGTCACGAAGACCAATGCGTGTGGTGTTGTCGACGTGGGGATCGCGCGGGGACGTAGAACCCTTGGCAGCACTCGCGGTGAGGCTGCGGGAACTCGGCGCGGAGGCACAGGTGTGCGCGCCGCCGGACGAGGAGTTCGCGGCGCTGCTGGCGCGTGTCGGCGTGCCGCTGGTGCCGCTGGGCCCCACGGTGCGCTCGGTGGTCGCCGGCCCGAAGCCGCCTTCGGCGCAAGCCGCGTTCCGGCTCGCTCCCGAGCTGGTCGCCGCGCGGTTCGACACGCTCACAACGGCCGCCGAGGGATGTGACGCGCTGCTGGCGACCGGCCTGATGCCGGCCGGTGCACGCGACGTGGCCGAGAAACTGGGCATCCGGTACGTGTGCGCCTGCTTCCATATTCTGGGACTGCCGTCGCGGCACTTCCCTCCGGGGGCGCGGCCGGGCAAACAGTCCCCGCCGGGCGAGACCGACAACCGGGTGCTGTGGGAGCAGGACGCCCAGCGGGTGAACGCGTTGTACGGCGAGGCGCTCAACAGCCACCGGGCGGCGATCGGCCTGCCGCCGGTGGACAACGTCCGCGACTACGTCCTCACCGACCGGCCGTGGCTGGCGGCAGACGCGACCCTGTGCCCGTCGCAGGGTATGACGGACCTTGACGTCGTACAGACCGGGGCATGGATCCTGCCCGACGAACGCCTGCTCCCGGAAGAGCTGCAGGCGTTTTTGGACGCCGGCGAACCGCCGGTGTACGTGGGCTTCGGCAGCATGGCCGCGTACGCCCCGAAGGACATCGCCCGGGTGGCCATCGAGGCGATCCGCGCGCACGGCCGCCGCATCCTGCTCGCCCGCGGCTGGGCCGACCTGGCCCTGATCGACGATCGGGACGACTGCTTCGTCGTCGGCGAGGTCAACCAGCAGGCACTGTTTCCCCGGGTGGCCGCCGTCGTTCACCACGGCGGCGCGGGCACCACGACGACGGCCGCCCGGGCCGGCGCGCCCCAGGTCGTGGTTCCCCAGATCGCGGACCAGCCGTACTGGGCCGCCCGGATCGCCGAGCTGGGCATCGGCGTGGCACACGACGGCCGGACCCCGACCGTCGAGTCCCTGTCAGCCGCGCTCACCCTGGCCCTGGCGCCCGAAACCCGAGCACGAGCCAGGGCCGTGGCGGGCACGATCCACACCGACGGAGCGATGGTGGCCGCGAAACTGCTCCTCGACTCAGCCAGCCGGTAAAGGCCGCCCGTGCCCGCGTGAACGCCCGGCCTGCCGGGCGTTGTGGCGGACAACGATCGGGCCCGCCGGCTCGCCCGCCGCCCTGGCCTGGAACAGCGCGGCGATCTCCCGCTCGTCGTGCGCCGTGCGGGGCCGGTCCCCGTGTCCGGGCGCGTCGATGGCGGCGACGTGGAAACCGCCACGGGACCGGGGACGTCTTCCTGTCCCGGCCGCCACCGTGCCCGATGAGCGCCAGGGGTGCGCGATCGGAGCCGGAGGCGGGCGTGTCTAGGCGCGGCCGGTCACCTCGTCGCCGGCGGTTCGGGGGAGAAGCAGGGTGGGGATCGCCAGGAGGGCCAGGATGATCGAGAGAAGGACGAACGCCACGCGGTACGGCCCGGCCGCGCCTGCCACCCCGGGTATCGTCTCGCCCAGCCGTACGAGCAGCGCGCCGATCGCCACGCCGAGGCCCGCGCCCAGCTCCTGCAGCGTCGACAGCAGCGTGTTGGCGTGGTTCATCCGGTCCTGGCCGACGTCGGCGAAGGCCACGCTGTTGTACGCGGTGAACCCCGTCGACCGTACGATCCCGCTCACCAGCAGCAGCACGAGGATCACCGGCAGCGGTGTCGTGGGCTCGAGGAACGCCATCCCGACCAGGCACGCGGCGCCGATCACGATCGACCAGAGCAGGACGATGCGGATCCCGAGCCGGCGCATCAGCGACGTGGTGGCGGGCTTGATCCCGACGTTCCCCACGAACAGTGCGATCACCACCAGCCCAGCCTGCGCCGCCGACCAGCCGAACCCCACCTGGAACAGCAGCGGCAGCACGAACGGGATCGCGATGATCACGCCGCGGTAGACCGACCCGCTCGCCGCCGTGACCCGGTACGTCGTCACCCGCAGGATCCGCAGGTCGACGATCGGGCGCGGAGCGCGCAGCAGGTGCCGTACCGCCAGCCCCAGACCTGCGACCGCGACCACCAGCGCCACCGCCGTCGACGGCCCGAACCCCGAGCCGAGCCCCTCCAGCGCCACGATCAGCCCCGCGACGCCCACCGCCATGAGGGCGAACCCGGCGCGGTCCAGCGGGTCACGGGCGTCGGCGCGCAGGTCGGGCACGATCCGCAGCGCCACGACCAACGCCGCGAGCCCGAGCGGCACGTTGATCACGAAGATCCACCGCCAGGACGCGTAGTCGGCCAGCAACCCGCCGACGACCGGCGCCAGCACCGGCGCGAGCAGGCCCGGCCAGGTCAGGTACGCGATCGCCCGGACCAGGTCGGACTTCTCCGTCGTCCGCAGCACCACCAGCCGGCCGACCGGCACCATCAGCGCACCGCCCGCCCCCTGCACCACCCGCGCGGCGACGAGCGCGGGCAGCGTCGGGGCGAGCGCGCAGCCGAGCGAGGCCAGCACGAACAGCACGATCGCCACCACGAACACCCGGCGCGGGCCGAACCGGTCGGCCAGCCAGCCGCTGATCGGGATCAGCACCCCGATGGTGAGCACGTACGCGGTGATCGCGACGTTCACGTCGATCGGCGCGATCCCGAACTCCGCGGCGATACGCGGCGCGGCGGGCGTGATGACCGTGCCGTCGAGTATCTCCATGAAGAACGTGCCGGCGACCAGTAAGGCCAGACCTCTCTGGAATTCCACGTCGGCAAGGGTATAGACGGCGCAAAACCGGATATTCGGCACCCTCCCCACGGCTTCCCCAGGCCACAGACGAACACCGTCCTTCGCCGAGGAGGCAGGCGACTCGAGCGAAGACCATGAGGTTGAACCCGGAGGGGATCGGCCAGACCCCAGGGCTGGGAACCTGGCTCACGCGCACGCAGCCGATCCCCCTGCACGTCGTCCCCAAGGAGACGCCCGGCTCCGTGAAGGTGGGATCAGTTGCCCGCCGATGGGAGCACGGCGACGGCTTCGACCTCGACGAGCTGGTCCTTGTAGCCGAGCACGGTCACGCCGAGCAAGGTGCTGGGCACGTCGTGCTCGCCCATGTACTCCCGATACACCTCCCACACCGTGCCCAGGTCACTCTGCTGGGAGGAGGCCACATAGACCGTGGTCTTGACGACATCGGTCAGCGACGCGCCCGCCCCTTCCAGCGCGGTCACGAGGTTGCGCATCACCTGGTGCGCCTGGCCGGCGTAGTCGCCGACCGCGACGGTCGCGCCGTCGAGATCGAGGGGACACGCGCCGGCCACCCAGACAGAACGCACCGGCGCGTCGGCGACCGCGGCATAGGCGTACTCCACCTGCTGCGTGAGCTGGTGGTTGCGGATCAATCTGACGCTGCTGCTCATGTCATGCTCCATTCCGAAGATTTCACGCGGGCCAGCTCGGCGAGCGGCCCAGGATTGCCACGATCTCATCCAGCCGCGACCCGCCCGACCACGGGAGCGCCGGTGCGAAGGCCGCCCCGGGCGCGAGGCGCGCCTGGCCAACGGGTACGGCTTGCGCCACGGCAAGGGCGGCGTCCAGCAGGTCCGGCGGGAAGTCGACCGCGACGCCCAGCGCCTTGGCGAGATCCCAGGAATGCACCACGTAGTCGATGAAGTGGAAGCTGATCGCCTGCGCCCCGGGGAAGGCGCTCCCGCTGGCGAACTCGGGCAGCGGGAACATGCGCTCCAGCACGCCGTCGGCGGCGAAGGCCGCCAGGACGTGTTCGGCGGAGGTCCGGTAGCTCGCCACGGGGTCGTCGCCGAGGGAACGCAGCTTCCACCGGGCGAGATCGCCGTCACCCCTGGACGCCGCGGCGAAGCCGTAGTGCTGGGTGGCCATGTGGGCGAGCAGGCCGTACACGGTCCATCCGAGGCAGGGCGTCGGACGGGACAGATCCTCGGGCCGCACTCGATCCGCCAGTTCGACGCTGGCGCGAACGGCCTGCGCGTCGAGTGCGACCATGAGGTCATTCATATGCATTCGCATATGATCTGAGGATGCATATGATCTGTCAACCGGATATCTTGGACCTGTGACGGCCCGCCGCGATCTCGCCGAGATGCTGCATCCTCTCCTGCAGTCGCTCATCGCGGCGGAGCTGCCGGTGCTGGCGGCCCATGGGGTCTCCATGTGGGGATACACCGTGCTCGGCGCCCTGGACGACGGCTCCGTACGTACGCAGGCCGCTCTGGCCGAAGCGATCGGTGCCGACAAGACCCGCATCATCGGCACCCTCGACAAGCTGCAGGCGGCCGGGCTGATCACCCGCGAGCCGGACCCGCACGACCGCCGCGCGCGGATCCTCACGATCACCGCCGAGGGCCGCGAGGTGCGCGGGTCGGTGCGGGCCGAGATCCAGGCGAACGAGGAGCGCCTGCTCGCCCGCCTGCCCGCGGCCGACCGCCACGGCTTCCTCCGCGCCCTGCAGGCGCTCCACCGGCTGCCCCGCGAACAGATCACCGAGAGGTCGCCGCTCGACCGGCGGCCCACCCAGCGATCGAACGCGACCCACGACAGTTGAGGAGCGGCCGATCAGCTGGGCTGGCCGGTCGGCATGATGGTGACCTGCTGAAGGTTCACCCGCGGCGGGAGGCTCGCGAGAAACCCGACGGTCTCGGCGACGTCCTGCGGCGTGAGCCACTCCATGGTCTCCTTGGCGCCCTCCAGCCACGCCCGGGCCCCCTCGTCGGTGACGTGGCTCTGCAGCTCGGTCGCGACGATGCCCGGCTCGATCGCCGAGACCCGCACCCTCTTCGCGCCCAGCTCGACCCGCAGGTGGCGGGAGAGATGGGTGACGTACGCCTTGGTCCCGGAGTAGACGGCGAAGTTCGGGAAGATGTTCTGGGCCGCGATCGACGAGGTGTTGATCAGGTCGGCCACTCCGCGCTCGGCGGCGGCCTTCACCAGCTGGGGAGTGAACGCGGCGATGGCGTTCATCAGGCCGGTGATGTTGAGGTCGATCTGGCGCTGCCACTGGGCGGTGGCCAGCTCCTCGATCGGTGCGGGGAGCATGACGCCCGCGTTGTTGAACAGCAGGTCGGCGCCGCCCAGCTCGGCCGCCACCCGGTCGGCGGCCGCCTGCGCCGCGGCCGCGTCGGTGACGTCGACGGCCAGGGCCAGCGCCCGGCCGCCGTTCTTCTCGATCCGGGCGACCAGGTCGTCCAGCCGCTCGGCGCGCCGCGCCAGGACGACGACGCGGGCGCCCAACTCGGCCAGGTGCTCGGCCGCCGCCTCGCCGATGCCGCTGGAGGCGCCGGTGACGACCGCGACGCGGCCGGTGAGGGGACGGGCAGAAGTCTGCGTGGTCATGGTGGATACCTTCCAAGGTGGGTGAAGTGACAGGTGGCCGCGGCTGGCATCGCCGCAAGCTCCCTCATCAGGACACCACCCGCCAGGCCCTCGCAGGCCGTCAAAATGGGCCCTCACCAGGCAGGTCTCCGCGAAACTGGTACTGTCAGGGCCACCCCGGCGAGGACCGGCCGTGCCAGGCTTGGCCACACTGGAGACATGGACCGAAGCAGCGAGATCGCCGACTTCCTGCGCTCACGGCGCGCCGGGATCACCCCCGAGGAGGCCGGGCTGCCCTTCGACGGGCGCACCCGCCGGGTGCCCGGGCTGCGCCGCGACGAGGTGGCCCGCCTGGCCGGGGTCAGCACCGAGTACTACACCCGGCTCGAGCAGGGCCGCGGCGGCTCCCCGTCGCCCGAGGTCGTCGAGGCCATCGCCCGGGCCCTGCGGCTCAACCCCTCCGAGCGCGAGCACCTCACCAACCTGCTGGTCCGCCCCGCCGACGCGCGCCGGGCTCCGGTCAGCCCGCAGCGGGTCAGGCCGGGCCTGCACCTGATGCTGCACACCCTCGACCACGTGCCCGCCTTCATCCTCGGCCGCCGCACCGATGTCCTGGCCTCCAACCGCCTCGCCCGCGAGGTGCTGACCGACTTCGACGCCCTGCCCGCGCCCCGGCGCAACCTGGCCCGCTACTACCTGCTGGACCCCGAGGCCCGCGAAAGGGTCGGCGACTGGGAGCGGATCGCGGCCGAGACCGTCGCCGTCCTGCGCCTGGAGGCCGGCCGCTACCCCAACGACCGCCAGCTCGCCGACCTCGTCGGGGAGCTCACCCTGAAGTCGCCGGAGTTCTCCACCTGGTGGAACGACCACCGCGTGCTGCGCCGCACCCACGGTGCCAAGACCTACCACCATCCCCTCGTCGGCGATCTCCACTTCTCCTACGAGTCCTTCCAGGCACCCGGCGACGTCGACCAGACCCTGTGCGTCTACAACGTCGAACCGGGCTCGGCGACCGCCCAGGCCCTCCAGCTCCTCACCAGCTGGACGGCGCCACAGCAGCAGGCGCACCCCCGGCCCGGAGCCTCCTGACGCTGCCCGGTGCTCGCCCGGCGGTTCGCGCCGAGCCCGGCCGTCGTCCGTATCAAGAAGGTTCGGCGGGTTGCTTGCGCAGGCGCCAGGCGGCCTGGGCGCCGAGGCTGGTGTCGATGTGCTCGCGCATCACGTCGGCGGCCGACTCCGCGTCGCCCGCGATCACGTACTCCAGCAGGGCCTCGTGCTCGGCGGCCTTGCGGTCGCGGGCGGCCTGGCCGCGCTCGACCTCCAGGGCGAGGCGGCGATAGCGGTCGGCCTTGTCCCACAGGCCGTCGAGGGTCTGGATGAGCAGGTCGTTGTGGGAGGCCGCGTAGAGGGCGGCGTGGAACTTGCGGTGGGCCACGAACTGCTCGTAGCCAGGGTTGCCGGGCAGCGGCTTGAGGCCCTCGTGCGCGGCGCGCATGGCGGCGATGTCGGCCTTGGTGCGCCGTTCGGCCGCCAGCCCGATCGCCAGCGGGTCGAGGGAGCGGCGCAGCTCCAGCAGGTCGCGGGCCTCCTCGGCGGCCAGGGGCGCGACGCGGGCGTCGCGGTGGGCGTCCAGCTCGACCAGCCCCTCACTTTTGAGCCGGCGCAGCGCCTCGCGCAGGGGAGTGGTGCTGATGCCGATGTCGCGGGCCAGCTGCGCCTGCGCGATGACGGAGCCGGGAAGCAGCTTCCCGGACAGGATCAGCTCTTTGACGCGCAGGTAGGCGAAGTCCGCCTTCGTCGTGTAGAGCTCGGCCGCTGATTCGCTCATCGCTGTCCTGTCTCGTCGGTGACCGTTATAACCTACACCGCCATTCAGTCTTGTCGGCAAGAGTCGGGACTGCCCGCCAGAAAGCCAGAGCGCCGGATCGTAGCCGCTATAAGGCATCTAAGAGGCTCTTCGCGTTACATTCCGGAAACGAGGGCTTGACGTCATAGGTTATAACGAAGCAGAGTGTGCGGCATCGCAGGCGACGGCTGGTCGGTCGCGCCTGGTCTAGGAGGAAGCACATGACCACCTTCCACCCCACGTTCCGCGCCCTGGGCGTCGCCGTACTCGCACTCGGCCTCCTCACGGCCTGCGGCGGTGGAGGCAGTAATGGAGACGGGGCGGCGAAACAGCCGCCGCCGAACACGATCGCGACGGGACAGGCCCCGTCCTACTACCCGAGCGACTACGCCCAGCTCATCGAGGCGTCCAAGAAGGAGGGCGGCACCCTCACCATCTACTCCAACACCGACCAGGAGAACTGGGCGCCGATCTTCCGGGACTTCGAGAAGAAGTACCCCTGGGTGACGAAGATCGCGGCCAACAACCTGGACAGCGACGAGGTGTTCCAGCGGGTGCTCAGCGAGCAGGCCACCGGCAACTCGCCGGCCGACCTGGTCGTGTCGAACGCCGCCCAGGCGTGGGCCGACTTCGCCGCCCGGCCGGGAACCCTGATGGAGTACGCCTCGCCGGAGAAGGGCAAGCTGCCGGACTTCGGCGAGCTGCTGCCCAACGTGTACGCCATGTCGGCCGACCCCATGTCGATCGCGTACAACACCTCGCTGCTGCCCGAGAAGCCGACCGGGCTGAAGAGCCTGGCGACGATCCTGGCCAAGGACCCCGCCCAGTACAAGAGCAAGATCACCACGCGGGACGTGAGCGGCGCGTTCGGCTTCACCGTCTCGCACGCCTTCGCCGAAGCCCGCCCCGACTCCTGGACCTCGCTGCAGTCGGTGCTGCCGCTGGCCAGGCCGGAGACGTCGTCCGGAACCCAGCTGGAGAAGATCACGTCCGGCGAGTACGTGGCCGGTTTCTTCGTCAGCGCCGCCCCGGCGTACCCCGTGGTGGAGAAGAGCGGCGGCCTGCTGGCGATCTCCTTCCTCGACGACGGCACGGTCGTGCTGCCGCGCGGCGTGGGCATCGCCGCCAAGGCGCCGCATCCGGCGACCTCGAAGCTGTTCGTGGACTTCGTGCTGTCGCAGGAGGGCCAGCGGGCGGTGGCCGAGGGCGGGCTGACCTCCTACCGCGACGGCGTCGCGACCGGCGACGGCCTGCACACCTACCAGGAGCTGGTCAAGGCCGTGGGCCAGGCCAACATCATCCTCGCCAAGTACGCGAAGGTCCCCGACGCCGAGGTCAAGTCGTTCACCGCCAAGTGGAACGGCCTGCTCGGCCGCTGAGAGGAACCCGATGACCACCCTTTCCCCGCCGCGTCCGCCGGCACATCCCCCGCCGCGCTACCGCAGGCCGCTGGGGCTGGCCCGGGAGAGCTGGCTGCAGTACGCCGTGCTGCTCCTGCTGGCGGTCCTGGTGCTGGCGCCGGTCGTCCCGACGCTCTACCAGTCCTTCCTCGACCGCCCCCTGTACGAGGCGGGCGGCATGCTCGGCGCCGGCAACTACGTGCGGCTGTTCACCGAGGCGGGATTCGGCCGCGTCGTGCTCAACACGGCGCTGTTCGCGGGGCTGACCACCGTGCTCAGCCTGCTCATCGCGGTGCCGATGGCCGTGGTCGTGGTACGCACCAAGCTGCCCGGCGGCCGCGTCTTCGCCGCCGCCATGCAGTGGCCGTTCTTCATCTCCTCGCTCATCCTCGGCTTCGGCTGGATCACCATGTACGGCCCGGCCGGGTTCGTCAGCGTCGAGGTACGCCGCCTGCTCGGCTTCCTGCCGTGGAACCTGTACTCCATCCCCGGCATGGCGCTGACCGAGGCCGTGGCGCTGGCCCCGATCGTCTACACCTTCTGCGCCAACGCGCTGCGCCAGAGCGACGCCTCGCTGGAGGCCGCCGCCCAGGTGTGCGGGGCCGGGCCGCTGCGCATCCTGCGCTCGGTGGTCCTGCCGCTGCTGCGCCCGCCCGTCGTCTACAGCTCGATCCTGGTGGTCAGCATGTCGGTGGAGACGCTGAGCGTGCCGCTGCTGTTCGGCCAGCCGGTACGCATCGACGTCTTCTCGACCTTCCTGTACCGCAACGGCCTGCAGTCCATCAATCCGGACTACGGGGTGCTGGGTGCGGCGTCGGCGATCATCCTGCTCGTCACCGTCAGCCTGGTCGCGCTGCAGGCCAAGCTGCTGAAGAACGCCCAGCGGTTCGTCTCCGTCCGCGGCAAGGCGACCCGCCCGCGACCGCTGGACCTGGGCCGGCTGAAGTGGATCAGCATGGCCGCCATCGCCTTCTACGTGGTGATGGGCGCCCTGGTGCCCATCGGCGGGCTGGTCTTCCGCTCCTTCACGCAGGTGTTCACGCCGCTGCAGTCGCCGCTCAAGACCCTCACCGGGGACAACTACGAACGGATCTTCACCTATCCGGTGTACGTGCAGTCCATCGTCAACAGCCTGCTGGTCGCGGCGATCGGCGCGGTCCTGGTCAGCGCGCTGTCGCTGCTGGCGGTCATGGTGGCCAGGCGCTCGACCTTCCGCTTCGCCCGCGCGGTGGAGTATCTGGCGCTCGCCCCGCAGGCGATGCCCGGCATCATCGTCGGCATCGGCCTGTTCTGGGCACTGGCCTTCGCGCCGTTCGGGCTGGGCACCCTGATCCAGGGCACGCTGTGGGCGCTGATCATCGGTTTCGGGCTGCGCGCGCTGCCCAGCGGGTTCGGCTCTATCTCCCCGTCGATCATGCAGATCGGCCGGGAGCTCGACAACGCCGCCCGGGTCTCCGGCGCCGACTGGGTGCGGACGTTCACCCGCATCCTGGCGGCCCTGCTGCGGCCGGCCTTCGCCGGGGCGCTGATCCTGACGTTCGTGACCCTGCTCAAGGAGTACTCGCCCGCGGTGTTCCTGGGCTCGGCGGACTCCAACATCATCGGCACGACCATGCTCGAGCTGTGGGTGCAGGGCAACACCGGCTCCGTGGCCGCGCTGGCCAGCCTGCAGATCGCCATCACGGCGACCTTCGTCGGGCTCGCCGGACTACTTCTCAAGGGGCGTACAGATGCCTGAGGTCAAGGTCGCCAACCTGTCCAAGCAGTTCGGGGACAACGCCGTCCTGCGTGACATCTCCTTCACCATCGCCGACGGCGAGTTCTTCACGCTGCTCGGCCCCAGCGGCTGCGGCAAGTCCACCACCCTGGCGTGCATCGCCGGCCTGGAGCGGCCGAGCACCGGCAGCATCGCGGTCGGCCCGGCCACGTTCGTCGACGCCGGCACGTTCGTGCCGCCCGAGGGGCGCAACCTCGGGATGGTGTTCCAGTCGTACGCGCTGTGGCCGCACATGACGGTCGCGCAGAACCTGGCCATGCCGCTCAAGATCCGCAAGGTCGACCGGCGCACGCAGGACGAGCTCATCACCGAGGCCCTCGGCAAGGTGGGCCTGGCCGAGCTGAAGGACCGCTACCCGCACCAGCTGTCCGGCGGCCAGCAGCAGCGCGTCGCCCTCGCCCGTGCCCTGGTCTACTCGCCCAGCGTGCTGCTGCTGGACGAGCCGCTGTCCAACCTGGACGCGCAGCTGCGCGAGCAGGCCCGCGCCTGGCTCAAGCGGCTGCAGGAGGAGCTCGGCATCACCACCGTGTACGTCACCCACGACCAGGAGGAGGCCCTGGCCCTGAGCGACCGCATCGCGGTGATGTCCAAGGGCGACATGGTGCAGATCGGTACTCCGAAAGAGATCTACGAGACCCCCGCGACCGCCGAGGTGGCCGCGTTCGTCGGCCGCTGCAACTTCCTCACCGGCACGATGACCGGGCCCGCGGAGGTGCGGCTGGACTGCACCGGGCAGACCATCGCCGTCTCGGAGGGCACGCCGGGCCCGCGCGTCACCGTGGCGGTGCGCCCCGAACGGCTGGAGATCCTCCCGCCCGGCCGCACCGCCCCCGCCGACGTGAACGTGCTCACCGCCGAGGTGCTCACCAGCTCCTACATCGGCTCCCGCTACGAGTACGACCTGCGCCTGGGCGACCACGTCATCCAGGCGGAGACCGCCCGCCCGGAGCTGAGCGGCGAGGTCACGCTCGTCGTCGAGCCCGCCGCCTGCCTGCTCTACCCGACCACCGACGCCCTGCCCGAGGACGTCGAAGCACTCGTAAGGACGTAAATTTCGTGACTTCCTACCGTCTTGGCGTACTCGAAGGCGACGGCATCGGCCCCGAGATCGTCCCCGCGTCCGTCCTGGTCGTGGACGCCGCGCTCGCCGCCGCCGGAGCCGCCCCCGTCGAGTGGGCCGAGCTGCCGCTCGGCGCCTGCGCCATCGACAGCCACGGCGACGCCGTACCGGAGGAGACGCTCGCCGCCCTCGCCGAGGTGGACGGCTGGCTGCTCGGCCCGCACGACAGCGCCGCCTACCCCGAGCCGCACCGCTCCAAGCTCAACCCCAGCGGCACCATCCGTAAGCACTTCGACCTGTTCGCGAACATCCGCCCGGCCAAGTCCTTCGACGGCGCCGACGCCGTCGTCCCCGGCACCGACCTGGTCATCGTCCGGGAGAACACCCAGGGCTTCTACGCCGACCGCAGCACCTACAAGGGCAGCGGCGAGTTCATGCCCAGCCCCGACGTGGCCATCGCCATGGGCATCATCACCCGGCCCGCCGTCGAGCGGATCGCCGTCGAGGCGTTCGAGCTCGCCTCCCGCAGGCGCGGCAAGCTCACGATCGTGCACAAGGCCAACGTGCTGAAGCTGACCACCGGCATGTTCCGCGACGTCTGCCGCGAGGTCGCCGCGCGCTATCCGGACGTGGCCGTGGACGACTTCCACATCGACGCGATGACCGTGCACCTGGTGCGGCGGGCGAACGACTTCGACGTGATCGTCACCGAGAACATGTTCGGCGACATCCTGTCCGACCTGGCCGGCGAGATCGCCGGATCGCTCGGCATCGCCCCGTCCATCAACGCCTCCCACGAGCGCGCCATGGCCCAGGCCGCGCACGGCTCCGCCCCCGACATCGCCGGCCAGGACGTCGCCAACCCCATCGCGATGATCCTGTCCAGCGCCATGCTGCTCGACTGGCTCGGCGCCCGCCACCAGGACCCCGCCCTGGTCCGGGCCGCCGCCCTCATCGAGGCCGCGGTCGCCGGCACCGTCCAGGGCGGCACCCGCACCCGTGACATGGGTGGCACGGCGGGCACCCGAGCGTTCGCCGAGGCCGTCGCCGCCGGTGTGAAGCGATGAACCCGACGATCGCGGTCGTCAACGCCACCCCGGCCTCCATCCGGCCCGCCGCCGACGGGCTCGGCGAAGGGTTTCCCGAGGCCAGGGCCTGGCACCTCCTGGACGACCGGCTCGTCACCGAGGCCGACGCGGCCGGCGGCATGACACCCGCGCTGACGCGTCGCATGCTCGCGCTCATCGACTACGCGGTCCGCGGCGGCGCCGACGCGGTGCTGCTGTCCTGCTCGATGTACGGCCCGGCCGCCGGGCTGGCCCGGCGGCTGCACGAGGTGCCGGTGACGGGTTCGGACGAGGCCGTGTTCGCCGACGTCGCCCGGCGGCGGTCCGGCACCGTGCTCGTGCTCGGCTCGCTCGACTCCGCGGCGGCGGACTCGGCGCGGCGGCTCAAGGAGGTGGCGGACGGCGTCGAGGTGCGCGCGATCGCGGCGCCGGGAGCTGCGCCCGCGGCCGCCGCCCGCGACTGGCCGGACCTGACCGACGCGCTCGCGCGGGCCGCCGCGCCTCACCTTGACGGCGTCGAGCTGGTCCTGCTCGGGCAGTACTCGATCAGCCCGGTGCACGCCGAGCTGGCCGACCGGCTCGGCCTGCCGGTGCTGAGCCCGCCGCTGGCGGCGGCCCGGGCGTTGCGCGAGGCGCTGGCATGAGCGTGCTGCTGGGCTGCGTGGCCGACGACTACACCGGAGGCACCGACGTCGCCGCCGCGTTGCGCCGGTCGGGCCTGCGTACGGTGCTGATCTTCGGCATCCCCGGGCCCGCGACGGTGCTCCCGGACTGCGACGCCGTCGTCGTCGCGCTCAAGACCCGCTCGATCCCGGCCGGGGAGGCGGTCGCCGCGTCGCTCGCCGTTCAGCGGTGGCTTCACGAGCGCGGGGTCCGGCGCCTGTACGTCAAGTACTGCTCCACCTTCGACTCCACCGACCAGGGCAACATCGGCCCGGTCGCCGACGCGCTGACCGAGGCGGGCGGGGCCCGCCTGACCGTGGTGTGCCCGGCCGCTCCCGAGCACGGCCGCACCGTCTACCAGGGGCACCTGTTCGTCGGCGACCGGCTGCTGTCGGAGTCGTCGATGCGCCACCACCCGCTGACGCCGATGACCGACCCCGACCTCGTCCGCGTCCTGGGCCGGCAGACCCCGCACCGCGTCGCGCTGGTCGCGCACGAGACCGTCCGGCGCGGCGCCGACGCGGTGCGCGCGGCGCTCGACGCGCTGCAGGCCCAGGACGTCCGGTACGCGGTCACGGACGCCCTCGACGACCGCGACCTCGACGTCATCGCCCGCGCGAGCGCGCACCTGCCCGTCATCACGGGCGCGGCGGGGCTGGCCGGAGCTTTGGAGACCGCCCGGCACGAACCGGCCACGCCTGCCCTTCCCACGGGGCCAGGGGTGGTGCTCGCGGGCAGCTGCTCGGCCGCCACGCTGGAGCAGGTGGCCCTGGCCCGCCGGCACATGCCCTCCTACCGGCTGCGCGCCGAGCAGGACGGGCTGGTCGAGGAGGCCATCGGCTGGCTGGAGGCCAACCTCGAGGCGGAGGGCCGCGCCATGGTCTACTCCTCGGCTCCTCCCGAGGAGCGCTCGCCCGGCGCGGCCGGGCTGCTGGAGGGGGCGCTGGCGACCGTCGCCGCCCGCGCCGCCCGGCTCGGCGTCCGGCGCATCGTCGTCGCCGGTGGCGAGACCTCCGGCGCCGTGGTCAACGCGCTCGGCGTGACCGGCGCGGTCGTGGGCGCCGAAGCCGACCGGGGAGTCCCCTGGCTGCTCACCACCGGACACCCGAGCCTGGCCCTGCTGCTCAAGTCCGGCAACTTCGGCCGTCCCGACCTGCTCGTCACAGCCCTGGAAGCACCATGACCGATATTTCCTCACAAATCGCTGAGCTGGGAGCGTCCCTGTTCCACCGGCGGCTGACGCACGGCCGTACCGGCAACCTCAGCGCCCGCACCGGCGACGCCTTCCTCATCACCCCTACCGGCGGCTCCCTCGGCGACGTCTCGCCCGATCAGCTGTCGCTGGTCAGCCTGGCGGGCGAGCACCTGGACGGGCCGCGCCCGTCGAAGGAGGCATTCCTACACGCCGCCTTCTACCGCGCCCGCCCGGACGCCGGCGCGGTCGTCCACCTGCACAGCACCTACTCCGTCGCCGTGTCCTGCCACGACGGCCTCGACCCGGACGACGTGCTGCCGCCGCTGACCGCCTACTACGTGATGCGCGTCGGGCGGCTGCCCCTGCTGCCGTACCACGCGCCCGGCGACCCGGCGCTGGGGCCGATCGCCGAACGCGCCGCCCGCACCGCGCACGCGCTGCTGCTGGCCAACCACGGGCCCATCGCCGCCGGCGCCGACCTCGCCGCCGCCGCGGACGTCGTCGAGGAGCTGGAGGAGACGGCGCGGCTGTGGCTGCTGCTGCGCGACCGCCCCGTCCGGCCGCTCACCCCCGACCAGGTCAGGAGCCTGTCGTGATCCCTGCCTCCGAGCTGATCTCCTTCGGGATCGAGGTCCTGACCTCGCTCGGCGTCCCCGAACCCGACGCGCGACTGGTGGCCGACAGCCTGGTCACGGCCGACGCGTGGGGCCACCCCTCGCACGGCATGCTGCGCCTGGAGTGGTACGCCGACCGCCTGCGCTCCGGGGCCATGCGCGCGGTGACCGACGTGGCCACCGTGCTCGACGGCGGCGCCGTCGCCGTCCTCGACGGCCGCGACGGCATCGGCCAGGTCGTCACCGCGTACGCGGCCCGCGACGCCGTACGCCGCGCCGGCCAGCACGGCGTGGGCGTGGTCGCGGTGCGCGACAGCAACCATTTCGGCACCGCCGCGTACTTCACCCGCATGATCGCCGCCGAGGGCTGCGTCGCCCTGCTGACCACCAACGGCAGCCCCGCCATGGCCCCGTGGGGCGGCCGGGAGAAGAGCGTGGGCGCCAACCCGTGGTCCATCGCGGTGCCCGGCGGCCGGCGCGGCCCGGTCGTGCTCGACATCGCCAACACCGTCGTCGCCCGGGGCAAGATCTACGCCGCTCTCGAACGCGGGCACGCCATCCCCGAGGGCTGGGCCCAGACGGCGGACGGCGTCCCCACCACCGACCCGGCCCTGGCCGTCGACGGGCTCATCCTGCCCATGGCCGGGCACAAGGGGTACGGCATCTCGTTCATGATGGACGTGCTGTCGGGCGTGCTGACAGGCAGCTCGTACGCCACCGACGTGGCCGGCCCCTACGTGCCCGACCGCCGCAGCGGCTGCGGCCACCTGCTGCTCGCGCTGCGCCTGGACGCCGTGGCCGACCCCGCCGGCTACGCCCGCCGCCTCGACGACCTCATCGACCGCACCAAGGCCGTGCCGCTCGCGCCCGGCTTCGACGAGATCTTCTATCCCGGCGAGATCGAGGCCCGCAACGCCGCCGAATCCGCCGTGGCCGGAGTGCGCCTGCCCGGCAAGACCCTGCAGGGCCTGCGCCGGCTCGCCGAGGCGTGCGCGGTCCCGCAACCCGCCTGGATGAGCGCATGTTCGTCGTGATCGTCCAGCTCCAGGTGCGGCCCGACCGCCTGGAGACCTTCCTCGACGGCATCCGGGCCAACGCCCGCGCCACCCGCGACGAGCCCGGCTGCCTCCGCTTCGACGTGGTGCGCAGCGACGACGACCCGCACCGGTTCGTCCTGTACGAGATCTACCGGGACGAGGCCGCCTTCTTCACCGAACACCGCGCCGCGCCGCACTACGCCGACTGGCGCCAGGTGGCCGAGGCGTGCGTGACCGAGCACCGCAACACCTTCTGCCATCCCGTCTCGCTCCAAGGGCAGGCCACGTGACCGACTTCCTCACGGTGGGATCTCGCCGTTACCGCATCCACACCGTCGACGCACCCGCGCGCCTGCCGTACAGCCTGCGCATCATGCTGGAGAACCTGCTCCGGCACGCCGCCCCCGCCGAGCAGGTGCGGGCCCTGACCGGGTGGCGGCCGCACGCCGGCCGGACCGCCGCGGTGGACCTGCATCCCGCCCGGGTGTTCCTGCACGACACCAACGGCGTGCCCGTGCTGGCCGACCTGGCCTCCATGCGCGACGCCATGGCAGCGCTCGGCGGCGACCCCGCCTCGGTCAACCCGGCCATCCCCGCGGAGCTGGTCATCGACCACTCCATCATCGCCGACGTGTTCGGCCGCCCCGACGCGCTGGCCCGCAACGCCGACCGGGAGTACGAGCGCAACGCCGAGCGCTACCGCTTCCTGCGCTGGGGTCAGGCGTCGCTGCGGGGCTTCACGGTGGTGCCGCCGGGCAAGGGCATCATGCACCAGATCAACGTCGAATACCTGGCCCAGGTGGTCATGACCCGCGGCGATGAGGCGTACCCGGACCTGTGCCTGGGCACCGACTCGCACACCACCATGGTCAACGGGCTCGGCACGCTCGGCTGGGGCATCGGCGGCATCGAGGCCGAGGCGGCCATGCTGGGCCAGTCGGTGTCCATCCTCGTGCCCGACGTGGTGGGCGTGCGCCTGCACGGCGAGCTGCCGGTCGCCGCCACCGCGACCGACCTCGTGCTGACCCTCACCGAGCTGCTGCGCGAGCACGGGGTGGTCGGCAAGATCGTCGAGTTCCACGGGCCGGGGGTCACGGCGCTGCCGGTGACCGACCGGGTGACGATCTCCAACATGAGCCCGGAGTTCGGCTCCACGGCCGCGCTGTTCCCCGTCGACGCCGAGACGATCCGCTACCTGCGCTTCACCGGCCGCGACGGCGACCACGCCGACCTGGTCGAGGCGTACGCCAGGGCGCAGGGGCTGTGGCACGAGCCGGACGCGCCGCCCGCGTACACCGCCGACCTGGACCTTGACCTGGCCACCGTCGTCCCGTCCGTCGCCGGCCCGCGCCGCCCCCAGGACCGCATTCCCCTGGAGGGGGTGAAGGCCGCCTTCCGCGCGCAGGAGCGGCGGCCCGTCGCGGCGGAGCGGGAGATCACGCACGGGACCGTCGCCATCGCCGCCATCACCTCCTGCACCAACACCTCCAACCCTTCGGTCATGGTCGCCGCCGGGCTGCTCGCCAAGAAGGCCGCCGAGCGCGGGCTGAGCGCCAAGCCATGGGTGAAGACCACCCTGTCGCCCGGCTCGCGCGTCGTCATGGACTACTACGGCGAAGCGGGCCTGACCCCCTACCTGGAACGGCTCGGCTTCACCCTGGCCGGGTTCGGCTGCATGACGTGCATCGGCGCCTCCGGCCCGCTCGTCGAGGAGGTGTCGGAGGCCGTGGCCGAGCACGACCTCGACGTGGCCGCGGTCCTGTCGGGCAACCGCAACTTCGAGGGCCGCATCCAGCCCGAGGTGCGCTCCAACTACCTCGCCTCGCCGCCGCTCGTCGTCGCCTACGCCCTCGCCGGCACGATGGACCTCGACCTCACCACCGAGCCCCTCGGCACCGACCCCGGCGGGCGTCCCGTCTACCTGCGCGACCTGTGGCCCGCCCCGGAGGAGGTGCGCGCGGTCATCGAGCGGGTGATCAGGCCGGAGATGTTCGCCCGCGCCTATGCCGACGTCCTCGACGGCGACGAACGCTGGCAGCGCCTGGACGTCGCCGGCTCCGCCACCTACCCCTGGGACCCCGCCTCCACGTACGTGCGCCGCGCCCCCTACCTCGACGGCATGTCGCCCGAGCCGCCGCCCGTCACCGACATCACCGGCGCCCGCGTCCTGGTCAAGCTGGGCGACTTCATCACGACCGACCACATCTCACCCGCTGGGGCCATCCTCCCGTCCAGCCCCGCCGGCCGCTACCTCACCGGCCTCGGCGTGCCACGCCACCAGCTCAACACCTACGCCTCCCGCCGCGGCAACCACGAGGTCATGATGCGCGGCGCGTTCGCCAACGTGCGCCTGCGCAACCAGCTCGCCCCCGGCACCGAAGGCGGCCTCACCGCCGACTTCCTGGACGGCGGCACGATCACCACCGTGTACGAGGCCGCCCGCGCCTACCAGGAGGCCGCCGTACCGGTCGTGGTGCTGGCCGGGGAGGGGTACGGCGCGGGCTCCTCCCGCGACTGGGCCGCCAAGGGCCCCGCGTTGCTCGGCGTGCGCGCCGTCATCGCCAAGTCGTTCGAACGCATCCACCGCTCCAACCTGGTCGGCATGGGCGTCCTGCCGCTGCAGTTCCTGCCCGGCCAGGGCCCGGACGAGCTCGGCCTCACCGGCCGCGAGGTCATCGACGTCACCGGCCTGGCCGCGCTCGACGGACCGCGGCTCCCGCCCACCCTGACCGTCACCGCCGGCGGCGTCACCTTCCAGGCCCGCCTCCGGCTCGACACGCCTCGTGAGGCCGACTACTACCGGCACGGCGGAATCATGCCCTATGTCCTGCGCGGCCTGCTGGCAGCTGCGCGCCGATCCCGTTGAGCACCCGATCCAGCCCGTGCCGGAAGCGCTCGGCGGGGGAGAGGTGCGCGGTCCTGGATTCCTGTACGGATCGGCCGAACAGGGGGTAGGCGCCCGACCCGACGATCTGCCGCACGTACGGCCCGATGTAGTCGCGTTTCCAGCGCTCCGGGTCCAGGCCGGTGCGGCGGGCCTCCTCCAGCCAGCCGATCTCGCGGCGGATCGCGCTGTGGACGTAGTCGTTCACCATGCCGACGAAGCCGGTCATCTCGTCGATGTCGAGACCGAGCCCGTCGAGCGCGCCCAGGGCGAACTCGTGCACCCGCAGCAGCTGCGGGCCCAGGGTCGGGCGGCCGCTGAGCAGCGGGGTCAGCCAGGGATGGCGCAGGCCGGCGGCCCGGGTCTCGCAGGCGACCAGGGAGAGGTCGCCTCGCCAGTCGCCGGACGGCTCGGCGGGGAGTTCGAGCTCGCCCATCGCCAGGTCGATCATGAGATCGAACAGATCATCGCGTTTCGGTACGTAGCGATAGAGCGACATGGCGCCGGTGCCCAGTTCGCCCCCGATCCGGCGCATGGTCGCGGCCTCCACCCCCTCGGCGTCGGCGATCCGGACGGCCGCCCGGGTGATCTGCCCGCGGCTGTAGCCGGGCCGCCGCCCGGGCCCCGAACGCTCCAGGCGCTCGGGCCGCATCCAGATGCTGATCAGTTCCTCGTCGGACATCCTGGCCTCTCCCTAACTTGCGTACACAGTACTCGAATGGCTAGGGTCCCATTTCGAGTACGAAGTACGCGAAATAAGGGAAGGCGTGATCAGCAATGACGACCTTGACCGGCAAGACGGCGCTCGTGACCGGTGCCAGCAGGGGGATCGGCCGGGCCGTCGCCACCCGGCTGGCCCGGGAGGGGGCCCGGGTCGCCGTCCACTACGGCAGCAACGAGGCGGCCGCCAAGGAGACGGTCGCGGCCATCGAAGCGGCCGGCGGGCAGGCGTTCGCCGTACGGGCCGAGCTGGGCGTGCCGGGGGACGCCGAAGCACTGTGGGCCGGCTTCGACGCCCACGCCGACGGCCTGGACATCCTGGTCAACAACGCGGGCATCCTCGGCGACCAGGATGAGATCGACGGCGTGACCAGGGACGGCTTCGAGCGGCTGTTCGCGGTCAACACGACCGCGCCGTTCTTCATCACCCGGCTCGCCCTGCCGCGGCTGCGGGACGGCGGCCGGATCATCACCATCGGCACGATGCTGACGCGAGGCGCGGCCATGCCGCGGGCGATCGGCTACGCCATGTCCAAGGCCGCGCTCGACGTGCTGACCACCGCGCTGGCCAAGCAGCTCGGGCCGCGTGGCATCACGGTCAACACCGTGGCGCCCGGCGTCATCGACACCGACATGCACCAGGGACGCCTGGTCGGCGAGGCCCTGGCCTGGCTGTCGTCGCAGTCGCCGCTGGGCCGGCTGGGAACCCCGCAGGACGTCGCCGACGCGGTGGCCTTCCTGGCCGGCGACGACAGCCGTTACATGACCGGACACCGCCTGGACGTCTCGGGCGGAACGACCATGTGACCCGAGGCGATGAGTTTCGTGCCGCCGGCCGGTCTACCTGTGTGACCGCCATGCCGCACACGCCGTCCGGAGGTTCCGATGACCGACCAGCTGCCCGTCGAGGTCACCAATCTCGACCGCTACGACCACGACGTGCTGCCGTGGGACCGCGCCCACGCCGTGCTCAGCAGTTCGTCGGGGGCGGACATCACGTGGTTTCTCGGCACCGTGCGGCCCGACGGCCGGCCGCACGCCGCGGGGGTCGGCGCCGTCTGGTACGACGGCGCCCTCCATTTCACCACCGGCCCGGGCGCCCGCAAGACCCGCAACCTGGAGGCCGATCCGAACTGCACGATCTCCGTCAGGCTCGACGGCATCGACCTGAACCTCGAGGGCACCGCGCACCGGGTCACCGACGCCGCCATGGTCGAGCGCGTGGCCGCCCTGTACGCCGAGCTCGGCTGGCCCGCGACCGCCGAGGGCGACGCGATCACCGCGCCGTTCAGCGCGCCGAGCGCGGGCCCGGCGCCGTGGCACCTCTATCGCTTCTCGATGCGCGTCGCGTTCGGCGTCGCCACCGCCGAACCGCACGGAGCCACCCGCTGGCGGTTCGCCTGAACGCTTGCCGCCGCGACCGAGGTCGGGCCGGACGGCGGCCGATGCCGCGGTCCGGCCCGAGAAGGGGTTCAGCGGGCGCCGTTCTCAGGGCCTGCCGAAGCCCAGGACCGCCGCGTAGTAGACGGCCGCGATCTTCCTGCAGGCGCCCCGCACCAGGAAGAAGTAGCCGCCGCACACCTTGTCCTTCAGGGTGATGTAGAACCGCGTGTCCACATCGAGCTTCCGGAAGACGGTGCGGTCGAGGTAGTACTTGTACTTCATCCTCTGGTTGGTCATCAGACCGTACCCGTAGTCGTGGGAGTCACAGGCCGGCCGGAAGTCGAACCCGGCGGGGCGGTCCGCTCCCGGCTTCGTGCAGTGGTCGTGAACGATGCCCCTGACCTTGAAGCCGCTGGCGGTCCGCTTCCAGTCGGGCTTCTTCCAGCTGCCGCCGTGGTAGGCCCAGGCCGAGCAGCCCGACTTCGTGTACCACATCCAGGTCTTGGCCGAGTCGCACTTCTTCGGGTAGGACTGCGGGGGGTCCACGCCGTCCGGCAGGAAGTCGCCGGCCGGCGGCTCGGTGGCGTTCGGGTCGTCGAGCCCGGCCGCGCCCTCGGTCGGCCCGCCGTTGGCCGGCATGTCGGTGCCGGTGGCGACCACCTGGGGAGCCGCGGCGCCCTCAGGGAAGGTGAGCTGCCAGTCGCCGTTGCTGACGGACTCGATCGACGACAGGCGTCCCACGGAGTCGTAGGCGTAGGTCCCCTGGACGGCGCCGAGGCTGGGATCGCTCGCGGTGCGCAGCAGGCCGTTCAGGTCGTAGGCGTAGCTCGCCTCGGTCTGCGGCGCGTCGGTTCCGTACGCGACCTTGATCTCCTTGAGCCGGCCCGTGTAGTCGCCGTTGGAGGTGCCGGTGGCCGTGGTGGCCGTCGCGTAGGTGAACGTGGTGACGCTTGCGGGGCTCTCGCCACGGGTCGGTTCCTTGACGCTGCTGACGCGGCCCTGGGCGTCGTAGGTGATGGCGGACTTGCCGAAGGCGACGGTGCCCACGCTGGTCACCCGCCAGGGGTCGGCGCCCGGCGCCCCGGCCGGCCGGGCCCAGGTGTAGGTGAGCTGGAGGTCGGCGTTGCTGATGGGGGTGCCGTCGGCGTTGGTCAGGGGCTCCTTGCCCGGGTCCAGGGGACCCAGATCCGTCACGAACGTCTCGGTCGTCGTGGTGCGCATCGCCCCGATGACCGCGTCCCACTTGGTGGTTTCGGTGATCTTGGATCCGTCGGCGGCCTCGTACGTCTGGATGCCGCCGCCGTCGGGGAAGGAGACGCTGCTCTTCAGGGGATAGCTGGTCGACGTCCCTTCGTCGAGTTCCGTGACGACGATGGTGCCGTTCTGGTTCTCGAGTTTCCGGTTGATCTCTCCGCCGGCGAACTCGGCCTGCCAGCCCGGCCCGAAGACGCCCAGCTCGGGCCTGGTGGCCGGGGCGGACTGCGGCCGGGCCAGATCACCGGCGGTCAGGGCCACGCCGTGCTTGCGGCTGATCGCGCCCGCGGACACGTCCAGTTCGGTGAGCTTGAAGGTCTTGGTGTCGGAGGAGTACTGGCCGGGACCGACCTCCTGGACGTTCGCCGGCGGCGGGTCGTCGAGCGCGGCGGCGGAGACCTCCGGGGCGAGGAAGGGGAGAAGCATCGCCGAGACGGCGACGGGGAGCGCTAATCGGCGCAAGGGGTGCCTCCAGGTGAAAGGAGAAAGTGATTTGATCACCTGGAGAGTAAGGGCTGACAATCCGCTCGACAAGAGCTGGACAATTTTCTTGAACGGTGCTGAAATCGCCTACGAAGCCATGCCTCGGAGATAATTTATTGATGCATTCATGCAGGTGAGAGGCTAGGCGGTGAATTTGTAGAGCATTTGTAGCGGTGTTGTAGAGTCTTCCCGAATAATGACTCAGCAAAATGACGTGAAGGCATATTCGGTGTTCCAGAAATCGGCGTAGCGGCCGCCGTGGCGCAGCAGTTCGTCGTGGCCGCCTTCTTCCACGATCCGGCCGCCGTCCAGAAAGACGATGCGGTCGGCGCGCCGGACGGTCCGCAGCCGATGGGCCACCATCACGACCGTCCGGCCCGCCATCAGGCGCTCGATGCCTTCGTGGACGGCCGCCTCGTTCACCGGGTCCAGCGCGGAGGTGACCTCGTCCAGCAGCACGATGGGCGCGTTCTTCAGCAGCGCCCGCGCGATCGAGACGCGCTGGCGTTCGCCGCCGGACAGCAGCGCGCCGCCCTCTCCGACATTCGTCGCCCAGCCGCCGGGCAGCCGCTCGATCACCTCGTCCAGCCGCGCCGCGGCCGCCGCCGCCCGCACTTCGGCTTCGCCGGCGTCGGGACGGCCAAGACGTACGTTCTCCTCGATCGTGCCGTCGAAGAGATAGACCTCCTGGACGACGATGGTGATCCGCGCCATCAACGCCTCGGTGCTGACGGCACGTACGTCCGCGCCTCCCACGCGTACCGCGCCCGCGTCCACGTCGTAGAACCGTGCCGCCAGCTGCAGCAACGTGCTCCTGCCCGCCCCGGACGGTCCGACGACGGCGAGCCGCTGCCCCTCCGGCACGGACAACGACACGTCGTCCAGCACCGTACGGTCCCCATGCCTGAACACGACGGAGTCGAACTCCAGGGCATGGCCCGCCGGCTGGACCGGTTCGCGGGGTTCCGGCAGCGGCTCGGTACGCAGCAGCGTGTCGAGCCTCGCCAGCTCGGAACGCGCGCCACGGAGCCGGCCGCCGAGGTCGGCCAGCGACAGCAGCGGATCGGCGCAGCGGGCGGCGAGCACCAGGATGGTCAGCACCTCCGCCGCGCCGATGCCCCCGCCGAGCGCCAGGTAGGCGCCCAGGACCAGCAGCGCCGTGAAGATCGCCTGCACGGTTAGTGCCAGGCCCAAGGTGCCGGGCAGCGCCGACAGCACGGTACGGCGAGAGGCGCGCCGGACTTCCCGCAGCGAGCCGTCGAGCAGCTCGAAGCGTTCGACGGTCCGGCCGCCGGCCCGCAGTACCGGCTGGGCCTGGAGATATTCGATGACCCGCCCGATGGCCTCGTGGTCGCGTTCGTGGCGGTCCGCGTCGGCGGCGGCCATCGAGCGTCCCGTCCAGATCTGGACCGCCGCCACGACCGGGACGGCGACCAGCGCGGCCAGGCCCAAGAGCGGGTTGAAGGCGAGCATCACCGCGACGATCGTCAGCGGGGTCACGCAGGCGGAGACGAACGGCGCCAGCAGATGCGCGATCACGCTCATCGCCTGCAGGACGCCGCGGCTGGCCGGCACGGACACCTCACCGACCCGGCCGGCGCCGTACCAGCCCAGCGGCAGGCGGGCCAGATGATCGCCGAGCCGGTGGTACATGCCGCGCAACAGCACCGTCCCGACGCGGAAACCGGACAGATCACTGCGATAGCGCAGCACGGCGTAGACCGCGACCGCAGCCCCGAACGCGACCAGCCACGGCCCGGCGTCCGCGGGCGCGCTCCCGAACAGCGCCCGCAGCACGGGAACGAGCAGCGCGTAGGACAACCCCTCGGCCACCGCGGTCGTCGTCATCAGGGCCACGGTGCGACGCACCGGCCGGGCGTACTCGTCTCCGAGCACGCGCAGCAGCATTCGGATCATCGGGGCTCATCTCCCTGCGGTACGGTTTCGACCTCGCCGGCGACCGCCGACCGGTGGGATCTCCAGAACGCGGCGAACTTTCCGTTCCGCGCCAGCAGCTCGGCGGGCGTGCCGCGTTCGACGATCGACCCGTTCTCCAGCATCACGACGGTGTCGGCGTCGGCGATCGTCTCCAGGCGATGGGCGATGTCCAGCACCGTGCGATCGCCCGGCGGCGTGACCAGGGTTCGGCGTACGGCCTGTTCGGTGTGCGGGTCGGCGAAGGCGGTCGCCTCGTCGAGCACCAGGACGGGCGTGGCGGCGAGCAGCGCGCGTGCGATCGAGATCCGCTGCGCCTCGCCGCCCGACAGCCCGGCCTCTTCATGGAGCACCGTTTCGTACCCGCGCGGCAGCTCGAGAATGCGCTCGTGGACATTCGCCAGCCGGGCGGCGCGAACCACGTCATCGTGGCCTGCGTGCGGCACCGCCAGCGCGATGTTCTCCGCGACCGACGCGCGCAGCAGGCGGACGTCCTGGAAGACGAAGGAGACCAGCCGATACAGGTCCTGGCTGCCGAGCTCGCGCAGATCGGCACCGCCGAGGACGACCGAGCCGTGGGTCGGGTCGAAGAACCGCGGCAGCAGCTGAACCAGCGTGGACTTCCCGCTCCCCGACGGCCCGACGACCGCGGTGACGGTCCCCGGTTCGAGCACCAGGTCGATCCCGCGCAGCACCTCATGATCGGCTTCGTACCCGAACCGGACGCCACGCAGCTCCACCCGGTGGCCCCGCGGCGCGACCGGACGCGCGGGCTCCGGCAGCGACCGCACCGCGAGCACGTCCCGGATCCGGCCGACCGCCCGCCGGGCGGCCTGCATGTCGTCGAAGCCGTGGCCGAGGGCCGCCACGGGAGCGGTCAGGCCCAGCCCGAGCAGCAGGAAGGGCAGCAGGTCGGGCGGGGTCAGGCCACCGTTCATGATCAGGGCCGCACCGCCGATCAGCACGACCAGCAGCACGAACGGCGGCGACAGCGCCAGCTGCATCCCCGCGGCGATCGCGGAGACAGCGCGCACCCACCGGAAGAAGGTGCCGGCGAAATCGTCCGCGGCCGTGCGGAACCTGCGGTGGGCGCGCTCGGATCCGCCGAACGCCTTGACCACCGAGATGCCCTGCACGAACTCGACGGCCGAACTCGCGATCCGTCCCATGGCCGCGTCGAACTCCTCCTGCTCGCGCAGCCGGGCCGGGGTCATCATCAGGGGGACCAGCGCCACGGCCAGCACCACCGGTATCAGCGTGATCAGCGTGAGCCGCCAGTCGACGGTGAACAGGTAGATCAGCGGCACCACGAACGCGGCGACCAGGTCGCCGGGGGTGTGGGCGATGAACGGGTGCACGGCGCTCACGTCCTCCCCGACCACCTTCGCCAGCTCGCCGGTCCGGCGCCGGGAGAACCAGCCGATCGGTACGCGTCCCAGCCGCGCTGCCAGCTGCCGGCGGAACGACAGCTGCACCTGGCCGTCGAGGACGTGCCCGATCCCGGACGAGGCGGCCGTGAACAGCAGCCGTACGAACAGGCCGGCCGCGCCCGCGATGACGACGGTCCAGACGTGACCGTGATCGGGCGGGCCGGGCGACAGCAGCGTACGACCCAGTTCGACGACCGCCAGCAGCGGCGCCAGCCCCGCGACGGCGCCGATGACCTGCAGGATCACAACGGCGGCGAAACTCCAACCGTAGGGGCGCAGCAGCCTTGCCATGCTCGGTCCCGCCACGGGACCGGGTGGCGCGGACCGGTCAGTGGTGCTCATCGGTGCGTCGATGCGCTGGCTGGGGCTCTCATGACCGGAAATTCTCGTCCGGCTGCGGTTCCATGGCGTCCCGCAGACGGAGTCATCTGCCACTACCGCACCGGGATCACCGACCGGCCGGACTACGACGCCGGGAGCAGTCGCGCGACAGGAGGGCTGAGCGCTCCGCCCAGCTCGCCCTCCCACCCGAAGACGGCAACCGGCGCGTCCTGGCGCTCCTCACCCACCCCCGAGCGGGCGGGTAGATCCCTCGGGGCCGCCGGTCACAGGTCGGCGACGAAGTCCAGCGCGATGGCCCAGGCGCGCTCGGCGGCCTGTGCGTTGTAGTCGGGCAGGTCGGGGTCGGTGAACAGGTGGCCGACGCCCGGATAGCGGAAGACCTCCACGTCGGTCCGCGCCCGGCGCATCCGGATGTACCAGGCGTTCAACCAGTCGGCGGGTTCGTAGGTGTCGGGATCGGCCACGTGAAGCTGGACCGGCAGGTCGTCGGCCGAGAGGTCGTCGGCCATGTCGGAGGTGCCGTGCATCAGCAGCAGCCCTCGAGACCGCTCGTCACCCAGGGCGAGGTTCTGGGCGATCGCCGCGCCGAGTGAGAAGCCCGCGTACACCAGGCCGTCCGGGGACAGCGGGGCCGCTGCGGTCACGGCCCGCTTCAGCAGCTCATCGCGGCCGATCTCCTCCTTGATCGCGGTCCCCGCCTCGGGTGTGTCGACGACCCGGCCGTCGTACAGATCGGGAACGTGCACCTCGTGGCCGGCCGTCCGCAACCGGTCAGCGGCCTGGTGGACGGCGGGCCGCAGGCCGTACATCGAGTGCAAGAGGAGAATTCGTGCCATGCGCCGCAGCTTAGCCAGCGCTCAGGGTGGTGCTGACGCAGCCTTCCCGGCATTGGCGACGGGTTCCACGTGACGATCAAGCTGATCTCAGGGTTCATCCGCTGCCGCGCCGCCTGGGCGCAGCGCCGTGGAGGGCGGGTCGGGCGCATGGGCGGGCCGGAGGGCTGGGGCGCTTGGCTTGGACTGCCGGACATCGGCCCGCACGACGACCGGTCCGGGACCGTCTCGTCGTGCGGCGCCTGCCGGGTTGCCGATGGCTGCGAGTGAGGACAGCATGGCCCGGGTGCCGTGGGGAGGGATCGTGGACGACGAGGCGATGCGGGTGGTGGCACGAGCGTACGGGCTGGGGGAGCCGGTCGGGCCGGCCGTGTACGCGGCGCGCGGCGAGCTGGGCCGGATCTGGCGGCTGGACACCGGGCGCGGATCGTGGGCCGTGAAGGAGTTGCTCGTGCCCGCCGAGGAGAGTGCCGCCCGGCAGGACGCCGCGTTCCAGTTGGCCGCCGGGAAGGCGGGGGTGCGACTGCCACGGCACGTCATGACGGCCGAGGGCGACGTGCTGCTCGACGGGAGGTGGCGGGTCTACGAATGGGTGGATCTGGTGCCGGGCGAGACGGTCACGGCGGCCGAGCTCGGCATGGTGACGGCCGGGCTGCATGGGGTGGGGCATCCGGCGACGGGGGCGGTGGCCCCATGGTTCTCCGAGCCGGTCGGCCGGGACGCGTGGGAGGAGCTGGCGGCGGCCGGGGGTGAGTGGGCGCCGACGCTGGAGCGGGCGCTTGCCGATCTCGTCGCGCTGGACTCCCTGGTCGCCTCGCCCGGCTCTTCGATCACCACCTGCCATCGCGACGTCAACGTGGAGAACGTGTGCCGGGCAGCCGACGGCGGCGTGATCGTGCTGGACTGGGAGAACTGCGGGCCGGCGCGCCCGGCGTTCGAGCTGGCGGGGATCCTCGTCGATCTGCCCCTGGAGGAGGCGGTCGCGGCCTACCGGGCCTATCGGGGCGCGGGCGGGCCTGCGGTGGTGGCCGAGCCGGCCGACTTCTCGATGGCGATCGTGGTGCAGGGGCATTTGCTGGAGTTCTACGCCAGGCGTGCCCTGTCACCTGAGGAGTCGGAGGAGAATCGCGGCAGGGCCCGGGCCCGGCTGCACGCGATGCTCGACCGGCCGCTGACACCGGAGAGGATCGACCGCATTCTGGCGGCGCTCTGAGCCTCTCCCGGCTCTGACTGCCCGCGCGCCCCGCTCGTCTGGCGCGCTCCCTGCTGTCCTCAGTTTCCCGAGACGGTGACGCTCCTGAAAGGCGACGTCGGTACCACCATGGTCGCCACGGTCACACGCTTGATCGTTACGGCAGCGGCGTACTATCGCGATCTTAAACGATCTGTTTAAAACAGTAAGTTGACATCGGTTTGAGTGTTGCGGCATCGTGAGCACATGCCCACAGATGCCGATCACCACCTTGACCCCTTCACTCCTCCGCATCCGGAGCAGGCGCGCGCGCAACGCGTGTACGCGTCCCTGTTCCGGATCGCCGAGCGGCACGCGGTCACCGATGAGCAGCGCGGCCGGCAGGTCCATGCGTCGGCCATCGGCCCGCACGAAGCCGTCAGGCTCGTGACGTTCCTGCTCAGCGGAGCCGCACGGCTCGATGACGGCGAGCCGGAGGTCGACCACGCCGACATCACCGCGGCGTTGAGCCTCCTCCCGCTGCTGCGCGGGGAGCTGGACGCGCTGGAGGTCAGCCTGCTGGAGATGGCGCGGGGGCGCGGCATGACCTGGCAGGAGATCGCGTTCGGGCTTGGGCTCGGCACCGCCCAGGCCGCCAGGCAACGCCACGAACGCCTCGCGGACCGTGTCGAAGACCAGGAGTAGCACGGACCTCCACACCCCTGCTTTGGAGGATGTCCGTCGTTGGTGTGGGTGTAGTGCTGGCGGCGAAGTTCGGGGCGGTCTCTCCGCGTCTGGATGAACGCGCCCCTGGGGCCGGCTTGACCTTGTCGCCAGCGTCAGCGTTTATCGTCGCGATATGAGCAGCTTCGATCGGGTCACCCTCCTCAAGCACGACCAGAGCTTCTTCGACGCCCTGGTGGCGAGCGATCTCGCCGTTCTGGAGGAGCTACTGGCCGACGACTTCGTCCTGGTCGGGGTCGAGGACGGGGCCGTCGCCGACAAAAGGATCCTGCTCGACCTGGTGGCCTCCGGCTCCCTGCGGTTCCCGCGGATCCACTCGTTCCCGGACGAGGCGATCGTCCGGGTCATCGGCACAGTAGGCATCGTCGTCGGGCGTACCGGCATGAACTTCACCAAGCCCGCCGGCACCACGTTCAGCGCCGGAAGCCGCTACACCCACGTTTACGCCGCCGACGCCCACGGCGCCTGGCGCCTTGTCTCAGCCCAGGGCACGGCGATCAAGGCTTGATACCCGGCGCGGGCGTCTGGGTCGCGGTCGCCGCGGGGTCAGCGTCCTTGCGAGCCCGTCAGCCGGGCGGGTCGGACCGGCGGGCGACGTACAGGATCCGGTCGTGTTCGTCCTCGTCGGCCGGGTCCCGTGCGGACGTCCCCACCAGCCCGTGGGTGGCCACGACGTGCAGTCCGGCCTGCTCGGCCACCTCGCGTACCGTCCGCTCGGAATGGTGCCGTTGCACGTGGCGCATCGACAGCCGCTCCCAGCCCGCCCCGTTCCGTTCGAACAGGTCGAACTGCGTGATCACGACCGCGTCGGCCTCGATCCGCGGGGACTCCGCGAACCAGGCCACGTACCGGTCGCCCCGGTCGGCGACCGTGGGGACGCTGAACATGCGGCGGTAGTAACCGATGGTGTTCAGGTCGAAGACCAGCACCCCGTCCTCGGTGAGCTGGTCGCGCGCGGCCGTCAGCGCCTGTCGCAGCTGCTCTGTGCCGGTCAGGTACGTCATCGGCACGTCCACGCAGGCGATCACGTCGAAGCCGGTCAGTCCGGGCGGGGGCTCCTGCAGCCGTCCCACCAGGAACCGGATCTCCTCGGCACCGGGCCGGCGGCGGGCCGTCGCGACCATCGCGGGGGACAGGTCGTAGCCGGTCACCTCGAACCCGCGCTCGTGGAAGGCCACGCTGCTGCGGCCGGTTCCGCAGCCGGCGTCCAGGAGCCGCCGTCCGCCCGACCCGTACCGATCGGCCGCCTCCACGAAGCGGGCCACCAGGCTGGAGGTGTCCAGCTGCGCGTTCAGCTCGTCGTAGCGGGCCGCGATGCTCTCGTAGGCGGCCAGCGTCTCGTCCACGTGCGACATGCGTGCCTCCTGGGTGCGGGTGTCCCGCCGCGGCGCGAGCCGTGGGGGGGGGGGGGGGGCCGGCCCGCGGGGGGGGGGGGGGGGGAAGAAGAACAAAACCAACAGGTTGTGCCGGCCGCCCGGGGCCCGCCGCCCCCAAAACAG
>NZ_JBIUCF010000081.1:0-43125 GCF_044593615.1 Nonomuraea sp. NPDC051941
ACGTACGTGCCCGGCGTGCGCGACTCGCCGTCCGGGGTGGCGCCCCGGGTGGCGAACCTGCCGTTGCCGAGCGTGCACAACGCCTCCCTCAGTCCCTCTCGACCGAGATCGAAGCCGTCGTACACGATCTCCCAGGCGGGGCCGATGCCGCCCATATGCAGGACGCTACCCACACAAGCCCTGTCCAGCCCTCTCCGTCCGAGCGGCACCGCCTACGTGCGCGACCCGGCTTCGCGCATGATCACTTAACCGGGTTCCCGCACGTTGACCGCCTACTTGAGGAGCTGGCGGGCCATCACCAGGCGCTGGATCTGGTTGGTGCCCTCGTAGATCTGGGTGATCTTGGCGTCGCGCATCATCCGCTCGACCGGATAGTCCCGCGTGTAGCCGTACCCTCCGAGCAGTTGGACGGCGTCCGTAGTGATCTCCATGGCGGCGTCCGAGGCCGCGCACTTGGCCGCGCTGGAGAAGAAGGTCAGCTCCTTCACCGGAGTCCCGCGCATGGCCGTCTCGGACATGCCCGCGGCCGTGTACGTGAGCTGCCGGGCCGCCTCCAGTTTCATGGCCATGTCGGCGATCATGAACTGCAGACCCTGGAAGTCGGCGATCGGGCGGCCGAACTGGCGGCGCTCCTTGACGTAGCCGATCGCGTAGTCGAGGGCCCCCTGGGCGATGCCGAGGGCCTGGGCGGCGATGGTGACGCGGGTGTGGTCGAGGGTGGCCAGGGCGGTCTTGAAGCCGGTGCCCGGCTCTCCGATCATGCGCCAGGCCGGGATGCGGACGTCCTCCAGGATCACCTGGCGAGTCGGTGAGGCCTTGATGCCGAGCTTCTTCTCCTTGGGGCCGAAGGAGACGCCCTCGTCGGACTTCTCCACGACGAAGGCGGAGATGCCGCGCGCGCCGGCCGAGGGGTCCGTCACCGCCATGACCGTGTAGTACTCGGACACGCCGGCGTTGGTGATCCACATCTTGGTGCCGTTGAGGACGTAGTCGTCGCCGTCCCGGACCGCCCGGGTCTTCATCGCCGCCGCGTCCGAGCCCGCCTCCGGCTCGCTCAGCGCGTACGAGAACATGGCCTCGCCACTGGCCACCGAGGACAGGTAGCGGGACTTGAGCTCCTCCGACGCCGACAGCAGGAGCGGGACCGTGCCGAGCTTGTTGACGGCCGGGATGAGCGAGGACGAGGCGCACGCCCGCGCCACCTCCTCGATGACGATCACCGTGGCCAGCGCGTCCGCCCCGGCGCCCCCGTACTGCTCAGGGATGTGGACGGCGTGGAAGTCGGCCGCCACGAGGTCCTTGTAGACCTCCCAGGGGAACTCCTCGCTCTCGTCCGCGGCGGCGGCCTGCGGGGCGATCTTCTCCTCGGCGAGGGCCCTGATCGCCTCGCGGAGCATGGGGTACTCCTCCGCCACGTCGTGCAGGTGGCCGGCCAGGCTCATACGCTTCTCCCAACTCAAGGACAGGCACTCAGTGACTTAAGATAAGGCACTGAGTGACATGACGCCAGAGCAGGTGTACGGTGAAGCCCCCGTTGGCGGATGGAAGGGAGCAGATGTCCGCGAGGCGAGACGCGCGCCGGGAGTTGATGTCCGCGGCCATCAGCATGTCGCTCGAGGCCGGGTTCGACGCGACCACGGTGGACGAGATCGCCAAGGCCGCCGGAGTGGCCAGGCGGACGTTCTTCCGGCACTTCCGCACGAAGGAGGACGCGATCCTCCCCGACCACGACGCGTGCCTGGGGCGGGTGACGGAGTTCCTGGAGTCGGCCTCCCCGCTGCGCTCGCCGCTTCTCGTGATCGCGGACGCCGCCGGGATCGTCCTGGACATGTACGCCGAGGACCCGGAGACCGCCGTCAAGCGGTACGAGCTGACGCGTCGGGTGCCGGCGCTGCGCGAGTGGGAGATCGCCGCCACCAGCCGCTACCAGCGGGCCTTCGTCGGCTACATGAACGGCCGCCGCGCGAAGGACGAAAGGCCGGAGTTCCGGCTGCGCCACGAGGTCGCCTCCGCCGCCGTGGTGGCCGCGCACAACCACGTGCTGCGCGGCTGGCTGCGCTCGGCCGGCCGGGGGGACGTACGCGCGCGGCTCGCGGCGGCGATCTCGGAGGTGACCAAGGCCCTCGGCCCCTGGGTGGACGGCCTCGAGGCCGAGGCCGCCGCGGACGAGGTCATGGTCGTCCTCACCACCCGCCGCACGCCGCTGTGGAAGATCGCCGAGGAGATCGAGGCCGTCACCGGCCGCCCCGACGACCCCGCTACTCGATGACCAGGTTGACGGGGATGTTGCCGCGGGTGGCGTTGGAGTAGGGGCACACCTGGTGGGTGGCCTCGACGAGCTCCCTGGCCGCCTCCGGCGCGATGGAGTCGGGCAGCTCGACCCGGAGCGTGGCCTCGAGCTGGAAGCCGCCCTTGCCGTTGGGCGACAGGCCGATCTCGGCCGTGACCGACGCGTCCGAGACGTCGAGCTTCTGCTGCGCGCCCACCAGCCGCATCGCCGAGGCGAAGCAGGCGGCGTAGCCGGCGGCGAAAAGCTGCTCGGGGTTGGTGCCCTCGCCGTCGCCGCCCAGCTCCTTCTGCATGGCCAGCTTGACGTCCAGCTTTCCGTCCGAGGAGACCGCGCGGGCGTCGCGTCCGGCGGAGGTGGCGATGGCGGTGTAGATGCTCATGTCGTTGCCCTTCGTTAGACAGACCTGTCTGTCTGCCACTAGGCATGAGAATAGACAGGTCTGTCTGGTACCGTCAACTCGTGAGCGCAGAAACGTTGGAGGGCCGTCGCCCCAGTCCGGCGCGCGAGCGCGTCCTCGAGACCGCGACGCGCCTGTTCTACACGGACGGCGTCCACACGGTCGGGATCGACCGGATCATCGCCGAGGCGGGCGTCGCCAAGGCGACCTTCTACCACCACTTCCCGGGCAAGGACGACCTCGTCCGCGCCTACGTGGTCCACCAGACCTCGCTGCAGCGCACCCTGGTCACGACCCTGCGGGCCACCTCGCCGCGCGAGAAGCTGCTGGAGATCTTCGCCTACATGTGCGAGTTCGGCGCGGGCACCAGCTATCGCGGCTGCCCGTTCGTCAACACGGCGGCCGAGTATCCCGACCCCGCCCACCCCGTACGGCAGGCCATCAGCGAATATCGCCGCTGGGTCCGCGACCTCTACCGCGACCTCCTGGCCGCCGACGGCCACCCCGACCCGGAGCGGACCGCCGACATCGTCCTGCTGCTCAGGGACGGGCTCGTGGTCGGCTTCGACCTCGACGATCCCGCCACGGTCCGCGCCGCCGTCCAGGAGGCTCTCACCAGGGTGCTGGCCACCTGAGCCTCCCGGCCGGCGGGCTCAGGGCTCAGCCAGCGAGCAGGTTCGCCGTGGGGATGATCTGCCGCTGTACGGTGGGGCTGGACCAGTGGAGCTGGGCGATGGCGTCGTAGCCGCTGTCGTAGAACTCCATCTTGATGTCGTGCGCCCCGGCGCTCAGCGCGATCTGGCCGCTGTCGTCGCGCTTGGAGTGGTCCGTCCAGTTGTTCACGAGGAGCGTGCCGTCCACCCAGAGCCGCACGCCGTCGTCGCTCGTGGTGATGAACGTGTACGTCTCGGCGCGCTCGGCGATCACCTTGCCGGTCCACCGCACGCTGAACGTGTCGGCGGACACGGCCGGGTCGGGGGCGTTCGCGCCCCAGTCGAAGTCCACCGCCGGGTCGATCCGGGTCAGCTTGGGCGCGGTCAGGTCGGCGTTGTCGAAGTAGGTCGCCGACAGGCCCTGCTGGTCGATGACCAGGGTCGTGGCCGAGCGCGCGGGGAGCGTGAGCGTCGCGGCGCCGCCCGCGACGGCGGCCGTGCCGGTGCGGTGCGGGGCCCACGCGTCGGAGGTGCTCTGCCAGATCGCGGCCGTGCCCGCCGTCAGGCCGGTGAACGCGAGCCTGGTCTCCAGCGGCTGGGCGCCGACGTTGACCAGGACGACGTTCTTGGACCCGTCCGAGGCGAACGCGTACAGCTGGTCGGTGTCGGCCGCCGCCTGCACCATGGTCGTGCCGAACGGGCGGAACAGGCCCTCGCCGGTGAACATGCCGATGCCGTGGTAGATGGGCAGCGGCTCGCTGCGCGGGATGCCGCCCTCACCCTTCGTGCTGGTCAGGCCGAGCTGGCCGTTCTTGTCGCCGTACTGGTAGGCGGCGGCTCCGGCGTGCAGGATCTGGCCCAGCGCCGCCGCGCCCCAGAGCGTGTTGAAGTGGGTCAGCGTACGGTGGCCGTCGGGGTCGTCGAAGTCGGAGTTGAACTCGCCGATCTGGAGGTCGATCTTGCGGCCGAGCACGGACTCGGCCAGCGCGCCGACCTCCTTCAGGTCCGTCTCGTAGCTGCGGATGGCGGCGCCCAGCAGGTCCTCGTCGCTGATCGGGTCCGTGCCGTTGCCGTAGTCGTGGTAGTCGAGGAAGTCGACCCGGTCCCGCGAGCCCTCCAGGAACGTCCTGATGTACGACAGGTCGTTCCAGGCCGTGGCGGGGCCGCCGACGCGGACCGCGGAGTCCACGGCATCGAGGGCGTCGGTGATCAGGTTGAAGCGCCGACTGTACTCAGATGCCGACATTTCCGGCTTTTCTGGGGTGCAGGTGCAGTTGAGTTCGTTGCCCAGAATGAAGCGGCGCACCGGCGTGCCCGAGGCGGCGAAGTGCCGGTAGAGGGCGACCGCGTCGTCCCGGTTCACCTCGGCGGTCTGGCGGCCGTCCACCTGGAGGATGACGACCGGCTCGGCGCCCAGGTCGCGGATGGCCGCGATCCAGGCGTCGCCCGTGATGGTCGTATCGCATTTGTACCCGCCGCACACGATCGGGCTGGAGTGGTTGCCCGGCTCCTGGTAGTGCAGCTCTATGCGCATCCGGCCCGCTTTGAGGTTGCGCAGGTTTTCGCGGTGCCGGGAGTCGTTCGTGATGTACGAGCCCTCGCCGTACCCGGTGATGCCGACGCCGTAGTCGCCGGCGGACAGCGTACGAACCGGCTTGGTGAAGTCCACCGACACGGCGGCGGACACAGCCGCCTCCGCGGGTGCCGCCACCGGCCAGATCGCCACGGCCGCGGCCAGGCCGCCCGCGAGAGCGGCGCGGAGCGCGCGGCGCGCTAATGCAGTCATCCTTCTCCTGTCACAAGATCCGTGAGAACCCGTGGATCATGACATATGCGGATGACAGTCGAGTGAACGCCGCCGTGGCGGTTCATACTCGAACGCGTGGATCTCGTGGCGGAGGGATGAGCGTGGTCACGGAGCTGGTCGCGTACGTGCGCGAGGCGTTCGGGTGGGATGCCGACGTCGTGGTGTCGGCCGGGCCGCGCGGCGCGCTGGGGCAGATCTGGCGGCTGGAGGTGGGCCCGGCGCGCTACGCGCTGAAGGAGATCTTCGGCGAGCCGCCGTCGGAGGCGTTGATCGAGGCGGAGCTGGCGTTCGCGCGACGGGCGGCCGAGGCGGGAGTGCGGCTGCCGGCCAGCCACCCCGACTGCGAGGGCCGCCACCTGCTCAGCGCGCCCGGCGGCGGGCCGTGGCTGCGCCTTTACGACTGGATCGACCTGCGGCCGGTCGATCTCGCGGCGCGGGCCACGCCGCGGGAGCTCGGAACGCTGCTGGCGCGCCTGCACCGATGCGCTCCCGCCGCGACGGCGGAGGCGGACGGCGGGCCACCCGCCGCCTGGTACCACCAGGTCCCCGCCGAGCGGGAATGGGTGCGAGGGGGCCCGGCCTGGGCCGGGCGGCTGGCCGAGCGGCTGGCCACGCTGCCCGAGCTGTGCGCGGCGGTCGCGCCGGCCGATCCCGCCGAGCTGATCGTCTGCCACCGCGACCTGCACCCGGAGAACGTCCTGGCCGACCCCGCGGGCGCCCTGGTGGTCGTCGACTGGGACAACCTCGGCCCGGCCGCGCCGGGGCGGGAGCTGGCCAGGGCGCTGTTCGACTGGTTCTGCGACGGCCCGGACGCGGACCTCGACGCCATGCGGGCCATGTACGAGGCCTACGTGCGCGACGGCGGGCCGGGGCGCATCACGGAGGCGGCCGACTTCTCGATGCTGCTGGCGACCCGGCTGAACTTCCTGCTGGTCCAGACCCGCATCGCGCTGGACCCGGGGGCCGAGCGGCGGCACCGCGAGTGGGCGGAACGCGAGATCGACGAGTCCCTGCGCATCCTGCCGACGCCGCGCCAGCTCGCGGACGTGCTGGCGCTGACAGCCTCCCGCTGACCCGCGGGGCGGTTGGTGTGGCTATGACCGCAATGGGTATGCCACCCATGATTACTCACAGTAATCACCACACTACGTGTCGAAGAGGGCGAACCAGATGAGAGTCGTCGTTGATCTCACCCGTTGCGAGGGCTACGGGCAGTGCGCCTTCCTCGCGCCGGATGTCTTCGCGATGCGCCGTTCCGAAGCCCTCATGTACGAGCTCCACCCGGACGACTCGGAGCGCACCCGCGTCCTGCGCGCCGCCGCGGCCTGCCCGGTCCAGGCCCTGGTGGTCGACCAGGTCCACACGCTCGGAAGGCCCGCCAAGGCCGCCCCGCCCAGGCCGGTGAACGGGAAGAGGCCCGTGGAGGTCGGCCGCGTCGTCATCGTGGGCGCCTCGCTGGCCGGGCTGCGGGCGGCGACGACGCTGCGCCGGGAGGGCTACGCCGGGTCGCTGACCCTGATCAGCGCGGAGCCGTACGAGCCGTACGACCGGCCGCCGCTGTCCAAGCAGGTCCTGACCGGGCAGGTGGCCGCCGACGACACCGCGCTGCCCCGGCGGGCCGAGTTCGAGGCGGAATGGCTGCTGGGGCAGGCGGCGACCGGGCTGGACCTGGCGGCCAGGCAGGTCCACCTCGCGGACGGCCGGAAGGTGGACTTCGACCGTCTGCTGATCGCCACGGGAGCGCGCGCCCGGCCCTGGCCGAACGCGGCGGAGGCCGCCCTCGACGGGGTGTTCGTGCTGCGAACCAACGAGGACGCGGCCCGGCTGCGGGAGCGGCTGACCGCGGGCCCTCGCCGCGTGCTGATCATCGGCGCCGGCTTCACCGGGTCGGAGATCGCCTCCGTCTGCCGCGAACTGGGCCTGGACGTCACCGTCACCGAGCGCGGGAAGGCGCCGCTGTCGGGCGCGCTGGGCGGGACGATCGGGGCGATCGCGGCGGACATGCAGCGCGACCACGGCGTGGACCTGCGCTGCGGGGTCACCGTCGAGGCGCTCGAAGGGGACGGCGACGGGCGCCTGCGCCGCGCCCGCCTGTCCGACGGCAACACGCTCGACGTGGACGTGGCGGTGGCGGCGCTCGGCGCGGAGCGCAACGTCGAATGGCTGGAGGGCTCGGGGCTGGCCGCCGGGGTGTGGGGAGTCGCCTGTGACGCGGGCTGCCGCGCGTTCGACGTCAACGCCCTGGTCACCGACAACGTCTTCGTCGCCGGCGACGTGGCGCGCTTCCCGCACCCGGTGTACGAGTACCAGTTCCTGTCCCTCGAACACTGGGGCAACGCGGTGACCCAGGCCCAGGTCGCGGCGCACAACATGATCAGCGCCGAGAGCGACCGCTGGCCGCACGTGTCCCTGCCGGTCTTCTGGTCCGCCCAGTTCGGTGTCAACATCAAGTCCGTCGGCGTGCCGACCTTCGCCGACGAGGTCGTCGTCGCGCAGGGCTCGGTCGCCGATCGCCGGTTCGTCGCCGTCTATGGCAACCGGGGCCGCATCACGGCCGCCGTCGCCTTCGACCAGGCGATGTGGCTCGACTTCTACCAGGCGCAGATCGAGCGGGCCGCGCCGTTCCCGCCCGGCCCCGGCATGGTCGGGCAGCCCGACGGCCTCCAGGTCATGCCGGCCGACGTACCGCAGCGGATCTCCCCCACCTACGGCGCGACCGTGGTGCTGACCGGCCACAACCCGGACGAGCGCCGCGTGACGCTGCAGCGGCGGCAGTGAACCACACCGAGCGAGCACATCAGGGAGCCGTCACAGTGGCAGAGGAAGTGACAGGGGCAGGCGTCTACGAGCGGATCCTCGACTACGCCAACCGCGCCGATCCGTACCCGCTCTACGCCGAGCTCCGCAGGACCCCGGTGGCGCGGCAGGCGGACGGCAGCTATGCGGTCAGCGGCTACCGGGAGATCGTCGCGCTGCTGCACGACCCGCGCGTCAGCTCCGACGTCCGCAACATTCCCGACATCGCCGCCGAGCAGGAGTCGGGGACCGCGCTGCCGTCGTCCTTCATCAGGACCGACCCGCCGGACCACGACCGGATCCGCTCCATGATGATGCGGCACTTCGGGCCGCCCCACTCCCCCGGCCGGGTCGACGGCATGGAACCACGGATGATGCGGATCGTCACGGACCTGATCGACCGGTTCGCCGGAAAGACCCAGGTCGACATCGTCGAGGACTTCGCCTATCCGTTGCCGGTCACGGTGATCTGCGACCTGCTGGGCGTGCCCCGCGAGGACGAGCCCCGCTTCCACCGGTGGTCGCAGGCCATCATCGAGACCATCGACCCGACGACCGGGACCGTCGCCGAGCGGGAGCGGCGGAACATGGAGGTCAGGACGGAGCTCGGCGCGTACATGAAGGAGCTGATGGACGCCCACCGGCGGCGGCCGGGCGACGACCTGCTCTCGGCCATCGTCACCGACCCGGCCATCGACCTGCGACTGGAGGAGCTGCTGAGCGCCGCCGCGACGCTGCTCGTCGCCGGCCACGAGACCACCGTCAACCTCGTCACCAACGGCATGCTCACCCTGCTGCGCAACCCCCGCGTGCTGGACCGGCTGCGCCACGAGCCCGACCTGGTCGTCGGCACGGTCGAGGAGCTGCTCCGCTTCGAGCCGCCGGTGCAGATGCTCAGCCTGCGCCGCTCCGCGCTGGCCGACATCGACATCGCGGGCACGACGATCCCGAAAGGCGCCATCATCAGCCTCGTGCTCGCCGCCGGCAGCCGTGATCCCGCGCGTTTCCCCGATCCCGACCGTTTCGACCCCGACCGGCAGGACAACCAGCACCTCGGCTTCGGCAGCGGCATCCACTACTGCTTCGGGGCCCCGCTGGCGCGGCTGGAGACGCAGCTCGCGCTGGGCGAGCTCGCGCGGCGGCTGGTCAATCCGCGCCTGGTCGCCGACCCGCCGCCGTACCGGCCGAACCCGGGGCTGCGCGGGCCCCGGCACCTCTACGTGGAGTTCGACGACGTCCTTCCCGCATGAGCGATCCGCGCCTCGCCGACGGGGTGATTCAGTCGGGGCCGTTCTCGTTGCAGACTGGCCCGATGGGGGTGCGGGTCCGGGTCGAGGGCGTCGTTCAGGGGGTGGGGTTCCGGCCGTTCGTGCACGGGCTGGCCACGCGGCTCGGGCTGGCGGGCCGGGTGGGCAACGACGCGCACGGCGTCTTCGTCGAGCTGGAGGGCGGGCACGGCCAGATCGCGGAGTTCCTGGTACGGCTGGAGCGCGACGCTCCCCCGCTGGCCGCGATCGAGCGGGTGACCGTCACCTCGCGTGCGGTGCGCGCCGACGGCCGGTTCCGGATCGTCGCGAGCGACCCGTCGGGGGCCTCACGCACACTGGTGTCGCCCGACATCGCCACCTGCGCCGACTGCCTGGCGGAGCTGGCCGACCCCGGCGACCGGCGCTACCGCTACCCGTTCGTCAACTGCGTCAACTGCGGGCCGCGGCTGACGATCGTGCGGGCGATGCCGTACGACCGGCCGCTGACCACGATGGCGGGGTTCGCCATGTGCGACGGCTGCCTGGCCGAGTACCACGATCCGGCCGACCGGCGCTTCCACGCGCAGCCCATCTGCTGCCCGGCCTGCGGCCCCGCGCTGAGGCTCATCCGTACGACGGGCGAGCAGCCGGCAGAGCTCGTCGGCGCGGCGGGCGACCCGCTGGCCGGGGCCGTGCGGGTGCTGCGGCGGGGCGGGGTGCTGGCGGTGAAGGGGCTCGGCGGCTACCACCTGTCGGTGCCGGCCGCCGACGAGGACGCCGCCGCCGGGCTGCGGCGGCGCAAGCAGCGCGAGGACAAGCCGTTCGCGGTCATGGTCGCCGACCTGGCCGCGGCCCGGCGGCTGTGCGAGGTGGACGAGGCCGGCGCCGCGCTCCTGACCGACCGCGCGCGACCGGTCGTCCTGCTGCCGCGCCGCCCGGACGCGGCGGTGGCCGGGGCGGTCGCGCCGGGGAGCCGCGAGCTCGGGCTGATGCTGCCGTACACGCCGCTGCATCACCTGCTGCTCGCCGACCTGGGCGCCCCGATCGTGCTGACCAGCGGCAACCGCTCGGACGAGCCGATCGCGTACGACGACCGCGACACCCTGGAGCGGCTCGGCGGCATCGCGGACGCATTCCTCACGCATGACCGCCCGATCCACCTGCGCGCCGACGACTCGGTGGTGCGGCCCTTCCGGGGGAAGGGGATGGCCGTGCGGCGCTCGCGCGGCCACGCCCCGCGCCCGTTCACGCTGGCCTGGGAGGCGTCCCGGCGGATCCTCGGCTGCGGCGCCGAGCTGAAGAACACCTTCTGCCTGGTGAAGGGGCGGCACGCGTTCGTCTCCCCGCACATAGGCGACCTGGAGGACTACGAGACCTTCCGGTCGTACGTGGAGGGGATCGAGCATTTCGCCGCGCTGTTCGACGTGCGTCCCGAGGTGGTGGCCCACGACCTGCACCCGGAGTACCTGTCCACCAAGCACGCCCTGAGCCTGCCGGACGTGGAGCTGGTCGCCGTCCAGCACCACCACGCGCACGTCGCCGCCTGCCTGGCCGACAACGGCGAGCACGGCCGGGTGATCGGTGTCGCGTTCGACGGGCTCGGCTACGGGCTCGACGGGACCCTGTGGGGCGGCGAGTTCCTGCTGGCCGACCTGGTCGCGTTCGAGCGGGCCGGGCATCTGGCGCCCGTGCCGATGCCGGGCGGCAGCGCGGCGATCAGGCAGCCGTGGCGGATGGCCGCCGCGTACCTGGACGGCGAGGGCGAGACGTCGGCCGTGGCCCGGCGCAACGAGCGGCGGTGGGGGCAGGTGAGCGCGCTGGCCCGGCGCGGCGGGACGGCCGCGCCGCTGACGTCGAGCGCGGGCCGGCTGTTCGACGCGGTGGCGGCGCTGCTCGGCGTGCGCGACGCCATCACGTACGAGGGGCAGGCCGCGATCGAGCTGGAGCAGCTCGCCGACCCCGCCGAGCGCGGCGGCTACCCGGCGACCGTCTCCCGTGACGGCGGCGTGCTGGTGGTGGCGGGCTCGGACCTGGTACGGGCCGCCCTGGCGGATCTGGCCGCGGGCGTCGGCGTGCCGGTCATCTCCGCCCGCTTCCACAACGGCGTGAGCGATCTCATCGTGCGCTGCTGCCGGATGCTGCGCGACGGGACGGGGCTGACGACGGTCGCGCTGTCCGGCGGCGTCTTCCAGAACGTGCTGCTGCTGCGGCGCACGGTGGACCGGCTGGGCGGGGCCGGATTCCGGGTGCTCACCCACTCCGGCGTGCCGGCCAACGACGGCGGCATCAGCCTCGGCCAGGTGGCCGTCGCCGCCGCCCGGGACCGGCTCGGCCCGGTCAGTCCATAGGGCGCTCCATGGGGCTTTCCGGCACGTCCCGGTGAGGCCACGGGGAGGCGCCGACCACGACCCCGTACAGCAGGTGGTCGGCCAGCAGCGCCAGGCGCTCCCTCGTGGTGCGGGGATGGCGCGGCAGGCCGAGGGCGGGCGCGATGGCCGCCTCGAAGGCGAGCCAGAACGCGACGCCGTAGGCAGGTCCCGCCCACGCGCGGCGGCGCAGCCGGTGCGGCAGCAGCCCGTACAGCGCCCCTCCGGCCGTACCGTACCCCCAGTGCGCCAGCTCTACCATCGCGGGTCGCCGCCGGTGGTGCACCCGGCGGAACAACCGCGGGACGGTGCGCTCCAGCACGGCCTCGGGCGGCACCTTCGCCACGAGGCCGATCGCCGTCGTGAACTGCCGCAATCCGGACATCGCCATGGAGCCGATCGCTCCCCGCGCGGCGGCCCGCACGAGGGCCTGCGCAGGCCGGGTTGAGACGCGTTCGCGCAGCTCATCGCGGGTGCCGGTACGGGTCGGCAGGGTCTGCGTCATGGTTTACAACCTCCGTCATCACGGTATGTCCGCTACGTAGAGTCGCAGGTCGGATACCAAGTGATATGGGGGCCTAAACCTCTACGCGGGCCAAGAAGGGGGCTTGGGCCATGACAACCACACAAACACCGAAAGCTCTGGACGAGGTGCACATCCTGTGGACCTCGGAGGGCATGAGCTGCGACGGCGACACGGTCTCGGTCACCGCCGCCACACTGCCGAGCCTGGAGGACGTCCTGCTCGGGCTCGTACCGGGACTGCCCAAGGTGCACCTGCACAACAAGGTGCTGGCCGCGGAGACGGGCGACGCCTTCATGGCCCCGTTCCACCGGGCCCACGAGGGCGAGCTCGGCCCGTTCATCTTCGTGGTCGAGGGTTCCATCCCGAACGAGAAGATCAACGGTGACGGCTACTGGACGTCCATGGGCAACGACCCGGCCACCGGCCAGCCCATCACGGTCAACCAGTGGATCGACCGGCTCGCGCCCAAGGCCTGGGCCGTGGTCGCGATCGGCACCTGCGCGGCGTACGGCGGCATCCACGCCATGGCCGGCAACCCGACCGGATGCATGGGGCTGGCCGACTACCTGGGCCGCGACTTCCGCTCCGCGGGCGGGCTGCCCATCGTCAACGTGCCCGGCTGTCCCGTCCAGCCGGACAACTTCACCGAGACGCTGACCTGGCTGCTGTACCAGGCGGCGGGCATGGCGCCGACGATCCCGCTCGACGACATGCTGCGCCCCACCTGGCTGTTCGGCAAGACCGTGCACGAGGGCTGCGACCGGGCCGGCTACTACGAGCAGGGCGACTTCGCCCTCGACTACAACTCCCCCAAGTGCCTCGTGCGCGTCGGCTGCTGGGGGCCGGTGGTCAACTGCAACGTCACCAAGCGCGGCTGGATGGACGGCGTCGGCGGCTGCCCGAACGTGGGCGGCATCTGCATCGCCTGCACCATGCCCGGCTTCCCCGACAAGTTCATGCCCTTCATGGACGAGCCTCCGGGAGCGTCCGTCTCGGTCGCGATGAGCGGCGCGTACGGCGCGATGATCCGCAGGCTTCGCGCGATCACGAACAAGGCAGCGAACAAGGAGCCGAAGTGGCGCCACAACCGCCGCCGGCTGACGAGCGGGTTCGACCCGCGCTGGGGAAACGGCTGAGAGGGAGAGCGGCGAGGTGGCCATCCGTACGGCAGGTGAGAAGAAGCTCAAGGGCGAGGCCCGCGAGCTGGTGGAGATGTCCTGGGACCCGATCACCAGGATCATCGGGAACCTGGGCATCTACACGAAGATCGATTTCAAGAACCGCGAGGTCGTCGAGTGCAAGAGCACCTCGTCGCTGTTCCGCGGCTACAGCGTGTTCATGAGGGGCAAGGACCCGCGCGACGCCCACTTCATCACCAGCCGCATCTGCGGCATCTGCGGTGACAACCACGCGGTCTGCTCGATCTACGCGCAGAACATGGCGTACGGCATCAAGCCCCCTCCACTCGGTGAGTGGATCATCAACCTGGGCGAAGCCGCCGAGTACATGTTCGACCACACGCTCTTCCAGGACAACCTCGTCTTCGTCGACTATTGCGAGCAGATGGTCAAGGAGACGAACCCGAGCCTGCTGCGCCGGGCCGAGACGACCCAGGCGCCCAACTCCGCGATCCACGGCTACCGGACGATCGCCGACATCATGCGCGCGTGCAACCCGTTCACCGGTGACCTGTACCGCGAGGCGCTGCAGGTGAGCCGGGTCACCAGGGAGATGTGCTGCCTGATGGAGGGCCGGCACGTGCACCCGTCCACGCTGTACCCCGGCGGCGTGGGCACGGTGGCCACCCCTCAGGTGTTCACCGACTACATGGTGCGGCTGCTGCGCGTCCTCGACTTCGTCAAGCGGTCCGTCCCGATGAACGACGACCTCTTCGACTTCTTCTACGAGGCCATGCCCGGCTACGAGGAGGTCGGCCGCCGGCGCGTGATGCTCGGCTGCTGGGGCGCGTTCCAGGACCCGGCGGTGGTCGACTACGACTACCGGAACATGAACGACTGGGGCCGCCGGATGTTCGTCACGCCGGGCATCGTGGTGGACAACGAGCTGGTCACGACGAACCTGGTGGACATCAACCTCGGCATCAGGATCCTGCTGGGCAGCTCGTACTATGACGACTGGCAGGCCGAGGAGACGTTCGTCACCCACGACCCGCTGGGCAACCCGGTGGACCAGCGCCACCCGTGGAACCAGACGACCCTGCCCAAGCCGCAGAAGCGCGACCTGGAGAACGGCAACTACAGCTGGGTGATGAGCCCGCGCTGGTACGACAAGCGCACCGGCGACCACCTGGCGCTCGACACCGGCGGCGGCCCGCTGGCCCGGCTGTGGACCACGGCGCTGGCCGGGCTCGTCGACACCGGCACGGTGCGGGCCACCGGCCAGAGCGTGGAGATCAACCTGCCCAAGAGCGCCGCCTTCCCGGAGACGCGGCTGGAGTGGAAGATCCCGCGCTGGGCGAACACCATCGAGCGCAACCGCGCCCGCGTCTACTTCGTGGCGTACGCGGCGGCGATGGCCGTCCACTTCTACGAGCAGGCGATGGGCGAGGTCAGGGCCGGGCGCACGCAGGTGTTCACCGACTTCGAGGTACCGGACGAGGCGATCGGCTGCGGCTTCCACGAGGCGGTGCGCGGCGTGCTGTCGCACCACGTGGTGATCCGCGACGGGAAGATCGCCAACTACCACCCGTACCCGCCGACGCCGTGGAACGCCAGCCCGCGCGACAGGTACGGCACGCCGGGCCCGTATGAGGACGCGGTGCAGGGGCTGCCGATCTTCGAGGAGAACGGCGCCGAGTCGTTCAAGGGCATCGACATCATGCGTACCGTGCGCAGCTTCGACCCGTGCCTGCCCTGCGGGGTGCACATGTACCTGGGCGGCGGCAAGGTGCTCAAGCAGGTGCACTCGCCCACGTTCGGCGCGAGCGTCTCCGGCTGATGAACGAGCGCGTCCGCAGGATCGAATCCCTGCTCGACAAGGCCGACGGGGCCGCCACGGAGCTCGTCGCGGAGGTGCTCGGCCTGTACGGCGAGGGCCTGGCACGGGTCATGACACTCGTGGGCGACGAGGCGGCGGCCCGCCTGGGCGCCGACGAGCTGGTCTCGCCCCTGCTCCTGCTGCACGATCTGCACCCGCTGGACACCCGGACCCGGGTGGAGCAGGCGCTGGCCGGCGCCGCCGACCTGCTCTCCGTCGAGGGCGACCTGGTACGGCTGCGCTTCCGCCCGACCGGCTGCCGCTCCTCGGCGGCCGGGGCGGCCTCGGCCCTCCGGGACGCGGTGCGCGAGGCGGCCCCGGAGATCGAGCGGGTCGAGATCGAGGTCGCGGACGCGGCCCTGATCCCGGTCGAGAGCCTGACCGTCCGCCCCATCTCGCGGGCCCCGGTGCCATGACGGGCCTGCTGCGCCGCCTCGCCGCGCAGTCGGTCGAGCCCACTCGGCGTGAACCGCGCACGCAGCGCTGCGAGCTGTGCGCCGAGCCGCTGCCGGCCGTCCACCGCCACCTGCTCGAGCTGGCCGGGCGCGAGCTGCGCTGCGCGTGCCGCGCCTGCCAGGTGCTGTTCGACCACGCGGCGGCCGGCGGCGGGCACTACCGGCTGGTGCCCGAGCGCCGCTGGCGGCTGAGCGGCTTCCGCCTGGAGGAGGGGGCCTGGGCCCGGCTGCGGGCCCCGGTGCGCACGGTGTTCCTGATCCACGACTCGGACACCGGCGACCCGGTCCTGTACTACCCGAGCCCGGCCGGGGCCGTGCGGGCGCCCGCCGACCGGACCGCCTGGGAGCTGCTGCGGCGCGACAACCCGGTGCTGCGGCGGCTGGAGCCGGACGTCGAGGCCCTGCTCGTCGACCAGGAGGCCTGGATCGTGCCGGTGGACGACTGCTACGCGCTCGTCGGAGCCATCCGCGCGCACTGGCGGGGCCTGACGGGCGGCAAGGACGTACGCGAGCACATCACCCGATTCTTCACCGACCTCGGCGGCCGGTCCGTCACCGTACCGGCCACCGGCAACGACAGGAGTCCCGCGTGAACAAGAAGTCGACGATCAAGACCGGGCGGCGCGACGTGCGCCCCGACGCCCCCTCCCACGTCAAGGGCGTGGCCGAGGGCAACGCGCCGGGCGGCTACGGCAGGCAGAAGGGCCACCTGCCCGACGGCCGTTCCACGGCCCGGCGCTCGACCGGCGTCAACCCGCGCATGCACGACCCGATCGACCCCGACATGCCCAACCTGTCGCCCGCGTGATGCCGCCGACCACACCGGTTCTGCGGATCGAGGTGCGCGACGTCGAGCCCGCCACGCCCGCCGTCGCGCCCGCTCTGTGTTTCCGGCTCGACCTGCGGGCGGACGCTCCGGTCCAGGCGATCACGCTGGCCACGCAGATCCGCATCGACGCCACCGCACGCGGCTACGACGGGCACGCGCCGGAGCGGCTCAAGGAGCTGTTCGGCCCGCCCGAGGACTGGGGACGCAACCTGTCCAGCCTGCTGTGGACGCAGACCGTCACCCACGTCCCGGCCTTCACCGGCGGCACGACCACGCCGGTCACGGTCGCGTGCACCTACGACTTCGACGTGGCCGCGGCCAAGTACCTGCACGGCCTGCCGGACGGCGAGGTGCCGCTGCGGTTCCTGTTCACCGGGACCGTCTTCTACCTCGACGACGGGCGCCTGCAGGCGGCCTGCCTGCCGTGGAACACCGAGGCGGACTTCCGCATGCCGGTGACGGTCTGGAAGGACCTCATGGACCGCCATTTCCCGGACACCGCCTGGATCCGGCTGGAGCGCGGCACGTTCGACCGCCTGTACGCGCACCGGGTCCGGCACACCCTGCCCGGCTGGGACGACGCGGTGCGGTCGCTGCTGGAGACGGGCGGAGGCTGATCCCACATGGACCCTGTCAGGCAGATCGCGCAGGCCGTGCTGTACGAGGGCTACCTGCTGTGGCCGTACCGGGAGTCGTCGCTGAAGAACCGGCACCGCTGGACGATCGGCGGCGTCCACCCCGAGGCGTACGGGCGCGCCAATGACGGCAACCCGTGGCTGACGCGTACCGAGTGCCTGCTCGAAGCCGGGCCCCGCGACCTCGTCGACGTGTCCGTACGCTTCCTGCACGTCGTCACCCGGCTCCGCGCCGGAGAGCCGGAGGCGACCGGCGAGGAGGCCCAGGAGCGTGAGGTGAGCATGCCGGGCCTGGTCCTGGAGGACCTGCTGCACGGCCCGGTCATCGAGAAGATCGACATCCCGGCACGAGATCAGTCTCCCGAAGGCGGCTGGCGGGAGCTGAACGGCCGGATCGAGGCGAGCGCGCGGCGGCTGCGCCCGGACCTGTTCCGGATCACGGTGGAGGTGGTCAACACCACGCCCTGGCCCGGGGGCGGCCGCGAGGAGGCCATGCGGCGCACGCTGGTCTCCGCGCACACCGTGCTGCGCGCGCCGCGGGCGAGGTTCGTCTCCCTCATGGACCCGCCGGAGGAGTTGCGGGCGGAGGCGGCGGGCTGCGACAACGCCGGCGTCTGGCCGGTGCTCGCCGGGCCGGAGGGCGACCGGCACATCGTGCTGTCCGCGCCGATCATCCTCTACGACCACCCGCGGATCTCGCCGGAGAGCCCCGGCGACCTCTTCGACGCGACCGAGATCGACCAGCTCCTCACGCTGAGCGTGCTCGCCCTCAGTGACCGGGAACGCGAGGAGATCCGCCACGGGGACCCGCGCGCCCGCGCGATCCTCGAGCGCTGCGACTCCCTCACACCCGACGAGCTGATGCGGTTGCACGGCATCATGCGCAGGACGGAGCCACACGAATGACTGGATTCTGGACCCGGATGGCGGGCCGCGGCCCGGCCGAGATCGTCATCGCCGGCGTGCCGATCGGGCCGGGCAGCCGGGTACGGCTGCGGCCCCGCGCGCAGGCCGACGTCTTCGACCTCGTGCTGGACGGCCGCGTGGCCGTCGTGGAGAGCGTGGAGCAGGACGACGAGGGCACCTTCCACATCGCGGTCACGCTCGACGACGATCCCGGGCGCGACCTGGGCGAGGCCCGGCTGCCCGGGCACCGGTTCTTCTACTCCGCCGAGGAGATCGAGCCCTTCGGGGAGCAGGACGGCCGCCCGGCCCCCGGCCGCGTCCTGGTGGCCGGGATCGGCAACGTGTTCCTGGGGGACGACGGGTTCGGCGTCGAGGTGGCCCGCCACCTGGCCGGGCAGGCGGGCGTGCCGGGCATGGAGGTCGTCGACTTCGGCATCCGCGGCATGGACCTGGCCTACGCCCTGCAGCGGGACTACACGGGCGTGGTCTTCGTGGACGCCGCCCCGCGCGGCCTGGCTCCCGGCACGCTCACCGTCCTCGAACCCGAGCTGCCCGATGGAAACGACGCGTCGGTGGAGACGCACGGCATGGACCCGGTCCGGGTCCTGCGGCTGGCCCGGCAGCTCGGCCGGCTCCCCGCGCGGGTGCGGGTCGTCTGCTGCGAGCCGGCGTCGGTCGAGGAGGACCCGTTCGAGCTGAGCGCGCCGGTGCGCGCGATGGTCGGCGAGGCGGCCGGCCTAGTGAAGTCCCTGGTTATGTACATGATTGCGGAAAGTGCCACTCCGGACGCCCGCGATCCGGCACCCACGGTGAGGTGATGTGAGATGTGGAAGTCGCGCACGGTGAAGCTGGTCGTGCTCTGCGGGATGGCGCTGGTCGTCATCCGCCTGTGGCCGGACATCCGGCGATACATCAAGATGGAGCGAATGTAGGGGCAGCATGCATGAGATCGGGATGTGCGAGGGGCTCGTCGAGCTGATCGAGCAGCAGGCGGGAGGCAGGGCGGTCGCGGCCGCCCGGGTACGCGTCGGCGCCCGGCACGCCGTCGTCGACGAGGCCTTCGGGCAGGCGTTCACGCTGGCCGCGGCCGGCACGGCCGTGCAGGACGCGGTGGTGGAGCTCGTCATCACGCCGATGACGGTCGGCTGCCGCAACTGCGGCGAGCGCTCCGAGTCCGTCGACACGCTGGCCGTCTGCCCGGGCTGCGGCGACGACGGCGTCGACATCAGCGGCGGCGAGGAGCTGGTCCTGGAGTCGCTCACCTTCGCCACGTCAGGCGCCTCCGGCGGGGAGGTGTCCGGTGTGCCTTGGCATTCCAGGTGAGCTCGTCGAGCGCCTGCCCGAACACGAAGACCTCGCCGTGGTGGACGTCAGCGGCGTGCGCCGGCGCATCAACGTCGGCCTGCTCGCCGACGAGGCGCTCGCGCCCGGCGACTGGGTGCTCGTACACGTCGGGTTCGCGCTGTCCAAGATCTCCGAGCAGGAGGCGCAGGCGGTGCTCGACTACCTCAACGGGCTCGGGCAGGCGTACGAGGACGAACTCGACGCGCTGCGCACCTCGGACATCGCCTAGGAAGGACCTCTGATGCGGTTCGTCGATGAGTACCGCGACGCGGGCACGGCGCGGGCGCTCGCCGCGCAGATCGCCGCCCGCTGCCGGCCGGGGCGCCGATACACGTTCATGGAGGTGTGCGGCGGTCACACGCACACCATCTACAAGCACGGCCTGGAGGACCACCTGCCGGCCGAGGTGAACCTCGTGCACGGCCCCGGCTGCCCGGTCTGCGTGATCCCGATGGGCCGGGTGGACGACGCCATCCACATCGCCCGCCGGCCGGACGTGATCATGACGTCGTTCGGCGACATGATGCGGGTGCCCGGTGGGGAGGGCTCGTTCCTGGACGCCAAGGCGGCCGGGGCCGACATCCGGATGGTGTACTCGCCGCTGGACGCGCTCAAGATCGCGCGGGCCAACCCGGATCGCAAGGTCGTCTTCATGGCCATCGGCTTCGAGACCACGGCGCCGTCCACGGCCATGACCGTGCTGCGCGCGGAGGCCGAAGGGCTGGCCAACTTCTCCGTCTTCTGCAACCACGTCATGATCATTCCGGCGATCAAGGCCATCCTCGACTCGCCGGACCTGCGACTTGATGGGTTCATCGGGCCCGGCCACGTGTCGGCGGTGATCGGCTGCCAGCCGTACGAGTTCATCGCCCGCGACCACGGCAAGCCGCTGGTGGTCGCCGGGTTCGAGCCGCTGGACATCCTCGACGCGGTGCACCGCCTGCTGACGCAGCTCGCCGAGGGCCGCTGCGAGGTGGAGAACCAGTACTCCCGCGTCGTGCCGTGGCAGGGCAACCGCATCGCGCTGTCGGCCATGGGCCGGGTGATGCGGCTGCGGCCGCACTTCGAGTGGCGCGGGCTGGGGTTCATCGCGCACTCCGCCCTCGCCATGTCGGACGAGTACGCCCGCTTCGACGCCGAACGCGTCTTCGACCTGCCCGGGGTCCGCGTCGCCGACCCGCGGTCGTGCCAGTGCGGCGAGGTGCTGAAGGGCGTGCTCAAGCCGTGGGAGTGCAAGGTGTTCGGCACCGCGTGCACCCCGGAGACGCCGATCGGCACCTGCATGGTCTCCTCGGAGGGCGCGTGTGCCGCGTACTACAACTTCGGGCGCTTCAGCCGGGAGGAGATGCGCGCGACCTCCGCCGGCGGGCCGCTGGCCGAGGAGGCGAGCCGAACGTGAACCGCGAACAGCAGGTGCTCGCCCGCATCGAGCGGATCCGGCGGCGCAAGCCCGTCGTCAGGGAGGAGCGCATCACGCTCGCCCACGGCGCCGGGGGCAAGGCCACCCACACGTTGATCGAGGCCGTCTTCCTGGAGGCGTTCCGCAATCCGCTGCTCGCGCCGCTGGACGACGGCGCGCTCCTGCGGGTGGGCGGCGAGCGCCTGGCCTTCACCACCGACTCCTTCGTGGTCTCGCCGCTGTTCTTCCCCGGCGGGGACATCGGTGACCTGGCCGTCAACGGCACCGTGAACGACCTGGCCATGTGCGGGGCCCGACCGGCCCACCTGTCGGCCGGCTTCGTCCTGGAGGAGGGCTTCCCCGTCGCCGACCTGCGGCGCATCACCGACTCGATGGCCGCCGCCGCGGCGGCGGCCGACGTCACGATCGTGACCGGCGACACCAAGGTCGTCCAGCGCGGCAAGGCCGACGGCTGCTTCATCACCACCGCCGGGGTCGGGCTCGTCGAGCTGCCGGTCACGCTGTCGGCCTCGCACGCGCGGCCGGGGGACGCGGTCATCGTCTCGGGCCCGATCGGGGAGCACGGCGCCGCCATCATGCTGGCCAGGGACGACTTCGGCATCGAAGCGCCGATCGTCTCCGACACGGCGCCGCTGCACGCCATCGTCGCCGAACTGCTGGCCGCGATGCCGCAGCACGTCCGTACGCTGAGGGACGCCACCCGGGGAGGGGTGGCCACCGTCGTCAACGAGGTGGCCAACGCGTCGGAGGTGGCCGTCGTCCTGCGGGAGGACGACATCCCGGTGCGGGCGGAGGTCACCGGCGTCTGCGAGTTGCTCGGCCTCGACCCTCTCTACGTCGCCTGCGAGGGCCGGTTCGTCACGGTGGTGGACGGCGAGCACGCCGGGCGGGCCCTCGAGGTGCTGCGCTCCCATCCGCTGGGCGCCGAGGCCGCGATCATCGGGACCGTCGCCGCGGCGCCGGCCGGGCTGGTCCTGCTCCGCACCGCCTTCGGCGGCACCCGGGTGGTCGACGTCCTGGTGGGCGACCCGCTACCCCGCATCTGCTGAACCCTGGTGTGAGGAGGTCTCGCGGGCGGCCGACACCAGCTCGGCCAGCACGTGGTAGAGGGTCGCCTGCGCCTCCTGGATGCGGTGCACCGACGACGACGGGACCACGAACAGGTGCTCGGCCAGCCGTTCCTCCGCCATGCGGCCGCCTCCGGAGCCGGCGAACCCGACGGTCACCATCCGCAGGCCCGCGGCCCGCTCCAGGCCGCGCAGCACGTTGGCCGAGCCGCCGCTGGTGGACAGGGCACAGGCGATGTCGCCCTCGCCGCCGAGCGCGGCGAGCTGGCGGGCGAACACCACCTCGAAGCCGACGTCGTTGCCGAGCGCCGTCACGAGCGCCGTGTCGGCCGCCAGTGACACCGCGGGCAGGCCGCGTCCGGTGAACAGGTCCGCCACCGACTGCGCGTCGGTGCTGCTGCCGCCGTTCCCGAACGTGAACAGCCGCCCGCCGCCGTGGAAGGCGGCGGCCAGCGCCGCCGCGCACGCCACCAGCGGGCCCTCCATCTCGTCGAGCACCCGCCGCCGCAGCTCCAGGCTCTCGCGGGCCTTCTCCGCGGTGGACGCCGTCACGTCGAGCGGGTCGCGCCGCAGGAACGGGTAGAGCGTCTCGGTCATCGGGCGTCCTTTCCGAGTACGGCGATCGCCTCGCCCGCGTGCACCAGCACGGTGTCCCCGACCTGTGCCTCCACCAGCGCCACGCTGATCTCCTCGGTGCCTGCGCCGGTGTCGGCACGCGCCAGCCCGTCGGGCAGCAGCCCCACGACCCGCACGGCCACGGCCACATCGCCACACGTCACGCAGGAGTCGCAGACCTCCTCGTCCGCCGGCTCGCCGTTCACGCGGGGCACTCCGATTCCTGGAACACGTGGACCAGCTCCCACAGCAGGTGGTACATCGTGATGTGGATCTCCCTCGCGACCAGCGGATCCGTGCTCCGCGCGGTCAGCACGTGCTCCGCCTGCGCGCACTCCTCGTCCGCCGTCAGGGCGACGGTCAGCATGCCGAGCCCGCGGGCGGCGGCCAGGTCGCCGTCGAGCGGCCGGATCCCCACGGCGATGTCCTGGGGGCGTCCCAGCACCGGCAGCGAGGAGGGCTCGGCGCCCAGGTTGAGCGCCGGAAGGGCGCGCTTGCCCACGATCACCGGGTGGGTGAACTCCACGGCCACGTGCGCCGCGTCCGAGGCGGCCTCGCCCCGGCCGAAAGCCAGCAGCCTGCCACCGCGCCGGAACCGCCCGGACATGGCGGCCGCCGCCGCGACGACCGCGCCGACGTCTTCCACCAGCGCCGTTCCGGCGGCCTCACGGACCCGATCGAGCACTTCGGCATCCCGTCTTCCTGCGCTGCACGACATCGCCCATTCCACCGTGGTCCACCACGAACGGCGCGGCTTTCCCCGCCACCGATTCGGCAAGGTCCCGGCAAGATTCGCCCTCCCGTGGCGGCGTGCCGAGCCTCTAGACTCACCGATCATGACTCAACTGGACGAGCAGGGCCGCCCGGAGCCCCCTTTCGCAGCCGACGAGACCGCGACCCTCCTGGGCTTCCTCGACTATCAGCGCGCGACCCTGGAGTGGAAGTGCTCAGGCCTGGACGCGGGCGGGCTGAAGGCGACCGTCGGCGTGTCGTCGATGACGTTGGGCGGGATGCTCAAGCACCTGGCCTACGTCGAGAGCTACTGGTTCAGCCGGGCGCTGCGCGACGGAGAGTGGCCGCCTCCGTGGGACACGGTGGACTGGAAGTCCGACGGCGACTGGGACTGGAGTTCGGCCGCCGACGACTCCCCCGAACAGCTCTTCGCGCTCTGGCAGGAGGCGGTGTCCCGCTCGCGGTCCGCGGTGGCGGAGGCGCTGGCCGACGGCGATCTCGGCCAGCCGGCCAAGCGCAGCTGGCCCGACGGCAAGACGCCCAGCCTGCGGTGGATCCTGTGCCACATGATCGAGGAGTACGCGCGGCACAACGGCCACGCGGACCTCATCCGGGAGTCGGTGGACGGGCTGACCGGGGAGTAATCGAATATTGTCGGTGAGCTGCTCTAACCTCGGGGCGATGGACATCATCCTGATTCCCGGCCTCTGGCTCGACGGCTCGTCCTGGGACGAGGTCGTCCCCGCGCTCGTGCGGGCCGGCCACCGCCCGCATGCGCTCACGCTGCCCGGCATGGAGTCGAAGGACGCCGACCGCTCCCAGATCACCCTGCGCGACCACGTCGACGCGGTCGTCAAGGTGATCGACTCCTTCGACCCCGCCGGCGGCAAGGTGGTGCTGGTCGGCCACTCCGGCGGGGGCGCCATCGCGCACGTCGCCACCGACGCGCGTCCCGACCGGGTGGCCCGGGTCGTCTACGTCGACAGCGTGCCTCCCGGCGAGGGCGGGCTCATCAACGACGAGCTCCCGGTCGAGAACGGCGAGATCCCGCTGCCCGACTGGGGGCTCTTCGAGGCGGAAGACCTCGTCGACCTCGACGACGAGCTGCGCGCGGCCTTCCGCGAGCGGGCGATCCCCTCGCCGGCTCGGGTCGCGAGCGACCGGGTGCGGCTGTCCGACGAGCGCCGCTACGAGGTGCCCGCCACCGTCATCGCCTGCGAGTTCTCGACCGCGACGATCCAGAAATGGATGGAGCAGTCGCTCGCGTTCACGCGGGAGCTCGCCCAGATCCGCCACGTCGACTACGTCGACCTGCCCACGGGCCACTGGCCGCAGTTCACCCGTCCGGAGGAGCTGGGCCGCGCGATCGCGACCAGCGTCGGCCCCGCCTGACGGCCCGGTCGTGGTGGCGCGGTCGTGACGTCGCGGTCCTGGTGCCCGGCGGGCGGGGGTCAGCCCGCCGGGGCGCGGCCGGTGGCGGCGTCCTTTGGGCAGGGCGGGTCGTAGGGCACGTCGGGCAGATACTGCCGCCACTCCGCCGGGGTGATCGGCGGAAAGGCCAGCGCGCAGATGCGCCGGGCGGCGGCGCCTGGGTCGACCGGCCACAGGCGGGCGGTCGAGTCGCCGGACACCGTGGCCAGGGTGGCGCCGTCCGGGCTGAAGACCGCCTTGTTGACCTGCCCGAGGTGGCCGGTCAGGGTGGCCAGCGCGGTCGCTCCGGCCGGGTCGGCGATGTCCCAGAGCATCGCGGTCCGGTCGTCACTGGCGGTGGCCAGCGTGCGGCCGTCGCGGCTGAAGGCCACCGACTGCACGCTGTCGGCGTGGCCCCGCAGGACGGCGATCGGCCGGTCGAGGGAGCGCACGTTCCAGAGCCGGGCCGTGCGGTCGCCGCTGCCGCTGGCCAGCAGCGTGCCCGTGCGGTCGAAGGCGAGGTAGTAGATCGTGCCGCCGTGGCCTGTGGCGACTCCGAGCGGGGCCAGGTCGGCGGTGCGCCACAGGCGGATGGTCCGGTCGCCGCCGCCGGTGGCCAGCAGCCGGCCGTCGGGGCTGAAGGCCACGGCGTTGACGGCGGCCTCGTGGCCCTTGGCGACGGCCCGGCGTACCGGATGCGCGGGGTCGGAGATGTCCCAGACGTACACGTCGAACTTCTCGCCCGCCACCACCAGGCTCCTGCCGTCGGGGCTGATGGCCGCGGCGAAGATGTTGCCGATGCCGGCCGCCGTCTCGGACAGGAGCCGGGGGCGGGCCGGGTCGGTGAGGTCCCACAGGCGTACCGAGCTGTCCAGGTCGGCACTGGCCAGGAGCGTGCCGTTGCGGGCGAAGGCGACGGCGGTGACGCCGTTGGCGTGCCCGGTGAGCGTGGCCAGCGGGCGGGGATCGGCCGACACGTCCCAGATCTTGATCACCGGATGGCCGGCCGTGGCGAGCAGGCGGCCGTCGGGGCTGTAGGCGAGCGCATAGACCGTGCCGCGGTGGCCGCCGAGCAGGGGCCGGCCCAGGTCCCACACGCGTACGGTGTCGTCGCGCCCGCCGGACGCGAGCACGCGGCTGTCGGGGCTGTAGCGGACGGTGTAGACGGTGTTCGAGTGCCCCATCATCACGATCGGGTCGGCGCGGAAATCGGTCAGGTCCCACAGCCGGATCGTGCGGTCGTAGCTGCCGGTGGCCAGGGAGCGGCCGTCCGGGCTGAAGTCGATGGCGACCACGCCGTTCTCGTGCCCGGAGAGCGTGGCCAGGGCCCTGCCGTGCCGGGGATCGCGCAGATCCCACAGCCGTACCGTGTTGTCGAAGCCGCCCGTGGCCAGGGTGTCGCCGTGGAAGGCGGCCGCCAGCACAGCCCCGGTGTGACCGCGCAGGTCGGGCAGGCGTTCGGGGTGGCGCGGGTCGCCGACGTCCCAGAGCATGACGTCGTTGGAGAAGGCGGTGACGACCAGCGTCCTGCCGTCCGGGCTGAAGGTGACGTCCGACAGCTCCTTGGGAGCACCTTTGAGCGTGCTCTGCAGGTACGGTTTGCTGGGATTCGTAACGTTCCATAACAGCGTGGTGGCGTCGTAGGAGGCGGTCGCCAGCATCGTCCCGTCGGGGCTGAAGGCCACCCCGATGATCCCCATGCTGTGCCCGCCCATCGTGGCCAGCGCCACGGGGTGCCGGGGGTCGCGCACGTCCCACAGGTCGGCCGTGTTGTCATTGCCGGCGGTGGCCACCAGCTCTCCACTCGGCGCGAACGCGGCCGCGGCGAGGCCCTTCGCGTCGCCCATCACCGACGACAGCGCGCCCGGCCGCAGCGGATCGGTCACGTCCCACATCCGCAGCGTGCCGTCGAGCGCCACCGTGGCCAGCCGCCTGCCGTCGGGGCTGTAGTTCACCGCGTAGACCGCGCCGGCGTGGGCGGTGAGCACGTTGGCGTACGGGTTGGCCGGCGTGCTGAGCACCGCGCCGCGTGACTCGGTGGTCGGCGTGAGCCGCTGGGCGGCCAAAGCGAGCTGCGCGGCCAGTGCCGGGTTGCCCGCCCGCAGCGCGACCGACTCGTTGGCGACCTTGCCGGACAGCGCCGCGTTGCGCTGGTCGCCGATGTCGCGCTGCCCGCGTACGGCGACCACGACCGCCACCGTGGTCAGCAGCAGCAGCGCCGCCAGCACGGCCACCAGCCGACGCAGCCGCCGGGTGCCGCGCCGCCGCGCCGCGGCCTCCGCCTCCTGGCGTTCGACGGACGCCGCCAGGAACCGCCTGGCCTGCGGTCCGGGAGCGGCGTGCGGTCCGGCGCCCTCGGCCCAGAGGCGGGCCACGGCCAGCCGCGAGCCGCGGTAGAGCGCGCCGGGGTCGTCCCCTTCCTTCGCCCACCGCGCCGCGGCCTCGGCCAGGTCGCGGCCGACGACCAGCCCCGCCCGGTCGCTCTCCAGCCAGCCGGCCAGCCGGGGCCAGGCGGTGAGCAGGGCCTCATGGCTGATCTGCACCTTGTCGAGGTCGACAGTGATCAGGCGCTCGGCCACGAAGCCGTCGAGCACGTCCTCCGCCTCGGCCGCCACGGCGGGGTCGTGGTCGGCGAGGACCTCGGCGATCGTCATGCTCCTGCGGGTGGCGGCGGTGCCGGACGCCACGTGGACGAGCGTCAGGAACAGCCTCCTGGCCAGCTCCTGGCGGTGCTCGCTCAGGCCCAGGTAGACCTTCTCCGCGCTGTCGGCCACGGCCCTGCCGATGCCGCCGACCTTGCGGTAGTCGGCGATGGTCAGCCGCCTGCCCTGGCTTTCGCGCCACATCGCGTAGAGAGCGTGGGAGACCAGCGGCAGCGTGCCGGCCTCGTGCGCCTCGCCGTCGGCGCCTGCCGGGGCGACCTCGCGCAGGAGCAGCTCGACCAGGCCGTTCTCGATCTCTATGCCGGCCTTGCGGGCGGGCTCGACGACGGCGGCGCGCAGTTCGTCCTCGCACATCGGGCCGACCACGAGCTGGCCGGAGCGCATCGCCGCGAGCAGCTCGGGGTGGCGCATGGCCTGGCCGTAGAAGTCGGCGCGCAGGCCGGCCACGACCACCGCCCGCTCCGCCGCCTCGCTCAGCGCCGCGACGAACCTCGTACGCTCGTCCTGATCCTCGCAGACCGTGAAGACCTCCTCGAACTGGTCCACGATCAGCACCTCACCCCGCTGCCGCGCCAGCGCGGTCATCGGGTGCGGCCCCGGCGTGAACACGGCGGCGCTCCGGCCCAGCGCGGGGACCACCCCCGCGCGCAGCAGCGAGGACTTGCCCGAGCCCGAGGCGCCCACCACGAGCCGGAGGCCCGGCTCGGTCAGGCGGGCGACGAGCTGCCCGGTCAGGGCCGTACGGCCGAAGAACCACTCGGCGTGCTCGGTCTCGAAAGCCGCCAGCCCCCGGTACGGCTCCGGCCCCGCCGGCCGCCGGCCGGGCGCGCGGCGTACCCGGTGCCAGGCGTTGAGCCACTCTTCCACGGCCGCGTCGTCGCTCACCCCGCACACCCGCAGGACCTCGACCAGCAGGTCGCGCGAGGAGAGGGAGGGCAGGCCGCGCCCGGCGAACCAGTCGCCCAGCGTACTGGAGGCGATGTCGGCCCCCACCTTGGCCGCCACCTGGCGCACCGACACCCCGGCCGATTCGCGCAGCCGGGTCAGCGCCTGGCCGAACTCCTCGCGGGTCGTGATGAGTGCCTGCTCCTGCACGAGCGCCTCCTCAGGCCCGGCTCGCCGTCATGGTAACGGGCTGCATACGGACTTGTACGGATAATCGCGGACCACTCCCCCGGCGCTGGTCGAAGGCGCTGACGTTGATCGACGTACTCGCCCGCTGCTCCCTCCCGAGCGGGACAGCTTCGTGCTCTGCCACATCGGTGCGGACCACGACTACGCATTGCGGCTGGTCCTGCAGCTTCGCGGCGCGGGCCTGCCGGCGTGGTGGCTGGGCAGCCAGGAGACGCGCGGCCTGCTGCCCGCCCCGCCGGCCAGCCCGCCCGTGCGCGCGCTGCGGCTGCCGGCCGCCTCCTCGCCGGCCAGGCCGGACGGCCTGCTCAAGACCGGCGACCACCGGCACGCCGGCCTGCTGACGACGTTGACCCTGCTGGAGGCGGCCGACCGGCTGGAGGAGTGCCGGCCGGCCGAGCGCGACGGCGCGGCATCCCATGACCGATGCCCTAGACGACAATCTCACACTATGCGAATATGTGTTCGATTAACGAAGATCGTCAGCGCTTGCGTTTTAAGGGATCATGCGGTGGCCTTCTTGGGTACGGGGTGGCGCCGAGCTGGGGTGCTGGTGTGGCCTTTGGGACGGCCTGGACCGGCCTTGGAGGATTTCGGTGGCCTGGCTGGAGTTCCCAGGATGGGCAATAGTCGGGCGAAATCGCGGCGGACCCGGCCGGGCGATAGGCGGCGTCGTCGTCGTTCCCAAGCGTAGTGTTGATCTTGGGCGAGGTGCCGGGCGAGGCCGAGTTGGGTGTAGGCGGTCAGCAGGATCCAGGTCCAGCGTTCCGCCTGGGCGGGATGGCGCAGGGCGGGGGCGACCCAGCCCAGCACGCTTTTGAGGAACTTGATGAAGTGCTCGATGTCGAAGCGGCGTAGGTAAGATCGCCAGCATCGTTCCAGGTCGGGCTCGCCATCTCCGGACCAGAACAACCACATCGGCTTGGGCGTGGGCCGTCGCCCGCCAGGCAGTCGCTCCACCTGGACGCGGATGAGGGTGCCGGTCAGGATCGGCGCCTCGGCTCGGTCGGCGAAATAATCCTTGCCCGCCAGTTTGGGGTGGAGACCTGCCCAGACGTGAACGCTAACCTGCCCGTACTGGTCATCATGTGTCTCCAGGCGCCGGCCGGGTTCGCCCCAGGTGCCGGGGCGGGCGCAGGAGAGCTCGCTGCCGTGCCGCCGGGGCCGGCCCGGTCTGCCGCCGTTGCCCGCTGGACGAGGCGGTGGATCACGGTAGAGCATCCGGTCGTTGCGGACGCGCACGAGCAGTTCGAGGTCGTGGTTGCCCTCCACGATGTGCACCCCGCACAGTTGATGGTGCGCGCCCGCGGGCAAGGTGGCGCAGTGCGCCTCATGCTCGCCGGTGACATCGGCCTCGCCGTGCAGTTCGTCGGCCAAGACCGCCAGGTCGTATCCGGCGTCGAAGACGAACAGCTTGCGGGCGCCTTCCCCGCGCTCGCGCAGCCGTGTGGCCATACCGCGCACCTGGTCGAGCGCGGCCAGGGTCTGGGCCGGGCCGCCGGCGGCCACGCGCACCACATCCATCGGCGCCACCCACGAGTCGTGATCGAGGTTGAGCTGGGTCAGGTGCTGCCAGGCCCAGCCCGGCACTGCGCCATCCACGCCGCCCGGCCCCGACAGGTGATGCCATTCACGCTCCGGGCTGGTGGCGGCATACGGGCGCGGATGGGTGCTCGCGTCGATGGCGAACGTCAACGGCCAGTCGGCGAACCGATATGTGACCAGCAGGTCTCGTACCTTCTCGGCGGTGACCACACCGTCGGCCAGTGCCCCGTACAGGCTGCCCCAGCCACGGCGAAACACTGGCTCCAGGCTCAGGTAGGGCAACGTGGTGATGGCCGGCGCGGACAACGCCGCGTCGGTGAGCTCGAACAACGCGTCGGCTCGCGCGCCCAGGCAGGCATACCAGCCGGCCCGGAAGTCGCGTAGCGCTTCCTCTCTGGCAGGCGAACTCGTCCCTGCCAGGACTCCCGCTGCACGCAGGACACCTGTCATGCTGGGCTCCACGGCCGTTGTAGATCTTGGTTCTTCGCAGAAATGAAGATCCATGACGGCCGTTCCCGTGCCCAGCGGCTCCGCCGCGTGCCGCTCGAACGTGATCAAACAGTGACGGGCGCGCCATGGATGCTCCGCCGTCCCGCCCGGTCTCGATTACGCCGAGACCTATCTTGATCACCAATGGTGATCGTAGAGAGCGACTCTCAACCGCTGTCGATCACGAGGTCGTAAAGCGCAAGGGCTGATCGCCGATTGCGTCTTATTCGGGCGTGGGAGGCACGAGCCCACCCCTGGTCAGGGCCGGAAGCTGGCTCGGTACTCCGTGGGCGTGCGGGCGGTCAGCTGTCGGAACGCGGCGTTGAACGCCGACAGTGAGGTGTAGCCGACCGTGAATGCGATCTTGGTGATCGGAGTGTCGCCCGCAGCCAGTTCTTCGATCGCACGCAGCACCCTCATCCGGCGCAGGACTGCCCGCCACGTCATGCCGGTCTCATCCTCGAAGCGCCGCGCCAGCGACCGTGGCGCCAGGCCCACCTCCTCTGCCACGTCCTCGAAGCGGATCTCGCCGCCGAGCCGTTGCTCGGTCAGCTGCAGGGCTCGGCGTAGCTCCGGTGACCGCCCCGCCGGCACGACGACTGGACTCGGCCGCTCGGCGAGTCGCCAGCTCACTGCGGCGAGCGCGGTGAACAGCGTCTCGGCGTACGCCGTAAGAGGTTCGTCACTCTCGCCCCAGGTGCCGCACTCGTTGACCAGTGCGCGTGCCAGAGGGCTGAGGTCGAATACGGTCAACGGTGCTGGCGGGGCCGGGGTGAACCCGGTGTCGAACAGCACCGACGCGGTCGTGACCGGCTGCGGAATGCTCACTTGTATCGCCTGGCCCGCCTCGATCAGGGCGGCTCGTGCTGGCGGCAGCAGCCACGCCTGGCCCTGCGCCTCGAGCCGGAGGGCACCGGCCGAGGCGCAGAGCAGGTAGTGGCGGTCCACCTTGAGCGCGCGAACGGGCTCCTGCGGGAACGTGCGGATGAAGCTGTACGCCTTCCGGGTCATCCGCAGCCTCGCATGAACCAATCGTAGGGAGTCGCCATGACACCGATCAGGCGACGGTCTCCAGCAACTCCGCGCGAAAGCGTCGGCTCACCGGCGACCCGACCATCATCGGCCGAAGCACCTCGTCAGAGCGTGCGAAGGAGTCCGACTTCAGGTAGCCGACAAACGACTCCTCGTCGTCCCACTCGTGGATCACGGTTACCCAGGTCTCGTCCTCCCGGGAGGCGTACGCCCGAAAGGCAACGTTACCTGGCATCGCGCGCACCTCGTCGCGTACGCTGTCGAGCTGGGCCAGGGCAGCCGCACGGTCGGTCGTGGCGGTATTGAAGTCGACAATGGCAATGATCACGAGGACCTCCTGGATCGGGGCAGTTACTGCCGCTCGGGGATGTCCCGATCCTCACACCGACACGGTTCGGTCAGCTTCCGCGAGCCGGACGCGTTCACGCTTCCAACGGACACACCCACTCGCAACATCCAGGCCCTCGGCGGCCTGCTTGCCGGGTACACGGCGACGCTGACGACGGATCCCATCGCACGCTCTGGCGAGGTGCTTCGGCCGACGAACCCCAGCCGCTGTCGATCACGAGGTCGTTAAATCACAAGCAGCGGGAGCGGGCCCCGTAGTCATGCCGGGGTGCTCGACTCTCCCCTTCTCCTCCAGAACGGAGTGCCTGTGCGCCCATCAACCTCTGCGCGTGCTCCCCTGTCCCGCCGATTAGTCGCCTGGGCCGGGACCCTGCTCCTGACGGCGGCCCTGCTCGTCACTCAGGCGCCCGTCGCCGCGACCGCCGCGACCGCCGCGACGGTCACCGACCTCGGCGTCGCCGGGAAGGGCGGAGACGTGGTCGCGCGCAGCGGCAAGGTCTTCGTCGCCGCCGGCGACCAGATCGTGGTCACGTCCATCGACGGCAAGGTCATCAACACGATCCCCGGCCTGTCCGGTGCTGTCGCCCTGGCCTCGCCGGAGACCGGCAGGAAGGTGTACGCGGCGCTGCGCGATTCGCATGAAGTGATCGAGATCGACACCACCACGCTCGCCATCACCAAGCGCATCGACCTCACCGCGTACCCGTGCCCGTCGAGCCTGGCGCAGTCGTACGATCGGCTGTGGATCGGATTCGGTTGCGGTGAAGCGGGAGGGGGAGGCGTTCTCGGCCTCATTCCGGCGGCGGCAACACCCACCCCCGTCCGGGTCGGGCCGGCCACGACCCAGGCTCCGCTCGTCGCCGTCGCCGGGAGCACGCTGGTGGCCGGGGAACCGGGAGTCAGCCCCGCCACAGTCAAGGTGTACGACATCAGCACCACGCCTGCCACTTCGCGCGGCGAGATCCGCGACGAGAACGGGCTGCCGGCCCTGCGGGATCTCGCACTCGCCGAGTACGGGTCGGCGGCGCTGTCGGCGTTGGACGACACCCGCCAGTTCGACGCCTGGGACACGACAGCCCTGACGCAGGGCCGCGCCTACGACAGCAGCGGATTCGGCGAGCACGGTCTCCCCACCGCTGTCGCGGCCAGCCCGAACGGCGCCTACGTCGTGGGCGGCTGGAACTCTTCCGCGGGCGACGCGGCGGAGCTCGTGGTGTACGACGCGACCAACGCGGAGGTCATCTACACAGCCGCCCACCAGGGGAAGGCTGTAGTGGCGGGCAGCATCGAGTTCTACGGCACGCTCACCTTCGCGGTTCTGAAAGAGCCCGGCACCGGGCGGATGCACCTCTGGCGGCTGCCACCCTCGCCCTACCACTCCTCCACGCTGACCTTGACGGCTCCCTCCAAGGTGACCGCGCTCAAGCAGTCGACCCTCAGCGGACGACTCACGCTGAGCAGCGGACTGCCGCCCGGCGTACAGACGCTCGAACTGTACCGCTGGCTCCCCGACGGCACCTCCAGGCCGTTCCAGGAGATCACCACGGCGGCGGACGGGACCTACCAATTCACCGACGCCCCGCCGTCCATCGGGGCGTTCAAGTATCAGGTGTACTGGCCGGGCAACTCATGGTTCCGGGGTAGCGGCTCCTCGGTGACCGTCACGGTGGCCTTGTACGAGCCGACGCTCACCGTGACCGGACCGGCGACGGGCAGCGTCGGCGAGCGACTCGAATTCAGCGGCACCTTCGGCGCCGACGGCATCACCTTCCCGCGGACGATCGTCACCGTCTTGCGCAAGGTCGTCAGCCCGGATGGCACCGTCACCTCGAAGGGCCTGGCGAAGTTGGCCCCCGCCGCCGACGGGTCGTTCAGCTTCTCCGATACGCCGACCACGGCCGGCGAACACACGTACACCGTCAACTTGCTCGGCAACTCGACCATCGAGTCAGCGAGCACCACCCACGTGGTCACCGTCCTCCAGCCGCACGCGTAGCATCCCGACGCCCGGGCGACGGCGACCCGACTCGCCGTCACCCGGGCCGCCTCATCCGGCTGACCGTCGACCCGCCGCTCGATGCCGGGGCTTACACGCCAGACGCAGGCTCGCCGTTCCGCATGAGGACGTCAACGGCGTCATCGCCGCCCCGCCCCGATCCGGGCGGCCCGCAGCGGTTGGTGTCCACTGTCTGCGATCGATTCCGGCGACAACCGATGCCTTGCCGTCCTGCGAATTGTTGGAGTGCTGCAATTGCTGCGACAGTCCGAGGCGGGCTCGATGTGGGCACTGATCGAAAGATTCCGCTGGTCCGTTGAATCCCCGTCGCAAGTTCCTGACCTGCGGATTCGATTGTCCTAATAGCTCTGGACAATGTTTGGATGATTGGACGGGGCAGATCGCTTGCCGGTGCCGGGCATTGGCGGTCAGAGTGGTGCCGTTCCCGGCGACAGTGTTCGGCATCGACGCCATTGGCAGGTGTTCGGATATTCCGCTGAATCTCTGTGCGCGGTTGATCGGGGACTCCCGAGTCGGAAAGTGCAGAGGATTTCTTTGAAAGGAGATCCGATGATCGGACGAAAAGGGATTACAGGAGCGGCTCTCGTCATCGGGCTGACGGCCGGGCTCATGGCGGGGTCGTCCGCGTCGGCGCAGGCGGGGCTGGGCGTCACCGCCGCCTCGGGCAGCTCGGCTGTCCTGGCGCCGGGCTGGTCGGCGAAGTCCTACCTGGGGATCGGGTACCACGACCGCTGCAAGGGCTGGCAGCGGATAAAGACCCCGTACAGGACCGGCGCCTACATCACGACCAGCAGGCAGGTCCACTGCGAGAAGGGCGAGTGGGGCCGCCGGGCCGTGGTCAAGACGAGCGTCCAGCAGTATCGCGGGCTCGGTTTCTGGCGGACGAAGGCCACCTCGGAGGTGAAGAAGGGAAGGGCGGCGTTCACCGTGACGACGACCCCTTCGTGGAAGTGCTCCGGCGGCAGTCAGCTCTACCGCAACCAGACGAAGGTGCACCTCTACTCTGTCCTGCGCGGCAGCGAAGTGGCCACCCTGTACAAGCGGTCGCAGGAGCGCCGGATCCGGTGTTGATCCCGAGCTGGGACGGGGACGTAGCTCGGCCGGACTTCGGCCCTTGGCGCTCACGCGAGCGCCAAGGGCGTTTTCTTCCGAAGGAGTGAGCGGCGGATGAGATCGCGTGAGAGAAGGCATGTCGCGGGGTGGCGCGTGATCGTCGGCGGGGTCGTGCCGGCCCTTGCCATCGTGCTGTGGGCGACGGTCTCGGTGGCGGAGGAGGAACCGTACGAGGACGTCAAAAGGCAATACATCGCCGCCGTGGACGCGGTGTGTGAGGAAGCGTCCCGGCAGCCGGATCTCCGCGAGGAGCCACCTGCCAACCTGCGCGAGGAGGTGGACGAGCTGCGCCGCGCGTCGGAGTCGATGACCGGCACCATCGCCGCGATAGAAGCGATCGCGCCGCCCGATGGTGACGTCCCGCAGGTGCGGAACAGGTTCTTCGTGCCCGCCAGGGCGCTGGCCGCGAGCCTGCGCGAGCTCAGCGGACGCGCGGAGGCGGCGATGCGCGCGGGCAGGGAGGGCGAGGCGAAGAAGGCGGTGGAACAGTCCTTGGAACCGGACGAGAACGAGAAGGCATTGCGATCCTTCGCGGCGGGGTACGGCTTCCGAGCATGCGCGGGTGAATGACCAGGGCGTCCGGGCAACCCGCAGAATTCCGGACTTATTCGGACAATTCAGGTAATCTCATTTGCTCTCAGGCGTCACAGGCCATGCCGGGTCGTCGGCACGGCCGGATGACGGCGCCGGATAGGGCAGGTGAAGATGCCGGAATTACCGGGGACGTCAGGCTCGCAGGAAGACGAGCCTGACCCGCAGTGGACGGGCAGAGGAGCTCGGCCCGGGCGAAAGCCGGTCCGGCCAGAACCGGCCGCGGGCCCGGTGGCCGCCCTCGCGTACCGCCTGTGGGAGCTCAAGGCGGAGGCGGGCGACCCGTCCTTCGCGGAGATGTCGACCCGTATGGGCGCGGCGGCCTCGAAGTCCTCGCTGGCAGCCGCCGCCCGGGGGCAGGTCCTGCCGACCTGGGAGACGACGTGGGAGTTCGTCCGGGTCCTCGCCGTCGACCGGTTGAGGCAGGACGCCGAGGAGGCCAGGCGCGAGTGGCGAGCCCACTGGGAGCGGGCCGCGAGCGCCGCCGCACGTAGCGAGACCACCGAGGGCCGTACGGGTCACGACGAGACCCGCGCCGGACCCGCCGAGGCCCGTGCCGGGCACATCGAGACAGAGGTCCGTATGGCGGAGCATCCCGAACGCCGAACCCGACCTCCCCTTGCCAGGAGGCCGGCCATGATCGCGGCGGTCGCGACCGCCGCTGCCGCCGCCGGTGCCGCCCTCTTCACCTGGTTCGCCCCGCTCTCCGGAAAGAACGAGCCCACCGCGCCGAACACCTCGGCACGGGCCACCTCCCCCTACGACGATTCCGCCTTCGAACAGGACGTCACCCATCCGGACGGCACGATGGTGAAAACGGGGACGGAGTTCACGAAGATCTGGCGGATCAGGAACACCGGCACCATCCCGTGGCGGGGACGCTATCTCACCCGGCTGAACGACACCCCGTGCCGCGCCCCCAAACGGGTCGAGATACGCCCGGTCCGACCGGGCGAGCCCGTCGACATCGCGGTACGCGTCCGCGCATCGGACTCCCCCGGCAGATGCAAGATCTACTGGAAGATGACCGACGAGGCCGGGACCCAGTTGCTGTCCGCCAAGAAGCCGATCTTCCTGGACGTGGTCGTCGGCTGATCAGCTCTCGAAGCGTGTCTTGGAGCCTGCTGACGATGGCTCAAGTCCAGTTCGCTTCCTCTCCAGGCCCGCCAGGGCTGAGCGGCCGGCAGTTGCAGGACCTTGCCGCGCCGGTCGGGGCTGGTCAGGACCGGTAGCGGTGGCGGGTCGATCCAGCGGCCCTGGGGTGGCCGGCCTGCCAGTTCGCGCGTGAGGCGGCAGGTCATCCGGTGCACGGTGACCCACCAGATCATGGCCTCGTGGTGTCCGGGCTTGCGTTCATGGATGCGCACGCACGATCTTGCACCGACGCTGCGGGTGCCGATTATTCAACCGGCCAGGTCAGGCGGCATCCTGAGAGCACGGTGCGGCCGGTGCTCGCCGTAGAAGGTCCGCAGCACGTGAAGGAGAGGGCGCTCGTTCCAGATCAAGGTCCGGTCCAGCAGGGACCTGGCTGTGGTGCCCACATCCTGCAGGTCCATGACAAGGTATGGCCGAGTGACGCCGAGGAGACGGACACGGCGGGTGGCATGCTCGATGACCGCCAGAACGTACGGGCGAGCGCCGGTGAGAGTACGGACCTCGAAGAAGTCGCACGCCGGCAAGACATCTGTCTGGCTGCGCAGGAACGCGGCCCAGGTCGTAGCGGTCCGCTCGGGAGTCGGGTCGATGCCGTGCGCTTTGAGGATCTCCCAGACCGTAGAGGTGGCGACCTTGATACCGAGCGCGCCCGGCTCACCGTGAATGCGACGAGCCGTTCTCCGGTGCCGGCCGCAACACCAGCAATCGGATGGACCGGACGGTACGCGGACGTCCGCGCCGGCGAGGCGAACTGGCTCCGGCGTGACGGCGCCGCAGCAGATCGCGGTGCCGGCGCAGGACGGTGTCCGGGCGGACCAGCAGCACAAGGCGCCGAAGCTTGTCCTTCGGCAGGCGGTGAAGCAGCCCAGCAAGGAGCCGATCAACTCGCATGAATACGGGCTTGGCCACCTGCCGCTGCAGCACCATCGTGAGGTAGGCCAAGCGCAGTAACACGATCGGCCATCATGCCGTGCGGGCGCCCAGCGGGAGCACAAGAAAGCGCATCACCTCCACGACCTGTACGGATGAATATTCGGCACCCGCAACGTTCTGGAGCTGCTGCCGCACGCGTACCGCACCGAAGGGCACAACGTGGCCGACGCACAGGTCCTGCAGCACCCCGGCGGCGAGACCGGGCTGAACACCAGGGACGTACGCACTGTCCTGAACGGCGACGACTACGCCGACGAGGTCCACGCCGACCGGCGCCGCACGGCCGAACACGGCGTCACCGGCGTGCCCAGCCTGGTGATCGACGGCCGCCCGCCGGTCTCCGGAGTCCTGCCCGTCGCCGATCTCCAAGCGCTCCTGCGGTACGACCCGACCGGCTCACACGGCGTCCCGATCAAGCCTGACCGGCCAGGCTGACGGACGATCCGGTCACGCCCATCGCACCATCCCTTTTCTGAAGGAATCGGTGACCGTCTGGCCTGGTCGACGCCGGAGCCTTTCACCACGTCGGCCGCCGCAGCCGGCGCCACCTCGCGCATCCGGCTCCTGACCAGCGTGCTTCCCGCGCCCCAACCATGCCCTGTTCGCCAAGGCCTTCACCACCCTGGACCAGCTCGCCGGGCCCGGCTGCCTGCGGCTGGGGCTCGCCCCGCCTCGTGGCACTCGGTGATGTACGCGCAATACGGCATCTCCACCGCCTACACCGAACCAGAACAGCTCACCGCCGCGATCGCCACCTTGACCAGATCGGCTGTGACGAACTGATCTTCATGAGCAACGATCCCGACCCCGCCTGGCGGACGCCACCGGCGTTGCTCGTCTGGCCCAGGCGCAAGGCCCGCCACGCGGGGGTTCCACCGATCCAGGTCTTCCTCGATCCCTCCGCTGGGGCTTTCGCGGGGAAGGTCAGGAGCCGACGTTCCAGTAGGTGCAGTGCCAGGAGCCGCGCGTCTTGACGCAGGCGCGGAAGCTCCGGTAGCCGCCCGGGTCGTCGATGGCCCACGTCTGGGCGCCGGTGCGGCCGCGGTGGACCGTGCCGTGGCAGGCGTGGTAGGTGCGGCCCTTGGTGTCGGACCAGTCGAGCGAGACCTTGTCGCCCGGGCGCAGGCCGTAGCCCTTGACGAAGTAGATGTCGCGTCCGCCGTAGGCGTTGGCCTTCATGAAGAGCCTGACGTTGTAGCCGCTGACGCGGTCGACCTGCCGACCGGAGCGCGGGGTGTCGATGTGAGGTCCGCAGGAGTAGTTGATCGGGCCCGCCGCTGCCTGGGCGGGTACGCTCGCCACCGCCAGGCCACCCGCCAGCACCGCAGCCCCCACCAACACCTTCATCGTAGAGATCATGGTGTCCCTCCCCTGATCCGAAGTTGATGATCGAAAGGTAGGGGAGCGCGTGTTGAGGAACCGTTGAGATCTTGCTCAGTCGCGGCCGACCCTGGCCTACTGCCGATGCCCTTTCGCTGCGGATGCGGATGCGGGCGCGTTCGCGGCGTTGGGCGGCCAGCACGTCGGGATGGCGAGCGTGGGTGTCGCGCCAGGCCAAGTAGGCGTGCAGAGCTCGGGTCTGGATGGTGGGAGTTGGCCAGGGTGAGCTGACTCAACGGTCCGAAATGTGCCTCGATCGGGTTGGCCCAGGAGGCGCAGGTCGGCGTGAACAGCAGTCGGATCTTGTGCTGGGCGTCATCCCCGTTTCGGCCCGTGGACGTGATCGGGGGCGCCCGGGAGCGGCGCCCCCTGTCCGGTGCTGACCCGATCGTGGATGAAGGGCAGGTAGGCCCCCAAGAACGCACCGTGTTCCAGCAGTTCTCCGAGTTGTCCCGGTTCGAATTCCGCCGAAACGAGCGGGACCTCACGGTTCAGGGCGCGGGGGCCGATGAGCACCAAGATCCTTCCACGGGTGCCCGCTGCCGGCAGAGCTTCAGCCCAAGCCGTAGGGAGATCGAGCGCTCCCAGGTAGAGGTGGCCGGGCGGCTCATCTTCCTCGAACGGTTCGGCGACCCGTATGGCCACCCAGTTCGGAACGAGGCTGCTCTGATACCCCTGCACGAGCCGCACCGACCAGCCAGGTTTGACGGTTGCCTCCGTGAAGCGTTCGCCGAATCCGGCGGGGAGCCAGAAAACTCGCTCCAGCTCCGACAGCCACGGTGCCGTACCACGACCGCGATCCTCGGTCACCTCGACGGTGATGAACAGGGCCGGTTCTGGGGCGCCTTGCGGGTCGAGGCCGAAATCGGGCGGCAGCATGACCGGCCGGGGAGTGATGGCGAACGTGCCTTCCGACAGAGACTGGTCGCGCAGACACATCGTTGTATGAGCAGGCGCGCGCGAGATGTCTCTCTGGTTCACCCAGAGCAGCTGGGACGGCGCGCAGCGGGCGTGGTTGCGTCGGAGCTCGAGCAGCTTGGTCGCTGGGCTGAGGTCGGGGTCGTAGCTGGTGACGACGATTTGTACGGTGATGTCCTCGGCGCTGACGTCACCAGGGTCCCCGCACGTGTAGCACTCGGATACCCCATTGCGCAGAGAAGCGAGCAAGAACTCCTTGTCCTCGGCCTCCTCGTGCGGGATACCCCGCCGCCCCTCCCCGGCGAGGAATCGATCCACGTCATCGGCGAAGATGTAGCGTCGGCCATCACGAATGGCGGCGAGGGCCTCCTGGTACTTCTCGCCCGTACGCTTGACACGGTCCCGGACCTCGCGGCCGAGATCTCGGTTGTCGTGCGGCATGTCTCATTCCAGTCCGGCGGCTGGCCGTCCACGCCTGGCCCCGCCTGGTTGAGATCCGCAGACGCGCGTCGGCGCCAAACTCAAGGGACGGAGATAATCGCTCGTCGTCATCGCCACTACCCCGGGGTGGTATGTCGCCCCCGCGTGGAGGGGCAGCCCAGAGTCCCCGCGTACCGGGGGCTGGAGCGCCAGCACCTGCACCCTACACCAGCGGCGAGCGCTCAGAGAGCGGCCTCGCCAGGGTCATGAAGCGTACCCGGCCTGACAGGCGATTTGGATCGCGATCACTCCTGTTCCACCAGCCGCGCCACGGATGACGACTCGACGAACTGGTGCTCTTCGACCTTTCCGGTCCGGCCTCCACCGAGATCGCTTTCCATCATGGCGTCCTGTTGGTCCACAACACGGATCCCCCGGATAACACTCTCTATCCCCGGAAATCCGCTCAGATTCTCTTGATGTGGACCATCCGTCGGCTAAATCCGCGACTGCGTGCCCGAACTCGGCGCCGCGGTGGAGCAATTCCTGACCACGATCGACAAGGCCGACACCAAGAAGGCGTACACGATCGCGCTGCGCGCTCTCGCCCCCGAGCTCTGTGCGCGGGTCCCGCTGACGGGCCTGGAGGGCGGGACCGGTACCCGGCAGCCACACCGACGTCGTCGCGCGGGCGCGTCCTCGTCCATTCCTGACCGCCAAGCGCATCCCAAGTTGATGACAAGAGCATCGCGGCATCCTCGATCATTACCGACGTCGAAGGAAGGCTTGAACATGAATTCCCATGCATTCGACCTGCTGTGCCGTGCCGTGGAAGAGACGGACGCGGGCCGCGCCGACATGGCGGGGCGCTGGCTGGAAAAGCTCCGCAGTGTGATCAACCCCGAGAAAGCAGGCGGCGACGACTTCCTCTATCTGCTCTATCACGACGCTCTGGCCGCCCGGCATGGAACGTGCCAAGACGAGCGGGACAATCTCTATCTCCGCAGCTTCGAGCTTCCGCAGATCCAGCTGTTCGACCTGGTGGCCGCACACCTGCCGATCGTGAATCTGGCAGGTCGCATTGGCGGCGCGCTCCTCGCCGGACACCTCGCCGGTCAGGACGAGGCCACCATGCTGTCGGTGGGGATCGGCTCAGGCGGCCAGGAGGCGGCGGTGCTGCGGACGCTCGCGAACCGCGATCAGGCCCCCGGACGGCTGACGGTCATCGGGGTGGACCCCGCGGCGGCCAGCCTCCGCCAGGCCGAACAAGCCATCCGCGACACCGGTGTCACGCTGGACTTCCACGGAGTGCCCCGACTCGCCGAACACATGACCGGCGAGGACTGGGACCTGGTACGCCGTGCGCCACGTCCGCTGGTCATGAACGCCGCGTTCGCGCTGCACCACCTCCGAGACAGTACGTCCGGCGTGGACGAGCGGAACACGTTCTTCGAAAGCCTGCGCGCGGCCGAACCGGACGTCGTGGTGCTGTGCGAGCCGGACTCCGACCATCATCGGGTGGCGCTCCCCGAGCGTTTCCACAACTCGTGGGAGCACTTCCACGCCGTCTTCCGGCTTATAGACGCGCTGGAGGTGACGGCCGCCGACCGCAACGCGATGAAGCTGTTCTTCCGCCGCGAGGTGGCCGACATCGTCGGCACAGCCGACGACAAGGAGCGCTACGAACGTCACGAGCCGACCGCCACCTGGCTCGCCCGGCTGCGTGAGGCCGGGTTCCACCCGATGCCGGTGCCCCCGTCTGCGGTGCCGGAAGCCGCTACTCCCGCCGCCATCCGTCAGGATCCGGACAGCGTGCGCATCGGATTCGAGGGCGAGTCACTCGTCGCCGTCCTGTACGCGGTGCCCGCGCGGAAGTAGCCGGCGACCTCGCGGGAATCCGGGCGGCCAACACCGCATCACGGCCGCCCAGGAACTCATCAGCGAGGCGCACACCGACCACCCCGGACTCGATCTCAGCCCCGACACCGTCTACCTGCCCCAGCGCCGACGCCACGAATGCCACGGCCGAGGGCGCGCTGTCCGGCGTCGAACCACTGGTCAACGAGTGGTTCCACCTGGCCGGGGTGTGCGGCCCAGTCTAGGAAGCTCGACGGATTCTCAACATATCCTCAACACCTGTAGGCCTACTTTTCCGGACATGAGATCCGTAGGAAAGATCGCCACACTGGCCATGGCGGCCGCGCTCACCTCCGGCGTGCCGGCCTCCTCAGCGCACGCCACCAGCGCCACCGAGGTCACCACCCAGGCCTCGGCCGCTCTCTGGCCCTGCATCGTCCAGGCGAAGTGGGCGGTCAAAGTGCACAAGCGCGAGAGCCTCAGCTCCGGCTACCGGGTGGCCAAGAAGGGCACCAAGTTCCACGGCTATTGCTGGGACAACAAGCCCACCTGGAAGTGGACCGAAGTCTGGAACCTGAACGGCGGGGGACACGGGTACGTCTGGCACACCGGGCTCAAGATGGTCCGCTAGGCCGAATCGCGTAGAGCAGCGATCGCGGGAGCCGACGAACCGGTGCATACCGATCCACCATAGGCGTGTCCGGCTCCGGTATTCCCCGAGGCCCTACTGGCTAGGGGCACATCGTGAACGGTTCGATGCCAGGCAGGTGGCGGGACCATTCACCGGCGGTGAGCGTACGACCGGCGCGCGCGCACAAGGTCGCGGCCACGTGCCGCTCGTCCACGTCGAACACACGGATCGTGCCGTCGGGGGCGGCGGTGTGGAGTTTCGTGCCATCCGCAGAGAATGCCACCCACCCGCTGTGGGCGCTGTCCGCCGCCTGCCTGCCGTCGAAGACGAGGCCCAGCGGTCGCCGGCTCGGCACGTCCCACAGACGTACGCGCGAGCCCTGCTCGTACGTCGCGATCGTGCGCCCATCA
>NZ_JBIUCF010000082.1:0-42261 GCF_044593615.1 Nonomuraea sp. NPDC051941
TGCGTGCCGTCGAAGATGGCGTACATGCCTTCCGGCTGGTCTCCCCTGGCGACGCCGTTGGTGTTGTTGTTGCGGTAGCCGGTGCCGGGGGCCACGTAGACGCCGTACGCCTTGTGGCCGTTGACCGTGGTCGGCGCCGCGGTCGCGTTCGCGAGGTTGTCGTATCCGCCCGGGGCCGGGCCCGGGAACCCGCCGGGAGGCGCCTGGATGAGGTGGTTGCCGCGTCCTGACTGGTCGTAGATGACGGTGATGAGGCAGGTCGTGCCGGCGCAGAACGAATCCTGCGTGGCGGCGTTGGCGGACCCGCCCGCGCTCAGCACGCCGATGTTCTGGGTGGCGTTGTCCGAGGAGCGGCGTACCTGGTAGAGCGAGCCGTTGTAGGCGGCGTACAGGGCGCGGGTCGTGCTGTGCGCCGCCACGCACGGCGTGCCGCCCGCGGCGTAGATGTCGCACGGCTGGTTCGACGACGGCGGCGGCGTGACGGTGGGGGTGGGAGTGGGGGTGGAGACGCCGCCGGTGCAGGTGACGCCGTTGAGGGCGAAGCTCGACGGCACCGGGTTGGAGCCGCTGTACGCCCCGTTGAACCCGAAGCCGGTGCTGCCGCCGCTGGGGATGCCGGCGTTGTAGCTGACGTTGGACACCGTGACCTGGGAGCCGGACTGGGTGTAGGTGCCGTTCCACAGCTGGGTGATGGTCTGTCCGGCGGGGAACGCCCAGGTCAGCTTCCAGCCGTTGATCGGGTCACCCAGATTGTTAACGCTAACATTTGCGCCGAAGCCTCCGGGCCACTGGTTGGTCACCGTGTAGGTGACCTGGCAACCGGCTGCGACGGCCGACGCGACGTGCGTTCCGGCCAAACCAACACCGGCCGTCAACAGCGCGGCGACGGCCGCGGCCGACAGTTTCCACCGTCGGCGGAAAGAGCTGACATGTCGCACTGGTGTTTTCCCATTCTCCGAGATGTGGTCGAGCCGACGGTCCTCGGCGGGGAGCGATTAGTCAACGAGCCCGGCTCCCCTCAATTCCGGATCCCCGCTGACCTGGGGCTCAGTAACTCGAGGAACCGGTCGGAGGAGAAACTTTCATCCGTTTCTTCGGCAACGATCGGTAGATCGCTCGGGGCTGCTGTGACGGATGCGCTCAAACACAAAAATCGTGATTACATATGACGCTTGGGCTTTGACGTGCTATTTGCGATTAACGAGGTAACTGAGAATATCTGTATGGGTATGTCCGGTTCCATCTGAGTGTCCGCTGAAACGGCGGATGCCAGGTTCCGGACCGATCTATCCATGAACGGAAACGAGACACGTGAACACCAACAGTCGGCGGACGCAAGGGCGGCTCGCAGCACTAGCTATCACCGGCGCGGTCGCCGGTGTCATGCTCCTTCCACTGGGCCAGGGGGTGGCCTCCGCGAGCGCGGCCGGCGGCCCGCCGGCACCGCGTAAGGTGACCCGCGTGGTGCAGCAGGCCGCGCCGAGGGTCGTCAGCCACGAGAAGCCCGTCTTCATTCCTCGGTTCATCCGGCAGGGGCGCGAGCGCGTCTTCGTCGACGTGGAGAACCGCAACCGCAACCTCAACAGGCACGAGCGCCGGCGCGAGCACCGCCACCACGATCACCAGGACAACCACAAGAACGATGGCACCTGGACCGACAACTCCGTCACCGAGACCCCGGAGTGGTCGGAAGACACCTCGGCGGAGTGAGGGGTCCTTCCGCTGACACCGCGGCCGGCGCCAGGTGGGAATCGTTCGCGCCTGCTCGGTGACGGTGGACGATATCGGCGTCGAGGAACAATGGAGCGGTTTATTCCATTGTTCCCGACGCCGAACTCGGCGTTAGGCTTCGGTCGTATGGATGTGATCTCTCCTCCCAAGCTGAACGCAGGCGACGTCGTACGAGTGGTGGCACCGGCCATGTCCCGCGCGATGGTCATGGAGCACGATCACACCGACCTCATCAGGTCCCGGTTCGCCGAGCTCGGCCTGACGCTCTCCTACGGCACCCATGTCGATGAGCGGGACGCGTTCGACTCGTCCAGCGTCGCCTCGCGGATCGCCGATCTGCACGAGGCCTTCGCGGACCCGTCGGTGGCGGCGATCCTGACGGTCATCGGCGGCTTCAACTGCAACGAACTCCTGCCGTACCTGGACTGGGAGCTGATCCGCGCCAACCCGAAGATCTTGTGCGGCTACTCCGACATCACCGCCCTGCAGAACGCCATCCTCGCCCGCGCCGGGCTGGTCACCTACTCCGGTCCGCACTGGTCGACGTTCGGGATGCGGGATCACTTCGAGGAGACCCTGCGCTGGTTCACCTCGGTCATGTTCGACACCGCTCCGGTCGTCCTGACCCCGGCGGCGCGGTGGAGCGACGATCTCTGGTTCCTCGACCAGGACAAGCGCGCACCGATCCCCAACGAGGGATGGTGGCCGCTGCGGCCCGGCACCGCCGAGGGACGCATCGTCGGCGGCAATCTGTGCACACTGAACCTGCTGGCGGGCACCCCGTACATGCCATCCCTCGACGGCGCGATCCTGATCGTCGAGGACGACTTCGAGTCGCACCCGGCGAAGTTCGCCCGTGACCTGACCTCACTGCTGCAGCTTCCCGACGCCCCGAAGATCCGAGGACTGGCGATCGGACGGTTCCAGAACGCCAGCCGCATGTCCCGGCCGCTGCTGGAACAGATCATCGCCACCCAACCGGTGCTGAGCCGCGTCCCCGTCCTGGCCAACATCGACGTCGGCCACACCAACCCCCTGGCCACCTTCCCGATCGGCGGCCAGGCCCGGCTCGCCGTCACCGACACCGAGTCGGACCTGACGCTGCTCCGCCACTGACGCCCGGATCAATGTGCGGGGCGGAGGGCGAAGACGGCCAGCGCGGCGGCGATCAGGAAACCGAGGCCGCCGACTGCGACGTCGGCGTGCAGGCCCGCCACGAGACCGCCGCCCGCGACCAGCGTGCCGACCAGCGCCACCCCGATCGCGCTGCCGGTCTGACGGGCGGCGTTGAACACCGCGGAGGCCGCCCCGCCGAGCTCGGGCGGCGCCGCCTCCATGATCGCCGCGGTGGCGGCCGGCATCGTGAAACCGGTCCCGAAGCCGGTGAGCATCAGCGGTACGACCAGCGCCCAGTAGCTCGTGCCGGCGTCGGCCGGCAGCCAGCTCAGCAGCCCGATGCCGCCGATGATCAGCCCGTACGCCATCGGCGGGCGCGGCCCGGTGCGCGCGGCGACCCAGCCGCTCAGCGGCGAGGCGATCGGCGGCATCAGGGCCATCGGCAGCATCGCCAGCCCGGTCGCCATCGCGTCGAGGTGGCGTACCTGCTGGAAGTACAGCGGCACGACGAACAGCAGGCCGTAGAAGCCGAGGTTGAGCAGCACGCCGATGGCGGCCGAAGCGGAGAAGCGGCGGCTCGCGAACAGCTCCAGCGGCAGCATCGGCGCGCTGGCCCGGCGTTCGAGCAGCAGGAACGCCGGCAGCGCGAGCACGAACAGAGCCAGCCCGCCCAGCACCACCGGCGAGGTCCAGCCGCTCGCCCCGGCCTCGATCAACGCCGCGGTCAGCCCGGCCAGGCACAACGCCCCGGCCACCTGCGCCGGCACGTCCAGCCCCCTGCGCCCCGTACCCCGCCCTGCCCGGCCGGGGACGTGCCGGACGGTGAGCAGGACGCCGAGCAGGCCGAACGGGATGTTCACGAAGAACACCGCCCGCCAGCCGATCGCGGACACCAGCACGCCGCCGAGCACCGGCCCCGTGCAGGCGGCGATCCCCGCGACCATGCCCCACACGCCGAACGCCCGCGCCCGCGCCCCCCGCTCCGGGTACGCGTCACGCAGCAGCGCCAGCGAGGCCGGCACCATGGCCGCGGCACCGGCGCCCTGCACCAGCCGGGCCCCGATCAGCGCACCGGCCGACGTCGCCAGCCCGCACCAGGCCGAGGCCACGGTGAACACCGCCAGCCCGGCCAGGAAAACCGGCTTCCCGCCGAGCCGGTCGTTGAGCCCGCCACAGAACAGCAGCAGCCCGGCGAACGCCAGCGTGTAGCCGTCGACGACCCACTGCAGCTCGGTCAGCCCGGCGGGCAACCTGGCGCCGATCACCGGGATCGCCACGGTGACCACGGTGACGTCCAGGATGACCAGGAAATATCCGAGACAGAGCGCGATCAGCGGTGACCAGCCCGCGGTCCGCGAGAGGGACGCGGTCGGCTCTCTCGTTGTACGCGTCATGCCTTCAGTCTGGAACGGAACTACTACGGCGAACGCCGAACTGTCGTCGTCCTAGACTGGCCCCATGTGGAAGACCGCCACGGAAGCCGACATCGCGCACGTCGCGGCGGCCATCGGCGATCCGACCCGGACCAAGGTGCTGCGCGCCCTCGCCGACGGCGGCGTGCTGCCCGCCAGCGCGCTGGCCGCCGAGGCCGGGGTGAGCATGTCCACGATCAGCGGCCACCTGACCAAGCTGCGCGAGGCCAAGCTGCTCACCGTCGAGCACGACGGCCGGCACCGCTATTACCGCCTGGCCAGCACCGACGTGGCGCGGGCGCTGGAGGAGCTGGCCAGGATCGCCCGGCCGCTGCCGGTCACGTCGCTGCGGGAGGACGTCCGCAACCAGGCGCTGCTGCGCGCCCGGCTCTGCTACGACCACCTCGCCGGGCGGCTCGGGGTGGTGCTGCTGGCCGCGCTGGTGGACGGCGGCGTGCTCGCCACCGCCGCGAACGGCTACCGGATCACCCCGGCGGGCCTCGGCAGGCTGGGGGAGTTCGGGATCGACGCCGAGGAGTTCTCCCGGCGGCGACCGGCGATCCGCTACTGCGTCGACTGGGGCGAGGGCCGCCACCATCTTGCGGGCGCGCTCGGCGCGGCCATCGCGACCCGGTTGTTCGCGCTGGACTGGCTGCGCCGCGGCCGGGCCCGCCGGGTCGTCCAGCTCACCGACGCGGGCCGCACCGGCCTGTACGAGACCTTCGGCGTCCCTCTCGACTGGGACACCCCGCAAGCCGCACCCCGCTGATCCGGGCCGGTCGGGGTGCCGAGGATCGGGTGCGTACGACGGCGCCGGTCAGGGTCTAGAGTCGTCCACCGTGACCGAAACCCCCTCCTATCTGACCACGACGGCGGAGGCCTACGACGCCGTCGCCGTCCTGTACGCCGAGCTTTTCCATGATGCGCTCGACCGCCAGCCCCTGGACCGCGCGGCGCTCGCCCCGTTCGCGGAGCTCGTGCGAACCGGCGGTGCCGGGACCTCGGTCGCCGAGGTCGGATGCGGCCCCGGGCACATGACGGCGCACCTCCGGGACTTGGGGCTGGACGCCTTCGGCATCGACCTGTCCCCAGTGATGATCAACCTTGCCCGTGAGGCCCACCCTGACCTGCGTTTCGAGGTCGGTTCGATGGACGCCCTCGACCTGGCTGACGGGGAGCTGGGCGGCATCCTGTCCTGGTATTCCATCATCCACACTCCACCGCAGGAACTGCCGCCGTACTTCGCCGAGTTCCGCAGAGTGCTGGCCCCGGGAGGCTACCTCCTGCTCGGCTTCTTCGACTCCGAGGGCGGGCCGGTGATGGAATTCGATCACAAGGTGACGCTTGCCTATCGCTGGCCGATCGACGGCCTCGCCGAACTGGCGCGCGAGGCAGGGTTCGTCGAGGTGGGACGAATGCTGCGCGAGCCCCAAGAAGACGAGCGGCAGTTCCGCCAAGGCCGTCTGCTGATGCGCAGACAGTAGATCCGACAGCCGGTCGGCGGCGCCGGCCACCTCGACTGCCAGAACCGCAGCGCGTGCAGCGCCGCTTCCCGAGAAGCGGCGCTGCCTCGGCTCAGCTGCAGCGCGCGACCCGGCTCACGGAGTACGGCTTGTAGGCGGCGGCGTAGAACTTCTTCTTGCCCTTGGTGTGGGCGTTGACGGTCATGCAGCGGTACTTGGAGGCCTTGTCGCCCACCGAGCCCTTCCTGACGAACATGATCTTGACACTGACCTTGTGGCTGCAGTGGTTGTTGAAGTAGATGGTCGCGGTCGTGTTGCCCTCACCCCAGGAGTAGTTGGCCCACTTGCCCCTGGGCTTGGAGCAACTGACGCTGTCGCGCTCGATCCCGGCTCGGGCCGACGCCGTACCAGCCTTGGTCGCGGTGGAGGCCGCGCTTGCCGGTGCCGAGGACAGCAGCAGAGCGGCCGTGGCGGCGGAGCCGAGGAGAAAGGATACGAGCTTCTTGCGAGTCATGCTTCAACCTCATGAAGGTAAATAGATCTTGACAAACCCACCATACCGGTCGTCCGAATCATGGGTAAAGCAACCCCCTCACCATCCGTAGAACAGCCGGTTACGCAGCGCCGTCCGAAGTCCGAACTGTCTCTTGATAGCATCAAGAGTTGAGGCTATAAAGAGATAGTGCATGAAGAGACGTCGGAGGACACGTTCTTCCGTGAGCTCGGAGGGGCCTGCGCCGAGCTGCGGCAGGCATTCGCCCGGCACGTGGGCATGAGCCCCCACCGCGTACAGCTGCTCGTCCGGCTGTGGCGTGACGGCGAGACCAGCCACAGCGACCTGCGCCGGACCCTGGGCATCGACGGTGCGAGCGTCACCCGGCTGGTCAAGGAGTTCGAGGCCGAAGGGCTGGTCGGTCGCCGCCTGGACCCGGCGGACAACCGCTACACCCTGTCCGCGCTGACCTCCGCCGGCGAGCGCGTCGCGGCCGATCTGGAGCGATCGCACCAGGCGTACCAGGAACGGCTGCTCGACTGCGTCACCCCGCAACAGCAGGAGATCGTGCAGGGCGTTCTGCGCCGCATCCGCGCGAACATGATCGAGCAGGAGAGCCGATGACCGAAGACGTGCGGGCCGCTGCCCGGCGCATGTATGCGGCGTTCAACGCCCACGACCACGCCGCCACGGCGGAGATCTTCACCGCGGACTTCTATAGCCACCCTCTGGACACGACCGGCCCCGAGAGCGTCACCCGGTCGTGGCAACGGTTCCACGAGACCTTCCCGGATGCCCGGGTCGTCGTCGAGGACATGGTCGTCGAAGGGGACACGGCCGCCGTCCGTACGAGTGTGCACGGCATTCCCGGGCGGCAACCACCGACCATGCTGGAGATCTTCCGCGTGCGCGACGGACGGATCGCCGAGCTGTGGGGGCTGTCGTCGCTGCGCCGCGACTCCTGACACAGCGGTTCGGCGCACGGCTGTGGCGCCGAAACCGCGTGACGTCTCTTCCCTGGTCCGATCTCCTGAGACCGGCTCAGGCGGGGAGCACCTTGAAGCGACGGTTGACCAGGCTCGGGTTCTTGGCGCGTACGGCGCGCAGCCGCTCCGCGCCGATGACGGCCGACGCGACCCCGGGGGCCTCGCCCGCCGACGCCACCACCGTGCCCATCGGGTCCACGACCGCGCTCTGCCCGGTGCAGACGGGGCCGGTCTGGCCGCTGGCCAGGACGTACGCGGTGTTCTCGGTCGCGCGGGCGCGGACCAACGTGATCCAGTGGTCCTCCTTGGCGGGCCCGGCGACCCACGCGGCGGGTACGACGAAGGCCTCGGCCCCGGCGTCGACCAGGAACCGGGCCATCTCCGGGAAACGGAGGTCGTAGCAGGTCAGGACGCCGAAAGTGAGGTCGTCCAGGGTGAAGACGAGCGGTTCCGGCGCGTGCGCCTGCACCCGGTCGGACTCGCGGTAGCCGAAGGCGTCGTAGAGGTGCACCTTGCGGTAGACGCCGAGCAGGTCGCCGCCCGCGTCCACGGCGAGCACGGTGTTGCTGGGCTTGCCGTGCTCCCCGGCGGGCGCCTCGGTCATGCCGGCGACGACGGCGATGCCGTGCTTCTTCGCCAGCGCGCCGATGGCGGTCGCGAAGGGCCCGTCGAGGGGCTCCGCGTCGGGGACGATGTCGGCCGTCACGTCCGGGTTGGAGTACATGGCGTTCTCCGGCAGGACGACGAGCCGCGCCCCTTGGGCCGCCGCCTGCTCGATCAGCCCCGTGGCGGCGTCGAGGTTGGCGGACTTGTCGGTGGTGGCGCTGAACTGTCCGACGGTGACGAGCATGCAGGGTCTCCTAGTGGGTGAGTTCGTGGGTCTGGTCGAGCGCGGCCTTGAAACCGGCCATGATGGCGCCGTGCTCCATGGTCAGGACGAGCTGGTCGGCCCCGTTCTCCAGGGCGAACGCCTTCTCCTCCGGCGACCACGCGGGCAGCACCCAGGGTTTGCCCGCGGCGCGGGCCGCGTCCGCCACGATCTTGAGGTCGGCGAAGTCCCCTTCCGAGCGGGAGTAGGCGCCCCGGCCGCGGCGGATGGACAGGTCGCTGGGGCCGATGAAGACGCCGTCGACCGTGTCGAGCGCGAGGATGTCGTCGATCTGCTCGATGGCGCCCGCGTCCTCGATCATCGGGTAGACGCGGGTCTCGCGATCTTGGCGTACGATCCACTCGTCGTCGAACCCGCCGTACCGCGCCGTTCGTCCGCCCGCGAAGCTTCTGTCGCCCCGAGGGGGGAACTTCCCGAAGGCGCAGACGGCGGCCGCGTGCGCGGCGCTCTCGATGTGGGGCACGACGACGGCGGTGGCGCCGAAGTCGAGGGCCTGCTGGATCGGCCCCCGCTCGGGCCCGAGTACCTTGGCCAGCACCTCCAGGCCGAGACCACGGAGGAACGGGATGAAGCGTTCGAGGTCGGCCAGGTCGAAAGAGCCGTGTTCGATATCGAGCACCACCGCGCCGTAGCCCAGGTCGGCCACGATCTCGGCCGCGGCGAAACTCGGACCGGACAGCCAGGCGGCGTATCTCCGCTGCAACGGATACTCCTTCTCACGGTTAATATACGCTGTGTATACACACGAGCGTGGGGGTGGCATGAACTGGGAACCGGACATCGCGTCGGCGGCTACCGCGGGCGAGCGCGCCTACCGATGGACGCGCGAGGCGATTCTCGGCGGCCGGTTTCCCGAGGGATCCTTCCTGGAGGAGAAGCTGGTCTGCGACGAGGCCGGCGTGTCGCGCACTCCCGTCCGTGAGGCGTTCCACCGCCTGGCGGCCGAGAAGTACATCGACCTCCTGCCCAGGCGCGGCGCGCAGGTGCGCAGCGTGACGGCTGCTGAGTTGTTCGAGACGTACGAGATGCGGCTTGTGCTCGAGATCCACGGCTTCCGGATCCTGTGCGACAAGAAGACCGACATCCCGCAGGAGCTGTCGGCGCACCTGGACCTGATGGAGGATCCGGACATGGTGGCGCGGTGCAGGGCGGGCGACCGCGACGCGATCGCCGAGCACGCCAAGATGGACTTCTTCTTCCACTTCGCGTTCGTCAGGGCGACGGGCAACACCGTGCTGACCGACCTGTTCAGCAGCCTCCAGCCACGGCACCAGCGGATCGGGGTCAGCGCCGTGGCGGCGCGCCCCGACCGGCTGGCGGTCATCAACCCCGAGCACCGCACCCTGCTCGCGGCCCTGACTATGCACGACTTCGACACCGCCGAACGCACCCTGCGCAACCATCTGCGGCCCGACGAGCGGGTGGTCTCCCACCTGAGGTGATCACCTGGCGATCGCCCGCCACAGCTCGCGGCGCTCGGCCTGCTCGGCGGGGTCGGGCACCGGCGCCGCCGCGACCAGCCTCCTGGTGTAATCCGTCCGGGGATCGTTCAGCACCTCGCGGGCGGGGCCGTGTTCGACCATCCGCCCCTGCTGCAGCACGGCGACGTCGTGCGAGAGCAGCTCGACCACGCCCAGGTCGTGGCTGATGAACAGGCAGGAGAAACCGAGCCTGTCCTGCAGCTCCCGGAACAACCGCAGCACCGTGGCCTGCACGGAGACGTCCAGCGCCGAGGTGGGCTCATCGGCGATGAGCAGCTCGGGCTCCAGCGCCAGCGCGCGGGCGATCCCGACGCGCTGCCGCTGGCCGCCCGACAGCTCGTGCGGGAACCTGCCGGCCCAGTTCCTGGGCAGCTCGACCTGGTCGAGCAGCTCCAGCACCCGCTCGTGGACGGCGGTGCGGCCCGCGTACCGGTTGATGATCATCGGGGCCGCGATGGAGTCGCCGATCGACCGGCGCGGGTCGAGCGAGGACCCCGGGTCCTGGAAGACCATCGAGTACTTCCTGCGGAACCCGCGCAGCTCCCTGGCGCCGAGCCCGGTCACGTCACGTCCGCAGATCTCGATCGTGCCGGATGTGGCGCGGACCAGCCCGACGATGGCCCGGCCGATCGTGGACTTGCCCGAGCCCGACTCGCCCACCAGGCCGAGGACCTTCCCCTTCCCGATCTCGAAGCTGATGTCGTGCACCGCTTTGAACCCTTTGCGGCCCAGCCGCCCCGGGTACTCGACCTGGAGGCCGGCGACCCGCAGCGTGGCGCCCTCCGGCGTGTCGCCGCCGGACGGCGCCGGCTCGGCCTGGCCGCGCCGGGGCACCGCGGACAGCAGCTTGGTGGTGTACTCATGCCGGGGTTCGGCGAACAACCGGGCGACCGGGGCCTCCTCCACGACCTCGCCCTGCTTCATCACCACCACCCGGTCGGCCAGGTCGGCGACCACGCCCATGTCATGGGTGATGACCACGACCGCCGAGCCGAGGTCCTTCTGCAGGCGGCGCAGCAGCTCCAGGATCTCCGCCTGCACCGTGACGTCGAGGGCCGTGGTCGGCTCGTCGGCGATGATGACCTCGGGCGACCAGGCGATCGCCATCGCGATCATCGCGCGCTGCCGCTGGCCGCCGGAGAGCTGGTGCGGGTAGCTGTCGATCCGCGACTCCGGCTCCGGGATGCCGACCTTCCTCAGCAGCTCCAACGTACGTGAGCGGGCCTCGGCGGCCGGTACGCGCTCGTGGCACTGGATCGCCTCGATGATCTGCTCGCCGATGGTGTAGACCGGGTTCAGCGCGGTCATCGGCTCCTGGAAGATCATCGCGATCCGCTTGCCCCGGATGTCGCGCAGGGCCTCCTCGCCGAGGTCGAGCAGCTCGGTGTCGCCGTACCGGATGCTGCCGCGACGGCGCGCGTTCTTGGCCAGCAGCCCGAGCACCGACATCGAGCTGACGGACTTGCCCGAGCCGGACTCCCCGACGAGCGCCACCACCTCGCCCTTGGCGACCGTGAAGCTGACGTTCTTGACGGCGGGCACCCACGTGCCCGCGATCTGGAAGTCCACCGAGAGCCCCTCGACTGAGAGGATCGGCTCCGCGGGATTCGTGCCGGTTGTCATGCGTCCCTCGAGGTGTTCCGGTCGTATTCCTGTATGTAGGCGGAGCAGAAACCGATCACCCGCTCGATCCAGATCTCGCCCGTCTTCGCGTTGCCGAGACTCACGTCGCCGGTGCAGCCGGTCGCGCTCACCTCGGAGAAGTCCCACAGGACGGTCCCGCGCACGTCGTGCCCCGGGATCGCCGCCTCCGTGTAGCTCGTCGGGGTCCAGCCGCTGCCCGACGCCAGGCCGCCCGAGACGGCCAGCTCGCTCTGGACCTGGTCGGGGAACATCGCGAGCATCGCGGAGTGCTCGGGCTCCGCGCCGTGCCCGTACGCCTTGGCCGGGTCGTCGTAGACGTCCCGCATGAGCGCGTAGCCGAGCTGCCACGGGTACAGGTGGCCGACGAGAACGCCCAGGTCATGACGTGCCTGGAGGCCGGCGTCGATGGCGGGCCCGACGTTGCCGCCGTTGTTGTTGATGATGATCACGCGACGGAAGCCGGACTGCACCAGAGCCTCGATGATCTCGTACGTGACGGCGCGCAGCGTCGCCTGGCTCAGCGAGAGGTTGCCGTTGAAACCGCGGAAGACCCCGGAGTGCCCGTAGTGGAGGGCGGGTGCGACATAGCACCCGTTCTCCTTCGCCAGCTTGTCGGCCACCCATTCCGCCACGATGGAGTCCTCGTGGATCGGCAGGTGCGGGCCGTGCTGCTCGACCGCGCCGATCGGCAGCAGGATGATCGGGTCCCGTTCCGCCAGCTCCTTGACCTGGGTCCAGGACAGCTCGCCGAGCCTGTGGGTGGAAGGGAGGGTCATGAATGCGTTCCTTTCAGTTGGTGCCACGGCGCCGCGGGTCGAGCAGGTCGCGGATGCCGTCCCCGAACACGTTGAGCGCGAGGACGACGAGGATGATGAGCACGGACGGATAGAGCAGCAGCGTCGGCTGGACCTCCAGGAAGTCGCGGCCCGAGCCGACCATGGTCCCGAGCGAGGGCAGCGGTGGCTGCGCGCCGAGGCCGAGGAAGCTCAGTCCGGCCTCCATCTGGATGGCGAAGCTCACCGACAGGCTCAGCTGGACGATGATGGGCGCCGCCACGTTCGGCAGGATCGTCCCGACGAGGATTCCCGCGGGCCGCGCGCCCATGATCTTCGAGGCTTCGACGTACTCCAGGTTCCGGATGGCCAGAACCTGGGTGTAGACGATCCTGGTGAACCTCGGGATGTACAGGACGCCGATCACCAGGACGACGTTCACCAGGGCCGGGCCCATGATCGCCACCACCGCGATGGCCAGCACGATCGGGGGGAAGCTCAGCAGGACGTCGATGCCGCGCATGATGATCGTCGAAGCCCAGCGGCCGACGTACCCGGCCACGAGCCCGAGCGCGACCCCGATGACCGCCGCCACCAGCACCGCCGACAGCGCCACCCCGAGCGACACCTGGAGCCCGACCAGCAGGCGCGACAGGACGTCGCGCCCGAAGTCGTCGATGCCGAGCACGGAGGCCGAGGTCAACGGCTTGCCGACGATGTCTCGGTAGTCGTACGGCGCGATCAGCCTGGCGAACAGCGTGACGATCGCGATCAGCAGCAGGAAAGCGCCCGCGACGGACGTCCTGCGGTTGGACAGCATGCGCCGGAGGAAGGTCCTCCCGCCGGCGCTCTCGATCGCAGGCGCGCCTGACAGCACGGTGGCCATGATCAGTTATCCTCCGCCCGGGGGTCGAGTGCCCTGGCGACCAGGTCTCCGACCAGGTTGACCAGGATGACGATGGTGGCCGCGGCGAGGACGACGGCCTGGATGACGGGATAGTCGCGCTGTCCCACGGCGTTCATGAGCAGGGAGCTCATCCCCGGCCACCCGAAGATGGTCTCGACCAGGACCGTGCTCCCGATCAGCGTCGTCAGCTCGACCGTCGTCGCGGAGACGACGGCGAGCAGCGCCGTACGCAGCGCGTGCCGGTTGATGACGTGCTTCTCGACCAGGCCCTTCGCCCGGGCCGTGCGGACGTAGTCGGCGTTGAGCGTCTCCAGCATCGACGCCCTGGTCATCCTCGTCACCACCGCGCACGAGGCCGCCGTCAACGTGGCCACGGGCAGGATGAGGATCTGCAGGTGGGCGAGCGGATCCTCGAACGGCGAGGCGAACCGGCGCGGCGGCAGGATCGGGATGAAGAACGCGAACACCAGCAGCAGCAAGGTGCCGATCACGAACACGGGTAGCGAGATCCCGAAGATCGACCCGGCGACCAGCGCATGGTCGGCCGGCTTGTCGGCGCGCGTGGCGGCGATCCGGCCCAGCGCGATGCCGACCACCAGCGAGATCGCCAGCGCGATGAGGACGAGCTCCAGCGAGTTGCCGATCCGGGACGGCAGGTCCTGCATCACCGGGCGGCCGCTGATCAGCGAGGTGCCGAGGTCGCCCTGGAACAACCGGGTCCAGAACCCGACGAACTGGCTGAAGAACGGCTCTTCGAGGTGCATTGCGGCCCGGGTGGCGGCGACCTGCTCGTCGGTGGCCGCGTCGCCGAGCACCGCCCTGGCCGGATCGCCGGGGATGAGCCGTACGAGGAAGAACACGATGGTCCCGACGAGGAGCAACTGCAGGATCGCCTGGGCGAACCGCTTGGCCAGGAAACGCCTCACGCCGTCTTCTCCATCCAGGTCCGGCGCAGGGCCGTGGCGGTCCAGGCGCCCTTCGGGGGGTGCTCGTAGCCCTTGACGTGGTTGTAGTGGGCCTCGCCCTGCTCGCGGCGGATCGTGTACGTCATCGGGACCAGCTCCAGGGCCCGTTTCTCGACGTCCAGGTAGATCTCGTTGCGCAGGCTCTGGTCGGAGCTCCTGCGTGCCTGGGTCAGCAGCTCGTCGATCTTGTCGTCGGCGAAGTCGAGGTACTTGGCGAAGGCGCCGGTGCTGCCGATGAAGTCGCCGAGCGAGGCGGGATCACCGAACTTCGGCGCCGTCCCCCACGAATGGACGGGGAAGACCTTGGTCGACACGCTGGAGCGGAAGGTCAGCCACTCCTGCTGGGTGAGGTTCACGTTCAGTCCCGCGGCGCGCAGGCCGGGCAGCATCGCCTGCGCCGGCCTGGCGATGACCGAGTACGAGCTGGTGGTCACCACCGGCAGCGTCAGGCCCTCCTGCCCGACCTGTTTGAGCAGGAATCTGGCCTGTTCCGGGTCGTAGGGCATGGAGCCGGCGAGCTGGGGCGCGTACGGGGCGAAGGTCTCCGACATCAGGGCGCCGTCCATCGGCTTGCCGTGCCCCAGCAGCGCGGTGTCCAGGACGGACTGCCTGTTGATCGACATCGCGATGGCCTTGCGGACGCGTACGTCGTCGAAGGGGCGCCGGCTGGTCACGAAGCCCACGAAGCCGAACCCGAAGGTCTTGTCCGAGACGAACCGCAGCCGCGGGTTCTCGGAGATGACGCCGACGTGGGTGGCGGGGACGTAGTCGATCATGTCCACGGTCGCCGTGCGCAGCGCCGTCACGCGGGCGTAGTCGTCGCCCATCGGCTGGAAGACGATCCCGTTGAGGTACGGCAGGCCGTCCTCGAAGTAGTTCTCGAACCGGACGTATGTGGTGTTTACCCCCGGGATGCGCTCCACGAACCGGAACGGTCCGGTGCCCATGACCTGCGTCTTGGTGTTCGCTCCCGACTCGATCCACTTCCTGGAGACGATGTTGGTGGTGGGCGCGGCCAGGGCGAACGGGAAGGCCACGTCGGGCTGCTTGAACCGGAACACCACGGTGGTGGCGTCGGGCGCCTCGACGGAGGCCACCTGGTCGAGCAGCGGGGCCGACGCCGCCGCGGTCGCCTTGTCCATCATGCGGCGGAAGGAGAAGACCACGTCGTCGGCCGTCATCGTGGACCCGTCGTGGAAGCCGACCCCGGGGTGCAGCCTGACCTTGTAGGTCAGCTCGTCGGCCCAGCCGAACTCGCTCGCGAGATCACCGACGATCTCTCCGGCCCCGTTGTACTGGACCAGCCCGTTGTAGGCGAGCTGGCGCAGGTAGTCGGAGGCGCTGCCGCTGGTGAGGTGGGGGTCGAGGTTGGCCGGGTCGGTGGAGAGACCGAAATACAGCACCCCGCCGCGGTTCGGTCCACCGCCACGCTCGCCCGGGCGGATTTCCTGCATCGATAGGGGCAAGGTCTCTGGGCTGCCGCAGGCCGTCAGGGCAGATGCCCCCAGCGTGGCTACGCTTCCGGCGAGAAATCCTCGCCTGCTGATCACTGCCATGACATCTCCGCCTCGTCAGGGCCTGGCGCTGAGTCGTTGGGTTGGGGATCCATCAGGTATTGCGTATGTATACATGGCGTTCACACCAGGGTCAACGGGTTGCAGCCTGGCGGAATTTGAGATACCGGCCAGGACAAAACGCTTGCCGATGACCCGTCGTAGGCTGAATCCCGCACGTAGCGGACAGGAGGCTGAGGTGGCCGAGACGACGGTGGCCGAGGTGATGGCCGAACTGGCCGAACTCGAGGACCCGAAGGCACGCGCGGTGAACGAGAGACACGGTGACGATCACGGTGTGAACCTCGGCAAGCTGCGCGCGCTCGCGAAGCGGCTGAAGACGCAGCAGGAACTCGCATGCCGGCTCTGGAAGACGGATGACACCGCGGCGAGACTGCTGGCGATCCTGATCTGCCGGCCGAAGGCGTTCGAGCGGGACGAGTTGGACGTCATGGTGCGCGAGGCCCGCGCACCCAAGGTGCACGACTGGCTCGTGAACTACGTGGTGAAGAAGAATCCGCACGCCGAAGAGCTGCGCCTGTCCTGGTCCGTCGATCCGGATCCAGCGGTCGCGAGTGCCGGCTGGGCGCTGACCACCGAACGCGTGGCGAAGAAGCCCGAGGTCCTTGACCTCTCAGGGCTGCTCGACGTCATCGAGGCGGAGATGAAGGACGCCCCGGATCGCCTGCAGTGGGCGATGAACCACTGCCTGGCCCAGATCGGGATCGAGCACGCCGACCACCGCACCCGTGCGATCGACATCGGTGAGCGCCTGGAGGTGCTCAAGGACTACCCGACCTCCCCGGGCTGCACGTCTCCGTTCGCGCCCATCTGGATCACCGAGATGGTGCGCCGGCAGCACGATCAGTAGTGGCCTGACGCTTTTCTGCTCTGTACGGCCCGCAGCACGAGCATGAAGCCCAGCAGCGCGCACCAGGCGCCGAGCGTGAACCTGGTGAGCAGGATGACCACGATCAGCAGGACCCTGAAGGTGTGCCCCGTCGGCCCCGGCATCAGGTCCACGAAGTGACCGACGGCCTCCACCGACATCAGCAGGCCGCCGATCCCGCCGAGCACCGCGATGAGGGCGTTCAGCCGCCACAGCAGGAGTGCGGCCGCCGCGGTCACCACGCCCAGCAGGACGGCAGGGACGATCGCGAGCAGCACCTCGGGCAGGTCGTCCTCGGTCTTCAGGACGAGCCCCCAGAACAGGAAGACCAGGGCCAGCGGGATCACGAGCGCCATGCTGATCGCCGAGGCCACACTGTGGCGCCACACCGCCACGCAGAAGGCGGGAACCACCAGGATCAGGCAGCCCATGCTGATCATGATCCAGGCCGGCATGCTCAGGACGTACCTGTGGTGGTCGAGGGCCCGCCCCGCGAGGAGGTCCAGACCCTGGGCGAACAGGGTCAGCGCGAGCAGGGCCATCAAGGCCAGCGTCACCGCGGAGGCGACCAACCGAGGCCGGCTCCCCGGGGCCGGCGATCCCGGGTCGGGCAGGAACAACGTCCCGGACGGCGGAGGCGCGGGGCGGTCCGGCACGGGCGCAGTCTGCGGCATCTGCCCCGTCAGCAGGCCCAGGAGTTCCTCGGCGCTCGGCCGTACCTCCGGGTTCTTGGCCAGGCAGCGCGCGAGCAGCGGCCGCAACCCCTCCGGCACCTCGGACAGATCCGGCTCGGTGGTCAGGATGGCGTGCATCAGGGCGGGCATCGTGTCCCCTTTGAACGCCTGCTGCCCGGTAGCCGCGAACACCATCGTGCTGGCCCAGCTGAACAGGTCCACCGCCGGCCCGACCACCCCGCCCGCGAACTGCTCGGGCGCCATGAACGCGGGCGTCCCCATCACACTGCTGGTGGCGGTCTGATCCAGCGCCCGGGCGATCCCGAAGTCGATCACGACCGGCCCCTCGGGCCCCATGATCACGTTGCTCGGCTTGAAGTCCCGGTGCACGATCCCGGCCCGGTGGACGGCGGCCAGCGCGGTCAAGGTGGTCACCGCCAGCCGTTCCAGCCCGCTGCCGAACCGTACCCCCTCGCCTCTCACCAGCCGTTCCAGCGAGGGCCCGGTGATGAACTCGCTCACGATGTACGGCCGGCCGTCGGCGACCCCGACCTCCAGCACCCGAGCCGTGCAGAACGGCGCCACCCGCCGCGCCGCCTCCGCCTCCCGCAGGAACCGCCGGTGCGTCTCCGCATCCCCCATGTACGCGTGCAGCACCTTCACCGCCACCTTCGCCCCGGCGGCGTCCTCCCCTGAATACACCGACCCCTGCCCACCCCGGCCGAGTACGCCGCTCAGCCGGAAGGCGCTGATCTGGCCCGGATCCGCAGACGAGAGAGGCAGCACGAAATGACCTTAGTGCGCCCTCCATCTCCCCACCACCGCCGTGCAGGTATGCCCGACCCCCATGCCCTCTTGCGGCATGACGCGACACTACGTATCGTGCCGATGTATCAAGTCGATATATCGGGCTGACGGTTCGCCGTAGCCCGGCTGACGCGGGAGCTGCGATGAGGCGGATCGACTACGACACGGAGCAGTACCAGGACTACGCGCGTGGCCGTGCGCTCTCCGAGCAGCAGCTGCGGACATGGATCAGCGCCTTCGAAGCGGTGCTGCCCGAGCGGCGTCCGCTGACGGGGCTGGACGTCGGCTCAGGGACCGGCAGGTACACCCCCGCGCTGGCGCGAACATTCGGGCCGGTGACCGGCGTCGAGCCGTCGGTCCGCATGCGGGAAGTGGCGCAGGCGCAGTCCCGGCATCCCGGGGTGCGGTATCTGGCAGGCTCCGCCGAGGACATACCAGTGCCGTCCGGCAGCGCCGACTACGCTCTCATGTTCCTGTCCTGGCACCACGTCCAGGACAAGCCGCAGGCGGTCCGAGAGCTGGCCAGGGTGCTCAAGCCCACCGGGCGGCTACTGCTGCGCGCGAATTTCAGCGACCACCATCCCAGGCCGTGGTGGCTGGAGCACTTCCCCCGCGGCTTCGAGGCGGACGCCTCGCTGTTTCAGCCGCTGCACGAGGTCATCGCGATGTTCACGTCGGCCGGCTGGCGCGTTGCCGGTTTCGGCACGGTCACCGAGCCGTCCGTCGGCACTCGCGCTGACATGCTCGAACGGCTGCGCCTGCGCACCCTCTCGTTCTTCGCCCAGCTCAGTCCCGACGAGCTGGAGTCCGGCTTCCGCCGCCTGGAGCAGGCCGTCGCCGCCGATCCCGACGCACCGGCGCCCGTATTTTCCGAGCCGCTCCTCACGCTCGAACGCTTCCAGTAGTCCCGACGGCGCCTGCACGACACCGGCCAGGGCGGGCACCGGCTGTGGGCCTCAGCACTCCACGAAGATGCTCTTCCAACCGACGCCCGTCCCCTGCTTCGCGTTGCCCATGGCGGGCAGCGTGAAGTGCACCGGCCCTCTGGTGTTGATCTGGTTGTGCATCCGGCCGGCCTGGCCGGAGCCGTACCACTTGTACGACCCGCGGTAGCGGAGGTTGGTCACGCCGCACTTGTCGATGACCTGCGTCTGGCCGGTGAAGCCCGGCCCCTCGTAAGCCACGTACGTCGAGCCGGCGTCCTCGGCCGTCGAGGCGTTGGCGGCACCGCCCATGATTGCGACCAGGGAGGCAGAGACGGCGCAGACAAGGGCGATTCTCTTGATGCTCTTCACGTCGATTCTCCAGGTGCGTCTTGGGTTATGGGCGAAAGCATTTTTCCTGACGAGAGGAACATATGGATCAACCCTTGATCGTCACTTGCGCCTCACTTACACCACACGTGACAACGGCAACGATCAGGAGTGGACGTCCCCGATCGGCAGGGTCCGGTTCGCTCGCGGCGACCGGTGAAACCCGGTCGAGGGCGCCGTGAAACCGGCACCGCCGAAAGTGAAGCCATGAGCATCACAGAACTCGGACGTACCGAGGGCCGCCCCGTCCTCGGCGGGGGCGCCGATCTGGCCGTACGCGCGCAAGGGCTGGTGAAGACGTTCGGCGAGCACCGCGCCGTCGACGGGATCGACCTGGAGGTACGCCCCGGTGAGATCTTCGGAGTCCTCGGCCCGAACGGCGCCGGCAAGACCACCACGATACGGATGCTGGCCACCCTGCTGACGATCGACGCGGGCCGCGCCGAGATCTTCGGGGTCGACGTGGCCGGCAACCCGCACATGATCCGCCAGTTGGTCGGCGTCACCGGACAATACGCGTCGGTCGACGAGAACCTGACGGCCCGCGAGAACCTCTGGCTCTTCGGCCGCCTGCAGGGCATCGCCGCGCCGCGCGCCCGGCGGATCGCCACCGAACTGCTGGGCCAGTTCGGCCTGGAAGAGGCCGCCGACAAGGCGATCTCACACTTCTCCGGGGGCATGCGCCGGCGCCTCGACCTGGCGGCCAGCCTGATCACCAGGCCACCGCTGATCTTCCTCGACGAGCCGACCACCGGTCTCGATCCGCGCACCCGCGGCCAGATGTGGGACACCATCCGCGGTCTGGTCGCCGACGGCTGCACGGTACTGCTGACCACGCAATATCTGGACGAGGCCGATCAGCTCGCCGATCGTGTCGCCGTCATCGACCACGGCCGCAAAGTCGCGGAGGGTACGCCCGACGAGCTGAAGACCGAGGTCGGCAACTCCACACTCCAGCTGCTGCTCGCCGACCCGGGCGAGGTACCCGCCGCTGTGGAGGTCGTACGGCGCGTCCTCGGCGAGGACCCGGTACTCAGCCCGGAGCAGGGCCGCCTCAACGTCGCCCTCGACCAGGCAGACCTGGCCGCGGACGTACTGATCGCGCTGCGCACCGCCGGGGTGTCGATCTCCTCGGTGAGCGTGGCCAAGCCCAGCCTGGACGAGGTGTTCCTCGCCCTCACCGGTCACGAGACGAATGGGTCCGATGGGGCCGCCACGAAGGAGAACCGATGAGCACCGTGATCGCACCCGCCCGCGAGGCCGTACGGGCCGCCGACCGTGTGGAGGCCGCCCGGCGGCGCGTCTCCATGGGGGAGACGATCGGTCAGACCCTGACGATGGCATGGCGGGCGCTCAAGAAGATGCGCCGCAACCCGGAGCAGTTCTTCGACGTGACGCTGCAGCCCATCCTGTTCACCGCGATGTTCGCCTTCATCTTCGGCGGCGCCATCGCCGGTGACGTGGAGAGCTACCTCCCCCTGATGATCCCCGGCATCCTCGCCCAGACCGTGCTGACGACGTGCATGGCCACGGGCACGCAACTGCGCGAGGACATGGAGAAGGGCGTCTTCGACCGGTTCAAGTCGTTGCCGATCGCCCGGATCGCGCCGCTCGCCGGCCCTATGGTGGCCGACCTGGTGCGCTACACGATCGCGGCCACTCTGACCTTCGGCATGGGCCTGGTGATGGGCTACCGTCCGGGTGGTGGAGCGGGCGGCGTGCTCGCCGCGATCCTGCTGGCGATCTTCACGGGCTGGTCGCTGGCGTGGGTTTTCACCTGGGTCGGCACCATAGCCCGCAGCGCCCAGGCGGTGCAGGGCATCTCCATGATGATCTTGTTCCCGCTGACGTTCCTGTCGAACGCGTTCGTCCCCATCGAGACCCTGCCCGGCTGGCTGGCCGCGTTCGTCCGCTTCAACCCGGTCTCACACCTGGTCACGGCCACCCGCGACCTCGCCAACAGCGGCCTCGTCAGCGGAGAGGTGGCCTGGACGCTGCTGGCGTGCCTGATCGTCATCGCGATCTTCGCGCCGCTGTCGGTACGCAGCTACAAGCGGCACATGTGACGTGCGCCCGTCACGGCCGGAGACCCGCTCGACGAGACTGCGCGCCTCGTCGAGCAGGTCGGAGCCGCGCCGATCGCCGTACTCGGCCCGCAGGGCGGCGATCATCCCGGGTGCGGCCCGCTCCGCGTGCGGTTCGATCCGCTCGAAGGCCATGCTGGGCATGCTGGTGTTGTACGCGAACCGTTCGGCCAGCACCAGCAACCCGATCGCGTCGCGCGGGGCCATGGCTCCGCGCAGCACCCCCCACGCGCCGAGCGCGAAGAGCATCGAGCCGCACAGCGGATAGTCGAGGATCGGGCTGTCCGTGGCCAGCAGGTCGTAGCCCCGGACGGTGGAGAACAGCTCCTCGCCGTACCGGGAGTCTTCCGGCGGCGCGTGGTACGCGTACGCCGTGAGAGTGACCGACTCCGCCATGATCGTCCACGGAGTGACCTCCGCGCGCAGCACCCCGGGCAGACGCAGGTTGTGCGCCCGCTGGACGGCCAGGCGGTATTCCGCGAGCGCGGCGGCCGTCCTGCCGCGGGCGAGGGCGAGCTCGGCCGCGCACAACGAGGCCATCGCCACCCCGCCGAGCACGGTCTCGCTGTCGTTGATCCGGATGATCCCGGCGAGTTCGGTCTCCGCGGCGTCGAGGTCGCCGTCGGCGAGAGCGGAGATCAGCAGCAGCGCGCGGAGCTGAACCTCGTCGTCGGCGGCGCCGATCCGGCTCAGCACCGGGATGGCGGTACGCGCGTGTCCGACCGCCCGCCGTCGGTCGCCGTGCTGCATGACCAGGTGGGCCAGCATGGCGTGCATGATCGCGGCGAACCACGGCCCCTCGTCCTCGCGGACCATCGTCAGGGTGAGCTCGGCGGCCTCGATCGCCCCGGTGACGTCTCCCGTGTTCTCCAGGACTTGGGCGCTCATCTGCGTCGCCGCCCAGACCACGTCACGGTCGGTGCTCCGGGACAGCTCCTCCAGCCGGCGGCGCACGTCGGCGCCGTCGTCCGCGTCGCACGCGAGCAGCACCGTGGCCATCGCCGCCATGCGGTGATCCGTCGCGTCACCGGTGGGCAGCCTACGGAGGAGGTCGCGCATCGGACCGCTGCCGCGGTCGGTGAAGTTCAGGCTGTTCATGAGCGTGATCAGCATGGCGCCCCTGGCCACCTCGACGAGATGCGGCGGCGGCAGCCAGCCGCTGACCACCTGGGCGATCGCGTCCCGGTGAACGAGAATCCGGGAGTGGTCGCCGCGGATCGACCACAGCGCGCCGACGCCGGCCAGCAACTGGACCATCGTGACGGGATCGGGCTCGCCGAGAGCCTGCCGGAGCAGATCGGCGAGGTTGCTCTCTTCCGCGTGCAACGCGTCGGCCGCCGCGAACTGCCCCGGGCCGAACAGCGTGGAGCCGTGTTCGAGGGTGTACGCCGTCGCCCAGGCCCGCTGCGCCGCCCGAGCGGACGCCTCTTCGCCGGCCTCCTTCAGCCGCATCCGCCCGAACTCCCTGACGGTCTCCAGCATCCGGTAGCGCAGGCCGTACGTCGTCTCGCGGACGCTCAGCATCGACTGCTCGGTCAGCGCGTTCACCACGTGCAGGGCGTCCGAGCCCAGTACGTCCTCGGCCGCGGTCAGCGTGAAACCGTCGCCGAACAGCGACATCCACCGCAACGCCAGCCGTTCCGGCTCGTCCAGCAGATTCCACGACCACTCGATGACCGCGAGCAGCGTCTGGTGCCGATCGGGGGCCGTACGGTTCCCGCCGCGCAGCAGGGCGAACCGGTCCGCCAGGCGCCGGGCGATCTCCTCCACCGACATCGCCCGTACCTTGGCCGCCGCCAGCTCGATCGCGAGCGGCAGCCCGTCAAGGCGGGCGACGATCTCCTCGACCACTCCCTCGTCGATCCGCACACCCGGGCGAGCGGCCGTGGCGCGCTGACGGAACAGCTCCACCGCGTCGCCCGTGGGCAGCTCGCCGAGCGGGTAGACGCGTTCGGCGGGGATCGACAAGGGGGCGCGCGAGGTCGTGAGCACCCGCAGGTCGCGGGTCGTCACGGTCAGGAACGCCACCAGGTCGGCGACGGCCTCGATCACGTGCTCGCAGTTGTCCAGGATCAGCAGCGCCGGAGCCTGATCGAGATGCTGGGCGATCCGGGCGCGAACGTCCGAGCGCTGCTCGGCGGTCAGGACACGACGCCCGCTGACCGAGTCCCGAACCCCGAGTGCCGAGCCCACCTCCCCCACCACACCCTCGGGCGAGGACACGCCGACGAGCTCGACGAAGTGAGCGACGGGCTGCGCGACGTCTCTGCCGACGACATGCGCCAGCCGCGTCTTGCCCAGCCCGCCAGGGCCGATGACGGAGACCACCCGGTTGGTCCGCAACAGGGCGTGCACCGCGCGGATGTCGTCATCGCGGCCGAGCAACGAGGAGCCGTCGAACAGGATGCCCGCACGCACCGGCCGGTCCGCGACGAGGAGTTCGGCGTACACGCGGGCGAGCTCAGGCCCCGGTTCGGTGCCGAGCCGGGCCACCAGGCCCGCGCGATACCGTTCGTAGCGCTCCAGAGCGGCGGCGGCACCTCGTACGGCGGCCTCGCTCCGCAGCAGGCAGGCCAGCAGCTCCTCGTCGTGCGGCCCGTCGGCCGCGGCCTCCTCCAGCAGCGGCAGCGCGGCCTCGTGAGCGCCGCTCCGGCCCCGCGCGATCGCCGCCACCCGCCGGGCCTCGGCCACCCACTTCGCCGCCATGCCCCTCAGCTCGGCGAGCGCGCCCGTGGCACCGTCCGAGCCGCCGGCCACGAGACCCATGGCCTCTTCGGCGCGGCGACGCGCGAGCGCCACGTCGTCCTCGCCCAGCGCGGCCCGCGCCTCCGTCACCAGCGCGCCGACCAGCAGCGCGTCCACCTGATCGGCGGCCAGCCCGAGCCGGTAACCACGCGGGATCCGGACCACGACATCAGCACCGGTCGCCGCCCTGGTCCGCGAGACGACCACCTGCAGCGCCTTCGTCGGATTGGCCGGCGCCTCATCGGGCCACAGCTCCTCGACCAGGTGCTCGTCACTGACCCCTGCACGCCCGTGCAGGGCGAGCACGGACAGCAGGGTCTGCGCACGATCGCCGACCACGGGCACACCTTGCCAGCGGACGCCGTCGAGCAGGACCAGAGCGGGGGACACACCCTCAGCTTACGGACGAGTCAGACGAGAGCGGCGTGACCGCTCAGTCTGAGGCGGTCGAGTCGCGGAAGAGGAAGCTGTTCGAACGATCCGTGTGCAGGTAGTGGTGGAACCGCGTGGCCTTCGCCTGGGCCGTCCTGTCGGCGGTGACGATCGTGAGGAGGACGTACCTCTTGGTCACGGCCACCCGCTGCTTGGCGTAGACGTACCTGTCGAGCATCTTGTCCCGGTGCCACTTCACCGCCCGGGAGGAGCCCGCCAGGTGGACGGCCGTGGCCTTGGCCGCCTTCACGGTGGGGAAGGACATGATGACCTGGACCGCCGTGAGATGCCCTCGGTAGGACTTGTAGGCCAGTTGAACGACGCGCTCGCACTTGTTCCTGGCCAGCACGCCGTTCCGGTCCACCGGCGCGCAGGAGTCGTACGTCCAGCCGCCCACCTTCTCGGCCTTGAACGTGACGCCGCCCAGACGGAAATTCCAGTCGCCGTACGCGTCGGCGTCGATCGGAGAGTCCGGGCGGCGCTCGTTCTCGCTGGGGCTCGGCTCCTTGGGCTCGGGTGTGGGATCCGTGGTCGGCGAGGCCGCGGCGGTGCTCGGGTCGGGGGCGCTGAGGTACTTGTACACGCTGAACGTGAAGCCGCCCGGCAGAAGCACTGCCAGGATCACGACCAGAGCAGAAACAACACCGGGGTATTCCCGCGGACCGGGTTGCCGAGGGTGTCCCATGCGTCAATTGTGCTGTACTTCATTACCTTCTGCCCCAAAACACCGTCAGCAGAACATCGGCTTGCCAGCATCCTTCGGAACCTCCGGCATGGAGTCGACGACCTTCACGGTCATCACCGCCGTACTGGCGCCCGGAGTCTCCCTGACCTGTCCGCCCTCCTGCCGCCCGATCCAGCTCCGGTAGCCGAGGAACCGGTAGGTGGTCGGCTCGAAGATGAGCTCCCCACGTTCCCAGCCGTAGGGGTTCTCAAGCTTGAGCGAGGCGCCCACCCCGTGTCGTCCGGCGGGGTCGGTGAGGTCCGGGACGATGGTCACGGTCGGCAGCTTCGACAGCGCGCCGAAGACCGTGGCCCTGGTCCGGGACGAGGTGAGCGGGTCCTGCGCCAGCCCGAGCAACGAGCTCGCGACGACCTTCTCGACCCGCATGTCGATCTCGTCCTGGCCGAGGTCCGTCTCTCCTCGTCTGCGCTGGTCCGACCGGACGAACGTCTCCGCTCCCTGGCGGATCTTCGCCAGAACCCGATCAGGATCGGCGGGAAGATCGGCGGCCTGGAACGGCAGGCTCAGGGAGTGCTCGGGGCACTGCCCCGCGCGCTGATACTCCACCGTTCCGGGGGATTGCACGTGCTCAGGGCGCCCGCTGGTGGCGTGTATCTGACCGTACGTCGAGCGCGTCAGGGCCTTGCCGGGATCCCCGGCGGGCATCCATACCTCTCGGCGCACGTCCTGGGTGTACTCGCCCTCGGAACCGCTGGCGAACGTGACGTTCTTCTGGTCGACGTAGACGAACTGCCCCGGCCCGGGCCGTACGTCCTCCCGCGCCGCGACCGAGGCCGCATGCCGGAGCAACTCGGCGGCGCTGGCCGGAGGGGCCCCGAACGGAGCGGAGTCGTGACCGCCACGCACCACGACCAGTCCCGCGGTCACCGCCGCCGCGAGCCCCACGGCCACGCCGGCCCTCATCGCCCACCAGCCGGCCGGGAATCCGCGAAGAGACCGCCGACGTGGCCGCGCCGGCTGACGGTGGCCGCTCCCGGTCCGCTCGGCCTCGATCTCTTCGGCCACCAGCACCCATGCGCGCGCGGTCACCTCGGGCGCGGGTCCGGGCAGGCTGTCGTGGTGGGCCTTGATCGCTTCGAGTTCGTTCATCACAGTGCCTCCCCGGCGGGACCGATGATCTTGCGGAGCTTCTTGCGGGCGCGGTTGAGACGTGATCCCACCGTTCCCTGAGGTATGCCGAGAGCCTCGGCCACCTCCTCGTAGCTGAGTTGAGCGCAGGCGACCAGCAGCAGGACGTCCCTGTCCCCGGACGAGAGCCGGGCGAGACCGGCGGCCAGCCGCGGTTGCATGACCGCCGCGGAGACCCGCTGCACCACGCGCTCGTCGTGACTGGCGATCTCCGCGGCATCGGCGCTCCTGGCCAGCGCTCGATACCTGCGCGCCTCACCGCGACGGTGCTCGGCGACCAGGTTGGAGGCGATGCCGTACAGCCAGGGCCGGGCGCTGGGGCAGGTGAGGTCAAAGCGGTCCCGGCTACGGAAGGCGCGCAGAAAGGTTTCCGCCGCCAGGTCATCCGCGGCCGCCTCACCCAGGCGCAGGTGAACATAGCGGTGGATGGATGCGAAATAGCGATCGAAGACGGCGCCGAAGCGATCAGGGTGACGCCACGACGCCTCTATCACCTGCGCGTCGGTGCCCTCGCTGGGAGGCGCCGAATCTTGGGGGGGAGCTGTCATGCATGCCGGCCTTTCAGGCGATTACCACGGAACACCCCTAGTTCGGCGAACCCCCCATTCCTCTTCACGGTCCATCACGCCGCCGCCGGCCAACGATCTCCGGCATACCGGCAACACTGTCCCGGCTCAAACCTCCGGGGAGAAGGCCCGCATCAGCACGGCACCGGTCGCGAACGCCAGCGCCACGCACAACGGGGTGTAGAGCAGCAGGTTGAGCCAGTAGAACGGGGTGCCGGTGTCCGTGCCCAGCCCGACGGCCCAGGCGAGGCCGAGCTCCGCACGCGCGAGCAGCCCGCCGCCCAGAGCGAGAGCGACCGCCTTGGCGAGCCGACCGCCCCGCCCGCGGGAGACTGCGAGCACCGCGAGGGCGGCGACGGTGAGCACGACGATCAGGGGAACGAGGACGCGCGCCGTGAAGGGCGTGTCGAAGTTGAGCAACGCCAGGGAGAGCGCTCGCGGGTCCGCCGCCGGCCGTACCAGCCAGGAAAGGTGAAGGAACGCGTCGAGCAGCAGGACGGCGGCGACGAAGGCCGCTGGGAGTGAGATTCTCATGCCCGGCAGGAGGCGCGGAAATCGCCGGTGGTTCCATGGAACCTTCTCCACGGTCGACGCCTCTGGATGGATATGACTTGGCCTGTTGCTGATCTGGACCCGGTACGGAGGCTGCGGGTGCTCGCCTCCGCCATCCCCGGGGCGTACATGGCGGAACGCGTCATCCCCGCCCCGTTCGAGGACGTCTGGTCCGTGGTGAGTGCCCTGGAAGAGGAGTTCGGCACCTTCGAGCCGGACATGCGCCGCTTGACCATCGTGTCCGGGCACGGGAGCGAGCGCCTGGTGGCCAAGGCGCGAAGCAGGTACGGCATGCGTGCGAGGTTCGACGTCGAGCTGCGGCCCGGCTGGTGCTGGATGCAGAGCAGGTTCCTGATCATCGGCGTCGCGGCGGCAGCCGTACCGGGAGGAACCCTGGTCGCCCAGACGGGAGGAATCCGCGTCCCCGGCCGGGCGGCGCTGGTGCCCCTGGGCGTGCGGGTCGCGGGAGAGAAGGCGCTGGCCAGGCTCGAGGCGAGGGTCGTGCGTCGATGAGCGCCGACCTGGTGCGCGCCGCGCAGGGCGGCGACACGATGGCCATGAACGACCTGCTGAGCGAGCTGACGCCCTACCTCGGCCGGATCTGCGGGCCCATCGCGCTCGACAACGGGCCCGACGCCGTCCAGGAGTCGCTGATCGCGATCTTCCGGAACCTGGGGAGCCTGCGCGATCCGCAGGCGCTCCACGGCTGGGCCCGGGCGATAGCCGTACGGGAAGCAGTCAGGATCGCGAAACGGCGGCACCACGCGGTGGAGCTCGCCGAACTCCCGTCGAGGCAGGACGTCGAGAGCGCGGTGGACATCCGCGACGTGCTCGAGCGCCTGTCACCCGAACACCGGGCGGTGCTGGTCCTGCGTGACCTGGAGGGGTTGCCGGAGGATGAGGCCGCACGGCTCCTGCACGTACCGGAGGGGACGGTCAAATCGCGCCTGCACCGTGCCCGCCGGAGCTTCCGCAAAGCATGGCAGTCGTGAGGAACCTCGTGAGGCTCGGTTGCCTCCTTCTGGTGGAATCCCACAGAACGGAGAGCAAACATGAGACCTCGCACGCTCGCGGTCCTGAGCCTGATCCTCACCCTGGCCGTCGGCGCCATTCTTTATGGCGCGTACGGCTATCGCCCAGCGGTGGCCGACTACCGGCCGCCGGCGAACGCGCGGTTCCTCGACACCCCACTCGCTCGCTTCCACTACGTCAAGGAGGGCTCCGGCAGCCCCGTCGTGCTGCTGTCGCCCGGGGCTTCATGGACGTACGGCTGGCGCCGCCAGGTGCCGGAGCTCGCCCGCGACCACACGGTCTACGTCGTGGACCTCCCCGGTCAGGGATTCACCCGGCTGAAGGACCGCGACTTCACCTGGGACCTGAGGGGGATGACCACGGCCATCGGCGTGTTCCTGAACGCGGCGGGCATCGAGCGTCCCGCGCTCGGAGGGCTCTCGTGGAGCGGAGGCTGGGCGCTGGCCTACGCCCAGCGCCACCCCGAACGCGTCAGCAGCCTGCTCCTGCTGTCCCCCTCCGGCGCCGCCACCCGCGATACCTGGGTATACGAACTCATGAAGTACCCGGTCATCGGGGAGTTGTGGAACAACTGGTACTACGCCGACAGGTCCAGCTCCCGCGCCGCGCTCGACCGCATCCACGTCAACCGAAGCAGGATCCTCGAGCAGGACGTCGACGCGTTCTGGGCACCCGGCACCTTCCCCGACAACCTGGAGAGCCAGGTCCTGCTCGAACGCGGCCTGGACTGGCGTGAAACCCTGGCCGCCATGCCGTCCACCACCACTCCCACCTTGGTGATCTGGGGCCGCCAGGACACCGTCAACCCGGTGCGGCAGGCCCAGGAGTACGCTCGCCGGATGCCCGCCGTGCAGGTGCGCGAACTCGACGGCTGCGGCCATGCGCTGACCACCGATTGTCCCGAGGAGGTCGTACGGCTGATGGCGAGACTACCTGGCTTCAGGGCCCGCCTCTCCCTGATCTCCGGCACATTGGGGACACGCTCGCGGCCCAGCCCGGCGGACCTCAAGGCCATGACAACGTTCGAGCAGCATTGATCAACCAGCACGCCACGCGACGCAGACCAGCGAATCGCCGACGCACTGACCGCCCGCGTAGAAGCGGAACAACAGAAGATCGCCAAAGGCCAATGACACGATGATCATGCCTGCCGGCTGGTCACTTCCGCGCGACGCGCGCACCCTGCTCTCTGATCATCCTGTCTGCCGTCGACTTGCCCGAAAGGGAAGCGGCCTGGGCCACAGGTCCGGTGGAGCGCCCCACTGGACGAACGACCTTGACCCCGTGGTCCTGGTCTGCACGGCTTGTCCCGGGTCGACAGCGGGCAGAATGACCAGGCTTCCACCTTGTCAATGGTCAGGTGCGTGTCGCCGCTGGTGGCCGGATAGAGGTCCCCATGGCTTCGTAGTTGACTACTTCTTGGTGAGGCGTCCGCTTGTCCGGGTTCGTGCCTTTTTCATGCGGAAGGACTCGCCCTCGGTGACCACGACGACGCTGTGGTGCAGGAGCCGGTCCAGCAGGCTGACGGCGGTGGTGTGCTCGGGCAGGAAACGACCCCACTGGTCGAAGGGCCAGTGCGAGCCGATGCCGAGTGCTCGGCGTTCGTAGGCGGCGGCCACGAACCGGAACAGCAACTGCGCGCCGGTGTCGTCCAGCGGGGCGAACCCGACTTCGTCGATGATCACCAGGTCGTTGCGGAGCAGGTTGTCGATCATGCGGCCGACGGAGTTGTCGGCCAGACCCCGATAGAGCGTCTCGACCAGGTCGGCCGCGGTGAAGTAGCGCACCTTGTAGCCAGCGTGGACGGCCGCGACACCGAGCGCGATGAGGCTGTGGGACTTGCCTGTGCCGGCTGGGCCGACCGCGCAGTAGTTCTCTTGGGCGCGGATCCACTCCAAGCTGGCGAGGTAGTCGAAGGTCGCGCGGGGGATGGAGGAGGCGCCGACGTCGAATTCCTCGATGGTCTTGATGACCGGGAAGGCAGCGGCCTTCATCCGGGTGCGGACGTTGGAGTCATCGCGCGCGGCCAGCTCGGCCTCCAGCAGGGTGCGCAGGAACTCTTCGGGGTTCCAGCGCTGCGTGCGGGCCGTCACCAGCAGCTCGGGCGCCAGGCGGCGCATGGTGGCCAGCTTCAGGCGACGCAAGGCGGCGTCCAGATCACCGGGCAGCGCGGGCGTGGTGGGCGCGCTCATCCGGCTTCTCCGATCCGGTCGAGGGCGTAGTCGCCCAGTGACCGGGTCGGGACGACTGGCAGGGCCATCACCAGCGCGTCCCCGGCGGCGGTCGGCTGTGGCGTGCCGGCCCCGGCCGCGAGGATGGAGCGGACGTCCTCGGCCCGCCATCGGCGGAACTGCGCCGCGCGCTCCAACGCGGCCACCAACGCCTTGTCTCCATGGGCCGCGGCGAGGGCAGCCAACTCGACTAGGTCGGCGGCCAGGCGGGTGTTGCCGGAGGCGGCCGAGCCGGTCAGCCAGGTTTCGGCGGCCGGACCGAGCGCCAAGAACGCCTTCTCGATCGGGGTGCGGGGCCGGGCGGCGCGCCGTGGCGCGGGCCGCGGGCCGCCGTAGTGCTCGTCGCTGATCGCGGCCTCGCCGGGGGCGACTGGGGCGTGGTCGGCGACGATCTCGCCGGTGGCCAGGTCGGTGATCAGCAGCCTGCCGTCGGCCTCGACCACGGCCACCCTCGCGCCGATGAGCCGATTGGGCACCGAGTAGCGGGCCGAGCCGAACCGCACGCACGACAGCTTGTCCACCTTGCGGGTGATCGGCGCTTTGCCGATCGCCGGGCGCAGCGACGGCAGCGTATTCATCACCTCCCGCTCGGCGACCAGTCGCTCGGCGGGAATCGCGCAGATCTCCGAGTGCACCACAGCATTGACCTCGGCGCACCAGGTCCGGGCGGCGATATTGGCCACTGTCAGGTCATCGAAGGGGGCCTGCGGCACGACCAGGTCCCACTTGGCGTAGCCGACCAGGTTCTCCACGATCCCCTTCGATTCGGGGTCGGCCGCCTCACACCAGTCAGGGCGGAACGAATAATGGGTGGCGAAGCGGACGTAGTCGGCGGTGGGGATGACCTTGTTGGCCACCACGCTGCCCTTCAGGCAGCCCATCCGATCGGCCAACACCACCTTCGGGACCGCGCCGAGCGTCTCGAAACACTCCGCGAGAAAGCCCAGAGTGGTCTCCGCGCGCTCGTTGTCGGCGAAGCGCACGAACCGGTAGCGCGACCAGGCCAGCACGGCGCAGAACACGTGCAATCCGTCACCCGCATCACCCCAGTCCATGACCAGCATCTCGCCCGGCGTCCAGATGGCCGGGCGCCGCCCGCGCGGGTGCTGTCGCCGCCATGCCTGCTTGGCCTCGGCGACCAGCCGCCGGAAGTTACGCGCCGACCCGCCGTATCCGGCAGCCTGCGCCAAGGGCAGCAGCCGCTTGGCCGAGATCTTCCCGTGCGTCGCGCGGACCTTGTCGGCTACCAGTTGGGCGACCACATCGTAGTTGTGTTCGCGCTGTTTGCGGGGCGGCGCCTTGTCCCCGGCCAGTGCCCGCTCGATGATGCGTTTGACGGTCTTGTGCGTGGTGCCGCATATCCCGGCGGCCCCGCGATAGGTGCCCACCTCGCGGTAGGCAGCGATGATGTCCATGACTTCCCCCGAAGATTTCATGGCCCGGCAGACTCCCTGAGCGGTGATCACATGACTGGCTGACACCGTCACGATCACCGTTCAGGGCACACCCCGCCCCACGACACACGGACAAGCACGCGAGGACGTGGGGACTTAGAACTGGCCACCAGCGGTGACCTCAACCCGGCCACCTGCGGCTACTTTTGCACGGCCACGGACACACCTCAGCCCACCTACGGACCTGCACCTGAGGCCGGCAATCATCCCGGAACCTGAGGCCACTGCCGGAGGCAATGGTTTGGAGCGACGCGGGATGGCGCTTGCTCGAATGTCGTTCGGAGGAATGAGTGGCGGATGGTCAAAGGACGTGGGGCCAGGAGGCGCGCAAGGCCCTGCTGGGCTGGACCTGCTGGGTGGTGGGCTGGTTCTTGGCGTTGCTGGCCATAGATCTCATCAGTGAAGGACCAGAGAGGATCACGGCGGCCTATCTCATCGCGCGGCCTGTTGTTTTTGGGGTCGGCTGGTTCGGCGGAGTCCTGGTGATTCGGTGGTGGGCCCGTCGGGCAGCCGATGATCCGGACGGGGCGGACAACGACGGCTCATAGGCTGCCGCTTCGGGGCCTCGGCGGCAGTGACCTGACAACGGCGCGGCACCCAGGTCGGTGGCGTTGGGCAGGTATGGCGGCGCGTGTGTGCGGCGACGCCCCGCGTGGCGCCCGCACCGTGACGCGCACCACCTTGTACCAGGGCACCATCACCTTCGCACAGCTCGGCAAGGCGAATCCGGGCTTGCGCATCGGCTTCCGGAGCAAGCCCACTGGCAAGTACGGCACCTGGAAGGTTGTGGATCGGTGGCGACCGACTCGTCCGCAGAGCGTGGCGCTCCTGGCGCGAGCCGAACGATGGCCCTGGCAGATCCCCGGGCGACGACCCGTACTACGCCTTCGCGCAAGACCTCCGCATGTCGGATGGGGGATGAATGGGCACATCAAGCCGCCGCCGGCCGATGAGACGGTGTCATCGGAGGAACTGCACGACTGACCCGAACGCGCGGGAAGTCGAGACACTGAGGGACGTCGGGGTCTCGTGCCGCAGCCCACAGGCTTGACGCCCTCGCCCGCGGCGCGCTCACCCAAGAACCCGTCGGGCACATAACGGGCACGACCCCAAAGCCTAGGCCGTTGACCTGCTCTTTCGTACGAGTGGAGCCTAGGAGATTCGCACTCCTGACTTCCTGCTTGCAAACGGGAGCCAGCCACGACGTCGACGGGTCTTCCTCCTGGTCAAGCGGTAGATGATGGCTGCTGACGCGTACTCATGTGCGTCGGCGTTGCTGTACTTCTCTGCTGTACAGCACCGAGTGCAGGACAGGACGCCAGCGTCAGATCCGTAGTCATTTCGAGATCGTCCACGGACGTCTAACGCTGTCCGAGGCGCCTGCTCAGCGGGCCTTCCGGCTTGAGTGGCTTCCCGCGGCGTACACCAGCGTTCTGAGACGTCGTTAGCAACGGCGTTAGCGGGATCGGCTGGACGGATGACCATCCCCAAGGCGGTGTGCCGAGGTGGTCCCTCAGCCGGTGATGAACCGGTCCTCATAACCACGGGCACGAGCCCCACCCCGAGCCTTCCCGCCATCGGCCAAGCTCGCCTGGTCCTTCACCAGACTGTGCGAGTCGACGATCAGCACGACCGCACCACCCGCATGGTCCACGGCCTCCATTCATGCGAAACGCTCTTCGGTCTCCTCGGGATGGATGATGCCTTCGACCAGGATCCCGGAGTCACCGGGGCCGTCAACGGCCGAGATGGTCAGGCCGGCGAGGAGTTGCCAACCATCGCAGGGCAACGGCCTGCCCACATCGAGTCGGCACACGGGAAGGCGTTCACCCTAGGCTGTCGATCGGGCCATCGAAGTTGAAGGTCAAGCTAGGTGAGGGATGGCCCGATAGCCAATCAGACAGACCGGGTCCTAGCGCCGGGCGCCAGGGGCATAATCTTCGCCTCTGGCGCCAAGCGACCATCAAAAGATGATCTCGATCACCAGAAGATGGCCCCATCGATGATGCGCGCCGATCCGCACTGCCCTTGCAAAGCAGGCGACCATGATCTCTTCTCGGTAGCTCTCGAAGAGTGGCAGGCTCATCCCTGAGCGACACCACACGAGTAGCACCACGTCGCCATCGTCCCAGAGGGTGTGCACTACAAGAGGGAGCCTGCCGTCGGAGGTGCGGAGTGAGGTACGCAGGCACAACCGTTGGAAGCGATGCCGCACCAGACGTGCCCACACCCAGCCTGCCAGGCGCCGCCGCATCATGAGGCCCAGAGCGGCTACTCCCGTCAGCACCAGCAGAGTCTTTCCCCCGCCTAGCTGAGTTGCCAGCGCGATGATGGCGGTGGCACCGAGCGCTGCGGCCACGAGTTCCAGCCGCCAGCGCCAGACCTTCCCCGTCCACGCCAGCAGTCCCTTGGCGGGCTGGACAAGCGGATGGTTCCGCGGATGCCCGCCCTTACCTACGGCGAAAGGGCGACGCCGCGACCTCGCGACTCGCGTCGGCATGTCTGTCTGGCAGCCGATCGAAGCGGGGATCGCGGTAGATCCGCCTGCGCCAACTAGACTCCCGAATCTCCAGCCCTGCCGCACGCGCGGAGGCATCGGGCGCTCCCCAGATCCGGCGCTCCAGATAAGCAATGAGTCGTGGGATGAGACGTTTGTTAGGCTCGGTCATAAGCAGGTCCTGTCCTTGTAGCTGGGTGGGTACATGCTCTGTTGGCCGGGCTGGCGGGGGGTATCCGCCAACCCGGCCTCTTCGCTTTGACTGCGCCGTTGGTCGCAAGTCGATACCGGGATTTTTGATTCGCCTCCTCGTGGCGTCTGCGATGCTGAGATACTCTGAGAATCCATCGCGGAGAGTATCGGTGCAACTTCCACAGGAAGTACATGAGGACCGTTCGAGGGAAGTTGAATCGAGCTCCCCAGTGAGGATTACGAAGCCGTTCAATGGGGAAGGGCAGCAGGGTGAGTCGGATCAGTAACGGTCTGCGACGCGGTCTGTTGGCTATGGAGCTTCGACGCCTGAGAGCCGAAGCCAGACTCAACGGCCCTAAAGTCGCCAAGGAACTCGGTTGGTCGTCCGCCAAGTTCTCGCGCCTCGAATCGGGCAGTACGAAACCGTCGTTATCTGACGTGGCTGCGCTCCTCGCTCACTACCAGGTCCCAGAGAACCAACGTGAGGGATACCTTGAGCTCGCCCGCCAGGCGGGTCAGCCTAATTGGTGGGACCCGTTTTCTAAAGAACTTCCCTCCTCCTATGTCGACTACATCGCTTTTGAGCATGAGGCGAAAGTTGTCGTAAATTGGGAACCTGGCATTATTCCCGGTCTTCTGCAGACGGCCGAATATATAGAGGCGTGTCATCGTCCGGGCCACGAATACTTTGCGCTTCCCCCAAGTCTGCTGCGCGTTCGTACCCAGATTCGCTTGAAGCGACAGGAACTCCTGGTCGCCCCTCGGCCGCTCGAGCTCATAGCGGTAATTGACGAAGCGGTTCTCTACCGCCTAATCGGTGATGAGGAACTTATGCGGGGTCAGGTGAAACATCTCATTGAGGCGTCCCAGTGGCCCAACGTGACTATTCGGATTGTCCAGTTGGCAAATCCATATCCGATCCTGGGTACTACCAGCCTGGCGCAACTGCAATTCGAGCCCACAGATTTTCCCATCGGCTTCCAGCACTCGGACATCATATATACCGAGACGGTCATGGGAGGAGAGTTCTCCTTTGACGAAAAGGAGACATACCAGTACGGACGAATAGTAAACCGCATCATGCAGGCAGCGCTGGATCCAGATGATTCAGTCCAATTGATGCGGGCGGCTGCGGACCGGCTGGCAAATTAGTTCATCGCGAGAAGAAAGTATTCGGTTATGTCTGCTCCACCCCAGCTGCGCTGGTTCAAGAGTACGTTCAGTAGCTACAACGGCAATTGCGTTGAAGTCGCAACGCTTGCCAGCGGTAACATCGGAGTGCGCGATTCTAAGGATCCGCATGGCCCGGTGCTGGAGTTCTCTGCTGAAGAATGGGCCCAGCTGCTGAGTGCGATCAAGTCCAGCGGCACGAAGGGATCCAGCTAGGATCGCGGCTGACGGGACTTCCGCTGACCGGAAGTTCTTGCTTGGACCGCGGTCGGCGGGAGTCCCGAGAAGACATCCTCTCCACTCTTCATCCATTGAACTTGCCGTATTGACGACGACTCGTCGTATTATCTTGGTGTGCGTTTCTCGTCGACTAAATCAAAACCTAATGGATCGACGGATTGAGTTCAGAGGCCGCTTCATCAAGCAGCTCGTTAAGCCTGATTGGGCCTTCCTGTGCCATGGCCACCCACCGGCGATCAAGCGCACGCATTACCGAAGATCGGCGACTCCCGCTTGGGTAGGCGGTAGATATGCATCTAGTCGCATGTAATCCTGTAACACTTCGGCCTGGCTCAGGATTTGATCTTGCAGCGGGTTGACCAGCAGAGGCGCGGGATGGGCCTGTAATCCTCCTCAAGCAAGTCCAACAAGAGCCGATGGCTTGTCTTCGTTAGTCGTCGAAGCTGGCGATCCATTCATTGATGAACTTCGACGCCTCCTTGGCCGTGACGACATCGCTCCTGGGTGCAGGCCCGAGGCTATCGTCGAGCAATTCTGGCGCTACGAGTTCCCCCGCGACGACCAGGTAGCACGATATGCCCTCACTCATTTGACGTGACATCGAGGAGATGAACGCGTCGCGGCGGTACTTGTTGCAGAGCAACAGCAGGTTCTGCTGTTCCAGCTTTGCTCTCAGTTGCCGCAAGGCGTCTTCGAAGTCGATCGATGAGTGAACCCTGATCGTGGAAGCGCTTGCGCGAGTCAGGCGGAGCTCGTACGTCTCGCCGTCGGTCTGCGTTGTCACCTGGCATGGCATAAGGGATTCGTCCGCCTAGTTGACCAACTTGATGTCGTGCATGCTCACCTTTGCACGTAGGTATTGAGGGATTACGAAGATGGCGTTGCCATCCTCCAGTCGCCTACACCGTGGCGGACGCGGTCACGTACCGGCTTGAGCATGGCTCTCAAGGGCCGCGACAGGAAGACCATGGAGCTGTACAAGGACTTCGCCAGGCTCCACATCCTTCCAGCTATCGGTTCCTACAAGCTTCGCGATCTCTCGGTTGAGGAGGAGGATAGATGGCTGGCCCACACCTAAGCACGCGGTCTCTCAAGATCATGCACGCGATATTGAATCGCGTAGTGAAGAGCGTCATGACTGACAAAGTCAAGCGGAACGTGGTGGATCTTTGCGAGATTCCGACGGGCGTGCGGGCCGACCTTCAAAAGCACTCACCCCGCCGCAGGCGCAGGCAGTTATGACGGTTGCGTCCGCGGACGTGGCGTACGAGTTTGGCCTGGTTACAGGCGTGGCGTAGTGAAATTAAGACGGCCATCGCGTCCACGAGAAGTGGCTCAAGCTTCATGAGCTGGCCCGCAAGAGGCCGGTGGTCACCAAGTCGCCGAAGCTTTCGGACTACCTGACGTACTGGCTTACTAACGTCGTGGGACCCAACTTCGCGCCCAAGACAGTGGCGAACTATGAGATGTTCGCTCGGCTCTACATCACTCCGGCGCTTGGTAACAAGAGGGTCGACAAGCTGACCGTGCGCGACGTCCAGACCTGGGTGAACAAACTGTGCCGGTCCTGCCAGTGTTGCGTCCAGGGCAAGGACTCCGCGCGGTCCGAGAGCCACAGCAATCCGAATCGGCTCCGGCAATGCTGCGCCATTGGCAAATGTTGCTGGTCGCTGCCTTTAGAGCGGACGGTTCACGACGCGTACATGACGTTGCGGGCCGCGCTCAGCAACGCCGTACGAAAAGAGACCCTGGGCCCGTAACGTCGCGGCCAACGTCAAGATGTCGGTCCCGCGGAAGCGCAAGGTCAAGCCCTGGAAGGTGAACGAGGCGAAGACCTTCCTGGAGTCGGCACGCATCCGCGACCGCCCTGGGTTTCTTGGAGACGCGTCCCGGTGCCGGCAACTAATATGCGCGGCATGTCGTCTCCGTCCCGCCATGAGGCACCGGCTATTCGTCCTGCTGCCTGGCGTGTGCAGCCAACTTGGACCAGTCTGCTGCCGAAGGGCGTGAAGTCATGCCCGCCGCTGGGCACCACCGGCGGCCACACCAATTGGGTGGCGGCGGTGACGACCGCGGTCTTCGACGGCCGTGCCGTAGCGGTCACCGGAGGCGGCGACGACACAGTACGGGGTTGGGATCTGTCAACCGGCGAGCGGGTCGGCGCCCCGTGGACTGGTCACACGAACGCGGTGCGGGCGCTGACGATGTCCGTTCTGGACGGTCGCCCCGTTGTGGTCAGCGGCGGTGACGACAACACCGTACGGGTGTGGGAACTCGCGTCCGGCATGCCGGTGGGCGAGCCGTTCCACCTTCAGGCTGACAGCGTGGAGGCCCTCGCGATCGCGGAACGCCATGGCCGCCAGGTGGTGGTCACCGGTTGCTACGACACGACGGTACGGGTATGGGACCTGGAGACGCGCCAGGAGGTGATGGCACCGATCCGCGGCCACACCGGCCCGGTGTACGCGGTGGCGACCGCGATGCTGGACGGCCGCTGGGTGGCCGTCACGGGCGGCGACCGAACGGTCCGGGTATGGGACCTGGATACCGGCGATCCGGTGGGCAGCCCGTTCACCGGCCACAGTGGATACGTGAGCGCGGTTGCGGTCGCGGAGCTGACCGCCGGCCATCTGGTGGTCGTCTCTGGTGGCTACCAGACGACCACACGCGTGTCGGACCTGGCCACCGGACTGCCGGTCGGAGAACTCCCCCGATCTGCGGACTTGGAGGCCGTGACGACCACGGTCGTACACGGCCGGCTGGTGGCGATCACCTGCAACTCCAATGAACCGACCATCCAGGTGTGGGACCTGAAAACGGCCGAGTTGGTCGGGGAGCTGTTCCCTCAGCATCGCCGCACGGTGCATGCGGTGGCGACGGCAGTGGTGAACGGCCGGCAGGTGGTGGTGTCGAGTTGCGACGGCGGGTCGGTCCGGGTGTCCTTCGACCCGGGCGGGCTCCAGCAGGCCCACTGTCCAGCAGGGCAACGGGTGGGTTGCCCGGGCCCACCTACACACACCGCGGAAGGAGTGGAGCCTAGGAGATTCGAACTCCTGACTTCCTGCTTGCAAACGGGAGCCAGTCACCTCGATGAGGGCTCGCGGCCCTGGTCACGGGATAGCTAGGAGCCGACGACGTGTGAGGGGGTAAGGCGACGTTGCTGTACTCGGCTGCTGTACAGCAGCCGCCTCGTCAAGGCTCTCAAGTCTGGCCCCCATGCCGTCCTCGATCAACACGAGGCGGCGATAGCCGCTGTATTGGCCGGAAGCTGCTGCACCGCCAGACCAAAACGGACGCGTCCGACGCCTTTCTGTCCTTCCCCGAGATCGTCACGACGGCCCTCCGCACCCGTCAACGGGTGCGTGACACCGTCCGCGAAGCGGCGGGAGACGACTGGCAGGAGACCGGGCTCGTCTTCGCCACCGCCAGTGGTCGGCCGATCGAACCGTCCACCTTCCGGCGCAGCTTCGCGAACGCCTGTGCCAAGGTCGGAGTGCGGAGAGTCCACGTCCACGCCACCCGCAAGACTTGCGCGTCCTTGCTCGTCGCCCTCGACGTCCACCCGCGGGTGGCCATGCAGATCCTTCGCCACTCACAGATCGCGGTGACCATGAACATCTACAGCGAAGTCTCCTCAGAGGAGACACGCTAGGCGCTCAAACGCTTGGGGCAGCACCTCGGTTTCTAAGCCCCACGCACCTCCAAGGCCACTTCCATGGAAAGTGGCCTTTGTGGCCAGCCAGTCCGGCCGGGGGAAATCCGGTCGACAGGCAAGCCACAGTGCACTGTGATAGTCCAGCCCCCGCCGCACGGAGCGGGCCGATCGCAGGAGGTGCTCTTGGCAACCGTGAGAACCGCGGACACCCGCCCCACGATCAATGCCTCACTAGTCAGGAGGCTGGTCGATACGCAGTTCCCACAGTGGGCCGCGTTGCCTCTGGAGCTGCTCGATCCGGCCGGCTCGGACCATGTGATCTACCGGCTAGGCGAGCAGCTGTCCGTCCGGCTGCCCCGCCACGACGGCGCCATCGGACAGGCCGAGAAGGAACTTGAGTGGCTGCCCCGGCTCGCCCCGCGACTGCCCCTGGCCATCCCGGTACCGGTGGGAGTGGGTGAGCCCGACTTCGGCTATCCGTGGCGGTGGGCGGTGTCCCGCTGGCTGGAGGGCGAGGTGGCGACCGTCGAGGCGCTGGCCGACTCGTCCGCGGCCGCCGTCCAACTGGCGGAGTTCCTGGTCGCCCTGCAGCAGTTCAGGTCCGAGGACGTTCAGGCCATGGAGGCCCGCGAGGACCTCGATGACCAGCCATTGGCGGGCCGGGATCGCGCGACGCGGGCCGCCATCGCAAAGGCCGACGGCGTGTTCGACACTACCGCCATGACCGAACTGTGGAACGCGGCCCTGAGCGCCCCCGGATGGGATCGCCCTCCGGTCTGGTTCCACGGCGACTTCCACACCGGCAACCTGCTGACCGTCGGCGGCCGTCTCAGCGCGGTCATCGACTTCGGCGGGCTCGGCATCGGCGATCCGGCCTGTGACCTGACCATCGCCTACACGCTGATGTCGGCCGACAGCCGTGCCGCCTTCCGCGCCGCACTCGATGTAGACGACGCCACCTGGACGCGGGGTCGCGGCTGGGCCCTTGCCACCGGTCTGAACGCCTACACCACCTATGCCGCCGTCAACCCGAGGGTCGCCGCGCAGACCACCCGTCAGATCACCGAGGCCCTCATCGGCTAGATCAGACTTCGGCGGAAAGCGAGCCGTAGCTGTACTTTGCAGTTGTACAAGATCGAAAAGGCTACTTCCCGATCACGAGTAGTGGCCTTTGACCTCCTGTGGAGCCTAGGAGATTCGAACTCCTGACTTCCTGCTTGCAAATAGCTGCGACGATCTTGAGTGATCTGCGTAGACACTGCTCAGGGGGCTGATCGTGTCCCCCGTGACTCCCCGCTGTTCCTTCTGGTTTCCCGTCCGATTGGGCACGCGACGGGCACGCCGTAGGCCCTCATTGTGGTCGTTCCGGGCGCTCAACTACTCTCATTCCACCTTGAAGCAGGGAGGCGGCAAGTGACCGTAAGGCGTGCGCGATTCGTTCTGATGTGGATCGGCTGCCTGGTTCTCGTTCCAAGCATCCTTCTCGAACGATACGCACAGGATGCCAGAGAGAGGGCCAGATCTAGCGAACTCTGGACGCTGATGCGAGAGAACCAGTATTTCGGAAGCACACCGCACGCTGATGCGTCCTATGAGTCGTTGATCATTAGTGGATGGATGGGCATCGGCCTTGGCGCTCTCTGGATTCTGGCCGCTATAACGTGTTTCGTCCTCGCTCGGCCCCCGTTGGACCTCACGCCATCTACAAGAAAACCGAGGAAGTCCGGTACAGGCATACCTATCATTCGGCCCTTTCCTTGATCTTCCCATCGCCGTCGTCCCACCCGTCAGGGGAGCGGGCCAGAGGGCAGTGGGGGTGGAGCTCCCCGCTGGAAGAACGACCTTCGCCCCTGCCCCCTGGCCTGCTCGGGCTTGTCCTGGGAGCGATGGCGACGGGAAGATCAGGCTGGCCGGCGGACCATCATCATCCCCTCAGTCATCGTCCCCTCGCTGGTCGAGCACTTCGCATTGTTCGTCGACGAGGCAGAAGACAGTTTCGTGTTCCTTGGCAAGCGGGGCGCGTTCCTGCGGGGTGGCAACTTCCGGCGTGAGGCCCGATGGGCGGACGCGCTTAAGGAGATGGGTCTCTCCTGGGCTTGCACTCATGATCTCCGGCATACGGGGAACACGCTGGCTGCGCAATCGGGGGCATGCCTCGCTGATCTCAAAGCGCGGATGGGGCACGACAGCGACCGTGCGGCGCTGATCTACCAGCACGCCACCCGAGACGCGGACCAGAGGATCGCCGATGCGCTCAGTGCGCGGGTGAAGGCCGAGCGGAAGAAGGCGGAGAAGAAGCGCAAGAGGAGCGATGACGACGGCAGCGCGGGCGCGCTGGTCCCCGCGAGCTGACACGTGAATCCACCTCAGCCAAGCAGGCGGCAGCGAACCCTGGCCGGTGATCGTCGGTCAGGGTTTAGTGGCGAGGCAGGCGTCAGGCGG
>NZ_JBIUCF010000083.1:0-40680 GCF_044593615.1 Nonomuraea sp. NPDC051941
CCCGCCCCCCCCCCCCCCCCCCCCCCCCCCCCCCCCCCACCCCCACAACCACCCCCCCCCCCCCCCCCCCCCCCCCCCCCCCCCCCCCCCCCCCCCCCCCCCCCCCCCCCCCGCCTCTTTATCATCAAGCAGGATTGATGGATGATTTCTTGGCGGTTGAGCAGAAGCTGCTCGCCGAGCTTGTCCGGGAGATAATGGAGCTGCCTTACGAGGACCTACCGGACTGGCGGTCGCTTCACCACCGACTCGCGGGCGTCGACGTCACTCGGGGCCTCTTGGCCGAACACGAGCTCGACCGAGCCGCGGAGACACTCAGGTCGCTATTGCTGAGACGCGCTCACGCGATGAGCGAGCAGAGATTCCGCTCGCCCGACACGATGCTCCGGACGGTACTGCCCAGCGGGTGCGAGCTCGACCACAGCTATGAACGGAACATGACGGCTTCTCACCTGGAGGCACGGCTGGCTGCTGCCGTGGCGGAGCATGTTCCCACCGGATGGGCGCTGGAGAGCGTAGCTTTCTCCAGCGGAATGGCCGCACTCACCCATGTGCTGCAATCGCTCATTCATATGATGCATCCGACCGAGGCACACCCGTTGAAAATCGCATACTGGGGTGACTACTTCGAAACCGACCTCCTCCTGGAGTACCTTGCGTCTTCCGCCGTCTCTCACGAGAAGATCCCGCCGTCGGCGTTGACGGACCCGGCATCGTTTTCCGGCGCCGACGTCCTCCTTGTCGAGCCGGTTCGTTACAGCCGCACTCTGGATGTTCTGCCGCTGCGGCGGTGGCTGCGCGCCTGGGCGCAAGATCCGGCTCGCCCCCGGGTGGTGATCGCGGATACCACGCTGATCTCCCCGGCCTGGCCGATGCGGCAGGTGCTGGAAGCGATGGCGGGTCGTGACGCTGTCACGTTCATCGAGGTGCGCTCGGCGCTCAAACTCGACCAGCAGGGGCTGGAACTGGCCAATCTCGGCGTCGCCAATGTCCTCCATCACCAAGGGATGGTCGGTGGGGTGCCGCGAGCGGGCGAACTGGCGAAGGTGCTGCGGCTGGTGCGTGGAGTGACCGGCGCCGGGCCGAGCGCCGCCGATATCGCGGCGCTGGACGCTCCCTTCCTGTTCCGCCCGGCCTGGCATCGACGGCACGCGGGCCAGGTGTACGCCAACAATCGGTATGTCGCCGAGAGGCTGGCAACGGTCAGCGGTGTGTTCAGCTCAGTGGTTCACCCCTCGCTCGCCTCGGAGAACGACATCATCCGCGACGCCCCGTTCGTCATCATCGAATTGGCCGAGGACAGCGCCGAGGACAGCGTCGCCAATCATGGGTTCGTCCTGGGTGTGCTGCGCCACGCGGCCGCCATCCGAGGAATCCGCCTCGTCCACGGCGCGAGCTTCGGTTTCCGATCGCACCGGTTCGACGCGGTCATCCCGCGTGTCAGCCGACCGCGCGGTCTGCTCAAATTCGCCGCGGGATCACGAAGGGGACCATTCCTCGACGCCGCAGCCGACATCCTCGCCGAGATCGGCCGCGTCGCTGGAATGGACGCCCTGCGAGCGCTTTATCCGGACGTGAAGGAGATCCCCCTCCTACCCCCTGAGGCGGATGCCGAGGAGCAGTCGTGAACCACCTTGCGCTGTCGGACCCCATTCGGGAGAACAAGAGGACAGTCGGCCTTCTCGTCGGGCTGGCCATGGTGCAGTGGGGCGCGGAAGCGTTGATCCCATGGTCGCTGGGCAGAATTCTCGCGATTCTGATCGACACGACCTCCGGCCTGGTGGGCTCGATTGCGCTCCTGGCGACGCTGGCGGCGGTCACCATCGCCGCATCGATCACCCGCTATGTCGTGGCGGCCAAGTTGAAGATCCGGGTGTCATTCGACTTGAAGGCCCGTCTGGGCGATCGGGTCACCAGAGGCGTGCAGGGCTCCACGGGCGAGCTGGGCACCTCGGTCAACTCCGACACCGACGCGATCGGAGGGTTCCCGAATGCCATCGCACGGTTGCTCGGTTCGATCGCCGCGATGGCGGTGATCGCCACGTACCTGCTCGCGGAGTCCCTGGCGCTCGGCGGGGCCGTCCTGCTTGGCGTCGTGCTCGTCTCCCTCCTCACCACAAGGATCGCGGTGCCGCTGGAGGGCCGGCAGCGGGCCCACAGGAAAATCCTCGGCACGCTGAACGAGCTGGGGGTCGACCTCGCGGGAGGGCTGCGGGTGCTCCGTGGTCTCGGGGCGCAGGCGACCTTCGAGGAGCACTACCGAGTCGTGTCGAAGCAGACACTCCGAGCGGGCGTCGCGGTGGGAGGCACCCAAGCGCTGTTGTCGGCCTCCGCCGTCTTCCTGCCGAACCTGCTGCTCATTCTGGTCACCTGGGCCGGCGGACGACTGGCGCTGAGCGGCGAGATCGAACCAGGCGCACTGGTTGCGTTCTGTGCCGCGGCGGTGTTCCTGGTGGAGCCCGTTGGATCGGTCGCAGACTTTGTGAGGACCCGGGCCGGGGCATTGGTCGCGACAGAGAATTACAACGCCTGCTTGGGAGGCTCTGACCGGGAGCAGCTTCGCGCAGACGAACCGGGCATTCTCACGGGTGAACTGACCACACCTCGCACGGGCATCGTGGTCCGACCGGGAGAGCTGGTCGTCGTCGTTCCCGAATCGCCGGCCGACGAGACGCGGATCGCGGAACACCTGGCGGGGCTGCGAGCCGATGATCCCGCCTGGCGAGCCTCGATCGGCGGCACCGCACTGGCCGAAGCCCCTCGCTCCGACGTACGCAAGACGGTGCTCTATCACGGCGCGCAGCCGTTCCTCTTCTCCGGAACCATCCGTGAGGCTGTTGAATCGGCCGGTGGCCTCAGCGATGACGAAGTACTGGAGGCCCTGCGCACAGCCGTCTGCGACGACCTGCTGACCATGAGCTCCGAAGGCCTGGACCTGACGGTGGGACCGCGTGCACGCAATCTGTCGGGCGGTCAGCGCCAACGGCTGGCCCTCGCCTCCGCTCTCGCACGTCAGAGCCCCTATCTGGTCATGGTACGGCCGACAGAGGCGCTGGACAGCGCCACCGAGCAGGAGGTCGCGTCGCGCCTGCGCTCCTTCCGGCAGAAATCGGGCACCGTGGTGCTGACCCGGAGCCCGGCGTTCCTGGAGCTCGCCGATCGGGTGCTCTACCTGGAACGCGACCTCGTCAGCGGAACCCACCGTCAGCTGCTGACGACCTGCAAGACCTACCGAGCCGTAGTCGCACGGGAGATCCAGGATGTCTGACGCCACCCTGCCGACAGCCGACAACGCGAGGATCCGCGCCGAAGTCCTGCGGCTGCTGAGGTCCAACCGCGGCACACTGGGCGCCGTCGTCTGCCTCTACCTTGTGGCGGTAGCGGTCGGGCTGGTACCGCCGATGCTCCTTGGCGATGTCGTCGACAGCATCGCGCACAGGTCGCCAGGATTTCCCCTTGACCTCGCCGTCGCGGGAATCGCGGCGTGTGTCCTGCTCCAGGGCGTCCTGGTGTTCTTCGCCAGGAAGTCGGCCTTCAGGCTGGGCGAGAGAGTGTTCGCCGACCTGCGCGAGACGTTCGTCAGCCGCGTACTGCGAATGCCGTTGCAGCGGGTCGAGAGCGTGGGGACGGGTGAGATCCTCTCCCGGTCCACCAACGACATGGAGGTCATCCATGAGGTCGTGAGATCCGGGTTGCCGGAGACGGTGGCCGCGCTGCTCACGCTGGTGCTCACGGTCACTGCTTCCTTCGTGGCCAACCCTCTTCTGGGCTGGACGGTGCTGGTCGGTGTTCCGATCATCGTGGTGGCGACGCGCAGGTACGCCAAGCGGCTCCGGAAGGCCTACCAGGACGAACTCGCCGCCCAGTCACGGCTGTCGACCCTGGTGTTGGAGACCGCGCAGGGCGCACAGGTGGTAGAGGCGTTCGACCTTGGCGGCCGGCGTGGTCGACTGATCGCTTCCGGCGTGGCCGAGGCCAGGGACGCTTCTGTCACCCCTGTTGATCTGTCGGCCCGGTGGTTTCCCCTCGTACAGATCGGCTATTTCCTGCCTTTGGTCGTCACCGCCGGCGTCGGGGCGTGGATGGTCGGCATCGGGCTGGCGGACGTCGGCGAGGTGACAACTGTTGTCCTCTATACGCAAGCCCTGATCGGGCCGCTCGACGACCTCGCCGACTGGTTCGACGAGTTTCAGAGCGGCTCAGCCGGGCTGGCCAGAATCGTCGGAGTGCCCGAGACGCCGTGGGAGATCGAGGAGTCCGGCCCCGAACCGGTCGACCGATCGGTAGTGGTGGAAGGCGTGACCTTCGCGTACAAGCCGGGCCATCCCGTGGTCGAAGACGCCCACCTGCGCATCGAACACGGCACAAGAACGGCCATCGTGGGCCCGTCGGGGGCGGGCAAGACCACCCTGGCTCTGCTCATGGCCGGAGCCCAGCCCGCGTCACAGGGACGCATACTTGTCGGCGGCACCGACATCGCCAGTTTTCCGCCAAGCGTTCTGCGCCGTCACATCGCGCTGGTCACTCAGGAGGACCACGTCTTCAAACGGAGCGCCGCGGCCAACCTACGCCTGTTCATGCCTGCAGCCACCGACGAGCAGGTGACCGCCGCTTTGGAAGCCACCGGCGCGATGTCCTGGATCTCGCGGTTGGACGGAGGCATCGACGCCGAGCTGGGAGAAGAGGCGTATGTCCCGACTCCAGCGGAGTCGCAGCAACTCGCCTTGGCTCGAATCCTGCTGAATCCCCCGGCGATCCTCATTCTCGACGAGGCCACCTCCGCGCTCCCCAGAACGACGCAGCGGCGGCTGGACGACGTGCTCCGCCGCTCACTTCATGGCCACACGGTCATCCAGATCGCTCACAAGTTGGACACGGCCGCCCAGGCGGACCAGATCATCGCCATGTCGGGCGGCCGTATCGCTGAAGTGGGCTCTCATGACGAGCTGCTCCGGCGCGACGACATTTACGCAAGGCTGTGGCGTGTCTGGGACACCGGCAGCAGCCTGGAGCACACGCCGAATGCCTGAGCAGGAAGCGTGGTCGGCGCTGCCGCTCGTGATGGTCCGCATGCCCGTCCTGCCGTACGACATGCCGGACCACAGCCACGAGGGGGATCCCATCATCCGGCTGTGGTCGAACGCCGTCCTGGCCGAGGCTGTCTGGGTGGCCAACCCGCGCTTCGCGAGCCGCCTGGATCTCTATGCGTCGGGAGCCTGGCAGCCTGATCCCGAGGCCCGGCAGCGCATGCAGCGGACCTTCCTCAAGTACGTCAACCGTATGAGCCATCGTCCCACGCCCTTCGGTCTGTTCGCCGCCACGGGCTTCACCACCTGGGGCGCGGACCTGGGCGAGATCCGCCCACGCGCCTTCACCAAGAGGGTCAGGTTGGACGCCACCGTGGCGTGCCGTCTCGCTGACAGCACCGCTGCGACGGTCGAGGTGAACCCGAGCCGGCGGGTGACCGCTCGGCGGATCCTGTTCGCACCGCCCGGTAACAACGTGACCATGCGTTCGGTACGACGGCTGCCAGTCGTCGACACGATCTGCGACTACTGCACCGAGCCACGTGACATCGACTCTGTTGCCGAACTGGTTCACATCACGGACCCAGGGATCCTCGATCCTCGCGCCTTCGTCAGCCGGCTGTGGGAGGCCGGGCTGCTGGTGAGCTCTGCACGTCGACCTGCGCCACATGAGTTGGGCTATCGGGTTCCCCTGCTGCGTCAGCTCGAGCAATGCCCTCTCGGGGAGGGGATCGACGCGGTCAAGAAGGCGACTGAGATCTTTGACTGGCGGGATGCCCGCGCGTGCCTGGCCATGGATCTGGCCATGTCCGTGGACGGCCGAGCGCCGAACGCCCTGAAGCACGCCCTGCTCGCGGCCATGCCTGTCCTCCTGCGGTTGGCCATGGCGCAAGAGCCGGACCGGTGGATCGCCGACTTCGCAGAGAGGTTCGAACGACGTTTCGGGCATGAGGAAGTCCCCTTTGAGCGAGTGCTGGACGAGGAACGGCCACCGGCACCAGGCGTGACCGATTCCCCGCGACTGACAGCGCTCCGGGCTGCCCTGATCCGGCGTGCGGCAGCGAACAGGGTCTCGATCGTTCCGGAGGACGTCGCCACCCTGCCTGTGCTGAGCCGGGCTGCCGTGTCGTACGACGTCTTCGTCCAACGAACCAATACGGGCGATCCTCGGGACCCGGGCTGGGTGCTGGGGCCACGAGGATTGGCCGGCCCCGGCGGCCGGGCCTTTTCACGCTTCGCCGGACTGGACCCGCGTGTTGAGGAACATGTCGCGGCGGCGGTGCGTCGTGAGGGCTCAGAGGCGCTTTTCCTGGCCATCGACTATTGGCAGGACGCTTTGCGCAACCTCGCCACCGGCTGTTCTCCCTACGAAGGGCTGCTCGCCTGGTCGTCGGCTCCCTCTACCGCGGAACGGCCCGTGACACGACCCGCCGATTTGGTGGTCGGCGTCTCGGATGGCGTGCCGTACCTGCGGTCGCGGACTGACGGGCGCAAGGTCGTCGCACGTACCCACCACCTGGTCAATACCGGTGATGCGCCCCCACTACTGGATTTCGCCCATCGGGTGTCCGCCTTCGGCACTGCCGTTCCCGGCTGGGACTGGGGAGCACTGCCCGCGACGAACAGCGCGCTGCCGCGGGTGGAGATCGGCGATCTGATCATCTCCCCGGCCAGGTGGCGGATCGACGCAGCGCTCGGCAGTCCGGCGATGCCCAGGTACGTGCATGTCGGGGAAGGCGATACCCGGCTTCTGCTCGACCTTGAAAACCCCCTGCACCGGGACCTCCTCGCGGACGAAAGGCGCCGTGGACGTGAATGGGTCGAGGAGTCCTTTGTCAGCGAGATGGCTGACCGCCCCGTCGAATTCGTCGCCACCATGGTCAACACGGAACATCCCCGCATACCGGCGGACGTCTCCCAGGTGACCGAGCCGGTCGTGCACCTTCCTGGCGACCGGTGGTGGGCCTTCCACATCGTCGCGGATCCCGATGACGAGGACGAGGTGATCCGTGTCCTCGGTAACCATCTTGAGCGCCGGAAGGCGCAGTGGTTCTTCGTCCGGTACGACGATCCCGTCCGGCATCTCCGAATCAGGATCCGGAGCGAAGACACGAATGTCATCGAAATGAGTCAGGTGCTTCGGGTACTGGCCGGAAAGGACCTCGTGACCACCTTCTCCATTGAGCCCTACCGCCCGGAGACCCGCCGATATGGGGGTGCTGAAGGCCTGGCAGCCTGCGAACGCTCCTTCTGCGAAGACAGCAGATCCGCACTCGCCTGCCTCAGGCCGCTCCGGCAGTCACAACAGGACAGGGCCCTGCTGGCGGCCGCCTTGACCCATCTCTATCTCGAGTCTTTGCGCGCTCCTGCTGATGTCGTCGCTGAGGTGCTGACCCGCATGAGCGCGGGGCTGCCGGCTCGGAAGGTGTCACGACGACGTGCGCATGAGGCCCGCAAGGAGCTCATGAACTTGCTGACGGAGGGGCAAGCGCCCTGGCTCACGCACATTCGAGGGTTGTACGAAACCCGCACGGCGGGCAGCCTCTCAGATTTGGCCGATGATATCGGCGTAGTCCGCAGCCTGACCCATATGCATCTGAACAGACGCGGCATAATGCCGGCCGATGAGCAAGTGGGAGCGCTGTGGCTACTGGAGACCCAGCGACGGCTTTCGGGCCCGCAAGCCGCACCCGGCCGCGCCGTCGCAAGCCGAACGTGAGCGCGTCCGCGCCGTGGCCGACGTCGGCCGGGCCGCCGTCACTGGTGACCGGCGCGCCGCCGACTGGCCGAACCGGACCTGTCGTACGCCGCCTTCAACCCCTTCGAGTCACGCTGAACGCCAGCCGCGGCTCCCGCACCCGTCATCAGGCACGGGTGCGGTGTGCAGGAAACTGCACACCTTATCCGCCACATCGGATCCACTCAGTCGCCGACCGTTATCCCTGGTCGGCGACCGGAGCTTCGCCGTTGCCTATTCAGAAATCGCGGTTCCCGACCGAGAAATCGCGGTTCCCGGCTGAGAAGTCGCGGTTGCCGACTGAGAAGTCGCGGTTCTCGGCGCTCGCCGGAGCGGCGGCGAACGCGAGTCCAGCCCCGGTGAACGCTAAAGTCGCGGCCAGGGCGAGAACGCTCTTGCGCACTTTTCCTCCTGATGCTCGTGTCTCTCGGTCTCCTGCAGTGGATCGTACGGAGAGGTGGAATGCCGGACTATCCGGTAAGCGAGCGGCCTGCGGCGCGATCCGGATACCGGACGATCGTCATCGCGCGGAGCCCGCGCGAACAGTGGCGAGCACCAGGACCTCATGGCGGACGACGCCCTCACCCTTCAACCGGTCGGACGCGTCTCGCATCCTTAACCATCGCCTTCACTATCGTCCTCGACGTGTGACGGAGGGCGCGTGACCGTAGGTCTGGCGGTAGAGGGAGGCGAACCGGCTCAGATGCACGAAACCCCAGCGGAGCGCCACCTCTGTAACAGTGGTCTGGCTGCCTGTCGCTGCGATGTGGACAAGATCGGCGTGCGCCCGGGCCAGCCGTACATTGCGCAGATAGGCCATGGGCGTTGTCTGCAGGTGTTCGCGGAAGCCCGCCTGAAGGGTACGGACGCTCACCCTGGCCGCAGTGGCGATGTCTCCTAGAGTGATCGGCTCAGCGGCGTGTTCTTCGCAGAAGTGGCGTGCGCGTCGAAGCGCTGCGGAGGTCGATGGGGCATTGGGCCCGTCGAGGTCGGCAGAGTAGGTATGGGGCTGCGAGCCGAGCATGGTGTGCAGCAAAAACTGCTCGAAATGGTGTTCGGCGAGAGATGAGGTTGCAAAGGGGAACGGTATTCCTGCCGTAGCGGGGAGGGAAAGTGCGGTGAGTGCTCGACCCAGAGGGCTCTCATCGATGACTTGTGGCTCGAAGTGCATATCTTTTTTCGGGGCGTCACCGAGCTGATCCTCAAGGAGGCGATCGACAAGCACCTCGGGAATCTGGATGATCATGACATCGTGATCGACGCTCCAGTTCATGTTGATGCGCCGCCGAGGGCCGATGATGGTGAGTGGTGCGGCAACATCCTGGCGCCCGACCGTTAATCTTCCACCACCGGTCAACGGCACGTGAATGTTGTAGAAGTCGGGCAGCGCCGGTACTTCGACACGGATTTCGGCCCCGTACGCCAGTGTGTGCAAGACGATGTTCCCGCGGTGCAGAAGCCTGTACCGGCCACCGTTCGAATGGCTTTTGATGACCTTGAGGCCGTGCGGCGAGAAGTTCTGCGAGACCTGCGCTCGCATTTCCTCTACGTCGCCTTTGAACATCAAGGCCGGAGCGGATGGACTCGGGAGGCTTCCCAAGCTCTGTGATCTCAATTCATTCATGGTCTTGATCCCCCAGCTCCCGTGGCTGGACCTACCCAATTGGCCGGACAGAGGTGTGTCAAGAGACAGCGTGTCCGGCCCTGATCGCGGACGTCGTGCACATCCTGCGTCGATTTCCGCCTCACGGTATGAGGCGCGGATGAGCCTAGCGACGCGCAGCGGCAGGCAATATCCGCGTTACGACTGATCCACTGCGCGTTCGGGATAGATTCCGTCCGGTTCTCGCCGGAGTTCAACGTGGGGCTGGACGGTCGCGTCGGTGGCGCGGGAGTTCGGGATCAACGGCACAGGCGCAGGTCGCGGATGGGCGGCGCTCTCTGCACCCAGGGCAGGGGAGAGTTCGGCCTCAGGGCAGTTGGTCAGGAGTCGCCGTCAGACCGAAGTAGATACGCGGGGCGCCGTCCAGCCGGACCTTGACCTTGCCTTCGCGGGCGGTGAGCCGTCGTTCCCTGCCGATGCAGTCGAGCTCCCTCACCGAGCTCCCGGCGGCGGCCACCTTCAGGTCCGTCTTGGTCGGCCAGCCGTCCACCCACGGTTCCGGTGCGGCGAACCAGGTGGAGCCCGGCGCATGGTCGGTGTTGAGCAGGTATCCGTCCTTCCTGCTCCACAGGATCGAGACGGGTCCTTCCGGCGTGCTGAACAGCAGTCCCTTCAGGTCGGGGTCGGCCAGCTCCAGCCAGCGTACGAACGTCGCCCTGTCCAGCACCTGCGCGGCCGTGGCGTAGGCGAGCATGGACGGCTTGGCGCTGGTGTCGCGGTTCATGAGCCCGTAGTGGTATTCGGGGTTGGCCGGGTCGGCCATCTGCGGCTTGCCGAGGACGCTGTCGTGCAGCTGGTACCAGTTCACGCAGCGCACCCCCTCGGCCTTGGCCAGCGCCAGGGTGAGCAGGACGTTCTCCGCGGCCTGCCGGTAGGTGTCGTGCCACCAGCTGTTCGGCTTCGTGCAGGCGTAGGCCTCGGTCAGCCACAACTCCTTGTGCCCGTACTCCGCGATCATCTCGCGGGCCTTGCGCAGGCCGCCGAGGAAGTTCCAGTAGGAGCCGTTGCTGCCCTGCGTCCATTCCTCAGGAGGCGGCGCGTAGTCCGGCGTGAAGTTGCCCCTGCCGGGGTGGAAGGCGAACCCGTCGATGAGGTCCCAGCCGCCGGCGTCGTGGAAGTTCTTGGTCCAGACGTGATCCATGCCGGCCAGACCGGCGTTGAGCACCTTGGTGGGCGCTCCCGCAGCGGTCAGCCGGTCGCGTACCGGGCGTAGTCCGTCCCGCACGTAGGCGGCGGCGGTCTCTCCGCTCATCCATGGCTTGTTCACCTCGTTGGCGACCTCGAAGTAGCCGGCACCCGACCCGATCGCCTTCTGCGTGTTCGTGTCGGCCCAGGCGGCGACCTCGGCGGCCGTTCCGCCCAGGGGGATCCCGGCGAGCTCGATGTTGTGACTGATCCCCGCCGCGTCGAGGGTGGCGGGCGGGAGACCCGGCCCGCCGTCGTAGGAGATGCGGACACGCTGGATGCCCAGGCGTTTCATCAGTCCCACGACGGCGGCGGTGTCGGGCCTGAGCAGCCAGGGGTAGTTGGCGATGCCGAACATGCTGTCGGCGCCCGCCTGGTAGGTGTGCGGCGGCAGGACGGCGAGGTTGGTGCGGGCGAACGCGCTGTCGGTGCCCGCGGTGGCGCTCACCTCGGTGAACACGATCCCGCGGGGTGGCGAGGTGACGGTGAAGGTCTGTTTCCACGCGGCTCCCGCCGCGACCGTGCCGGTCACGCTGCCGCTGGCCAGCGTCCTGCCGTCGAAGTCGCGCGCCCACCACGACAGCTTGACGTTGCGGGCGGCCTTCCCCCCGTTGGCGACCTCCGCGTGCAGGGCCATGGGCCGGCCGCCGGCGTCCCAGAGGGAGAAGGGCTGGTCGGTCCAGACCTCCACGCCGAGCGGAAGGCCCGCGCCCATGGTGCCGCCCGCCGCGGGCCGCATCGAGCCGAGCACCAGGTCGGCCTCCGTCACGGCCGCGCTCGCGGTCCCGGTGCCCGGCGCGTGGATCCAGGTGGCGTTGGTCCAGGCAGGGGTGGTGGTGGCCAGCCGGAAGTAGGCGCGGGTGTCGGCCCAGGTCTCTTGATAGACGACCCCGGCGTTGCTTTCGTACGGCACTCCTCCCCCGGCGTCGCGGTTCCACGTCGTCAGCGCGGCGAAGGACTCGGGCGCCGAGGGAGAGACGACGGTGCGGCCGAGCATGAAACCGGCAGGGATCAGCGTGGTCGAGCCGCCGACCTCCCAGCGGAGCTTCGCGCGGTGCGGCGCGACGCTGAAGACGCCGCGGACGGTGATTCCGGCGGCCGTGCCGGGGAGCGTGTAGTCGACCTGGATGGCCTGCGTGCCGTCCTGGAGCGTGATGAGCGACGGCGTTCCGCCGGTGGTTCGCTGGATGCCGGTGACGGAGTCCTTGGCCATGAACCCGGTGAGCCTGACCCGCTCGACGCCACCGCCGTCGCGGACGGTGATGCCGCCGTCGGTGGCCGCGGTCAGCGTGATGCCGTCGGCGGAGATCGAAGGGGTGTCGGCCTGGGCTTGTGCCGCGGGAACCAGCGCCCCTGCGAGTCCGGCCGCTACGGCTCCGCCGAGGAAACGGCGTCGGGGGATGTCGGACATGAAGATCTCTTCCCTGTCGACCTAATGCGGATTAGGAAGAGGTGTACTCCGGCCGGAACGAGAGTGTCAAGGGTGATTTGTGTGCATCACGTAATCTGCCGGTAATGCCTTGACACGTCCTCCTAATGCGGATTAGATGCCACCTAATCCGCATTAACCCAGAGGAGTAGCCATGGATGTGCCAGCCCCCAGAAGGTGGATGGCGGGGGCGCTCGTGCTCGCCGCCGCGACGGCGGGCTGCTCGTCCGGCTCGTCGGGTGAGGACTCGGGCAAGACCACGATCACCGTGGCGGGCATGCCTCCCACGACCGCCGCGAAGACCCGCGCGCAGTTCCTCGACGCGGTCGCCGCGTTCGAGAAGGCCAACCCCACCATCAAGATCAAGCCGACCGACACGCAGTGGGACGCCAGGACGTTCGCGACCAGGCTGGCCGGTGGAAACGCGGAGACGGTGCTGACCGTGCCGCTCACCGAGCCGCCGGGACTCATCGCCCGGCGCCAGGTCGCCGACCTCAGCGCCGAGATCAAGAGCCTGCCGCACGCGGGAGACTTCGACCCCCGCGCGCTGGCTCCCGCGACCGGCGCGGACGGCAAGGTCTACGGCCTGCCCGTCACCGAGTACGCGCTGGGCCTGGTCTACAACCGCGCCCTGTTCACGAAGGCGGGGCTCGATCCGGACCGGCCACCCGCCACATGGGACGAGGTCAGGGCGGCGGCCAAGAAGATCGCCGGGACGGGAGCCGCGGGGTACACGCAGATGACGGTCAAGAACACCGGCGGCTGGATCCTGACCGCGATGACCTACTCCTTTGGCGGGCGGATGGAGAAGCAGGAGGGTGACAGGTACGTGCCCTCGCTCTTGGACGGCCCGGCGGAGCAGGCGCTCCGGCACCTGTCCACGATGCGGTGGCAGGACGACTCCATGGGCGCCAACCAACTGCGCACCCAGCAGGACGCGGAGCGCGACTTCGCCGCCGGCAAGATCGGCATGATGATCGGCACCGTCAACAGCTACAGCCGCTACACCACCCTCTACTCCGGCAAGCCGGACGACTTCGGCATCGCGGCGCTGCCGCAGCAGGGCGGCGGCAAGGCGACACTGCTGGGCGGGCTGGTCGCGGCCGTCAACGCCAAAGCCACGGCCGCGCAGCGAGCCGCCGCGGTGAAGTGGATCGACTTCTACTACCTCAAACCCAACTACGACCCGGCGGCCGCCGAGCAGCTGGCCGTGGCCAACGCCGCCGACAAACTGGCCGTCGGCCTGCCCACGCTCCCGTTCTACGGCACGTCGGTGTCAGGCCCGGTGAACGCCGCGATCGCCAAGCACGGCAACATCCCGGTGTCGAACTTCGCGCCCTACGTGAAGGACACCGACAAGCTGGAGTACGTCGTCGAACCCCCCGTCGCCGCCCAGGACCTGTACGGCGCACTCGACACCGCCGTGCAGGCCGTCCTGACCCGCAAGGACGCCGACCCGCGCGACGAGCTGACCAAAGCGGCGGCACGGGTCGCGCCGCTGCTTGAGAAAGCCCAGTGACCCGGGGCAAAGGCGTCGCGGCCGCGCTGTTCCTCATCCCGACGGTGCTGGTCTTCGGCCTGTTCTCGTGGTGGCCGATCATCCGCAGCGTGGTGCTCGGATTCCAGCAGACCAACCTGGTCGAGGCGGCGACCTTCGCGGGCCTGGACAATTTCCGCACCCTGCTCGCCGACCCCCTGCTGGGCACGGCGGTGCGCAACACCCTGCTGTTCACCGGCCTGGCCCTGCTGATCGGCTTTCCGCTGCCGATCTTCCTGGCGGTGCTGATGTCGGAGCTGCGGCGCGGTTCCGGGCTGATGCGGGTGCTGGTCTACCTGCCGGTGGTGGTGCCGCCGGTGGTGGCCGTGCTGATGTGGAAGTGGTTCTACGACCCGGACTCCGGCCTGTTCAACCAGCTGCTCGGGTTGGTCGGGCTGGGACCGTACCCCTGGTTGCAGTCCACGGGCATGGCGATGCCGAGCCTGATCCTGGAGGCGACCTGGGCGGGCGCCGGCGGCGTCGTGCTCATCTACCTGGCCGCGCTGTCCAGCGTGCCGACCGAGCTGTACGAGGCGGCCGAGCTGGACGGGGCGTCGGTGTGGCGCAGGTTGTGGCATGTGACGCTGCCGCAACTCCGGCCCATCCTGCTGATCATGCTGCTGCTCCAGGTGATCAACACCTTCCAGGTGTTCACCGAGCCGTTCGTGCTGACCGACGGCGGGCCGGAGGACTCGACGGTCACGGTGCTGCTACTGATCTACAGGTACGCGTTCGTCAACGGCGACTACGGCACGGCGGCGGCGTTGAGCGTGAGCCTGGCCGTGGTGCTGGCGGTGCTGTCCGCCGTGTACCTGCGGCTCACCAGAGCTTGGGGGACGAAGTGAGGGGAGTGATCTCCGACACCGAACGGCGTGGGCGCGGGATGCGCCTCGGACTGGGCACCACCCAGGTGCTGCTCATCGTGGCCCTGCTCCTGGAGGGTGCCGGGCCGATCTACTGGATCTTCAAGGGCGCGATCTCCTCCACCCAGGAGTCGCTACGCCGTCCGCTGGCCCTGTGGCCGGCGGACGTGCGATGGTCGAACCTGGCGGAGGCGTGGACGACCCTGGAGGTCGGCCACTACCTGACGAACACCGTCGTACTCGTCGGCGGCTCCTGGTTCACGCAGCTGTTCGTCGCGACGACAGGCGCCTACGCGCTGTCGGTCCTGCGACCCTCCTACGGCAGGTACGTCTACGGCGCGGTCCTGGCGACGCTGTTCCTGCCCGGCACCGTCTCGATGGTCTCGCTGTACCTGACCGTCCTGGACCTGTCCATCGCCAACACCCCGCTGTCGGTGTGGTTGCCCGCCGGGGCGCACGCCTTCAACGTCCTGCTGGTCAAGCAGTTCTTCGACGGCATACCCAAGGAGTTGTTCGAGGCGGCGCGCCTCGACGGCGCGGGACCATGGCGGATCTTCACCCGGGTGGTGCTACCGATGTCACGTCCGATCCTGGCCGTGGTATCACTGCTGGCTGTCATGAACGCGTGGAAGGACTTCCTCTGGCCCATGATCGCCATCACCGACACCGAGAGCCAGCCGCTGGCGGTGGCCCTGCCCCGGCTGGCGGACACCTCGGACCAGGCCCTGCTCATCGCCGGGATGCTGATCGCGATCATCCCGCCTGTCCTGGTATTCCTGCTGTTCCAGCGGCAGATCATCCGGGGCATCGCCTTCACGGGGCTGAAGGGATGAGGGTCCTGGTCACCGGTGCGGCAGGCCGCCTCGGCTCCGCCGTACTGGCAGAGCTCGCGTCGCGGGACATCGCCGTGACCGCGCTCGTCGCGCAGGATCCCGGCCCGCTGGCGGCGGAGCGGGTCGTCGTGGGCGACGCCCGCGACCCGGCCGCCGTCCGCGCGGCCCTCGAAGGGGCCGACGCCGTCGTTCACACAGCGGCCCTGGCCTCCCCCGAGGTGGCGGCGCCCGAGGTGGTGTTCTCGGCCAACACGCAGGCGACGTTCGTGGTGCTGAACGAGGCGGGAGAGCAGGGGGTACGGCGGGCCGTGATCGCCGGCAGCCTGTCGGTCACCGGCCTGCCGTTCGCCAGGTCGCGCCCGAGCCCGCCGTACCTGCCGCTGGACGAGCGGGTGCCGTTGCAGATCGAGGACCCGTACGCGCTGTCCAAGCAGGTGGACGAGGCGACGGCGGCGATGATGCACCGGCGGCACGGCATGACCGTGGCCGCGCTGCGCTTCCCCTTCCTCGGCGACCAGGCCAGGCTCGCCGCGCGCGCGGAGCGGCTGGCCGGGGATCCCGCGGCCGGGGCCGCGGAGGTGTGGAGCTACCTCGACCTGCGCGACGCCGCGCGTGCCTGCCTGCTCGGGCTGACGGCCCCGTTGCACGGCGCGCCGGTCATCTTCGTCGCCGCGGACGAGACGCTCGTGGCCACCCCCACCGAGGAGCTGCTCGCGGCGCACCACCCCGGCGTGCCGCGCCGTACGGCATTGCCCGGCAGGACCGTGGCCATCGATCTCGAGCCGGCCAGGCGACTGCTCGGATTCACTGCTCGGCATCCGTTCCCAGAGGAGCGACAATCATGATCATGCCGGAGACGCAGGCGCCGTGGCAGGCCAGGGACGGGCTGCGCATCACCAGTGTGCGCGCGATCGTCACCGCTCCAGGCGGGGTCCCGCTCGTCGTCGTGCGCATCGACACCTCGGAACCCGGGTTGTACGGCCTGGGCTGCGCCACCTTCACCCAGCGCTTCCACGCCGTGGTCGCCGCGATCGAGCGGCACCTCGCTCCCATGGTCATCGGCCGGCACCCGGCCGACATCGAGGACATCGGCCGGATGCTGCACTACTCCTCGTACTGGCGGGGCGGGCCTGTGCACAACAACGCGCTGTCCGGCATCGACCAGGCGTTGTGGGACATCGCGGGCAAACGCTTCGGCGTGCCGGTGTACGAGCTGCTGGGCGGGCGGGTCAGGGCGGCTGCCGCCGTCTACACCGGGGCTCGCGGTGGCGAGGTCGAGGAGTCGATCGAGCGGGCCGCCGCGCTCGCCGAGCAGGGCTACCGTTACGTGCGGCTGCAGGCGGGCGGGCCGGGGCTCGGCACGTACGGCGGCGTCGGCACGCCCGGCGGGTATCCGGGCAGCCCCCATCCCGACGGCTGGGACGTCGGCCACTACCTGCGGAGCACGCCGAAGTTGTTCGAGCGCGCCCGCGAGGTCCTCGGCGAGGAACTCGGCCTGCTGCACGACGCGCACAACCGGCTCACGCCGAAGGAGGCCGTGGCGCTCGCGCGGTCGCTGGAGCCGTACCGGCTGTTCTTCCTGGAGGACCCGCTCGCACCCGAGCACTTCGACCGGCTGCCCGAGGTGCGGGCGGCCGCGCCGATGCCGATCGCCTCCGGCGAGCTGGTCTCCTCGGTGACCGACGCGGCGCGCCTCATCACCTCCGGCGGCGTCGACTACCTGCGCCTGCACGTCTCGGCCGTCGGCGGGCTGACGCCCGTGCGCAAGCTCGCCGCGCTGTGCGAGCTGACCGGGGTGCGGACGGCCTGGCACGGGCCGCCCGACGTGTCACCGGTGGGCGCGGCGGCCAACGTCACGCTCGACGTCACCAGCCCCGCGTTCGGGATCCAGGAGGCGCATGTCTACCCGGAGACCGTGCACGAGGTGTTCCCGGGAACATTGAGGACGGTGAACGGCTACATCGCCCCCTCCGATCGACCCGGCTGGGGCGTCGACCTCGACGAGAACGCCGCCAGGCGATACCCACCGGAAACGCACCTGCACGAGCGGTGGGCCGCGCGGGTGCGCAGGCCCGACGGCGGGATCGAGGCTCCGTGATCTACTACTTCTTGGGGGATATGCCATGAGACCCAGCGGTCGCCCTCGTCAGGCGGACATCGCTCGACTGGCCGGCGTCTCACAGCCGACCGTGTCCCTGATCCTCGGCGGCGGCGCCGCTGCCATGGGCATCGCCCAGGAGACCCAGCGCAAGGTCATGGAGGCCGCCGAGCAACTCGGGTACGTGCCCGACCCGATCGCCACCCGCCTGGCGGCCGGGCAGAACAACCTGCTCGGCCTCTACACCTTCACCTCGACCTTCCCCAATGAGATATCCCACGCCTACTACCCGTTCCTGGTGGGTATCGAGGAGGAGTCGGCGGCGCAGGGCTACGACCTGCTGATGTTCATCGCCTCCAGCACCACGGGCGAGCGCCCGCACGCCCAGGTGCTCAACCGGGTACGACTGGCCGACGGCTGCCTGTTCCTGGGCAGGCACCTGCCCGTGCGGGAGATGGACCGCCTGCTGGCCACCGATCTGCCTGTCGTCTACATAGGGCGGCACGACGAGTTCGGCGACCGCCTGGCCTACATCGGCGCCGACTACGTGTCCGCCGGCGCCGCCGTGGTGCGGCATCTGGCAGGGCTGGGCCACGAGCGCATCCTGTACGTGCGCGAAGCCGACGAGGCGATCACCTCCGTCGACAGGGAGGCGGGCTTCAGGAGCGGCATGGAAGAGTGCGGGCTGGCAGCCGAGGTGGTGCGCACCGACGGCGCCGACCTGACCCCCGACCGGCTGCGCGCCTGGCGCGACCAGGGCATCACCGCGGTGGTCACCGAGGCCACCGACACCGACGCCGCCCACCGCGCCCTCCTGGCGGCCGCCGAGCGCGCGGGGCTCCGCTTCCCCGACGACCTCTCCCTGGCCACGTTCGGCGACCCCCGCGAGCGCGCGGCAGGGCTCACCGGCTTCGCCGTACCCCGTCGTGAGATGGGGGCCGCGGCCGTCCGGCTGCTCACGAAACTCATCGCGGGAGACCGTACGGTCCCCAGGCATCAGCTCCTGACCTGCGAGCTTGAGCCAGGCGAGACCGCGGCGCCTCCCCGCTAGCCCTCTCGAAAGGCATCACCCATGACCGACATCCTCATCGTCGGCGGTGGGCTGGGCGGCGTCGCCGCGGCCCTGGCCGCCTGCCGTGCGGGCCACGACGTCGTCCTCACCGAGGAGACGGACTGGATCGGCGGCCAGCTCACCGCGCAGGCCGTACCTCCCGACGAGCACCCGTGGATCGAGAGCTACGGCTCCACCGCTACCTATCGTGACGTGCGCGGCTCCATCCGCGACTACTACCGGCGCTGGTACCCCATGACCGGCGGCGCGCAGCGCTGGCGCGAGCTGAACCCCGGCGCCGGATATGTCAGCAAGTTGTGCCACGAACCACGCGTCTCCCTGGCGATCCTGCAGGCCATGCTGGCTCCCCACGTGGCCGCCGGGCGCCTGCGCGTCCTCCTTGAACACCGCCCCGTCGATGTCGAGGTGGACCGTGACCGCGTCAGGGCCGTCACGCTGCTGGATCTCCGCTCCGGCGACTCGCACACCATCGCCGCCGCCTATGTCCTCGACGCGACGGAGACCGGCGATCTGCTGCCGCTGGCGAGGACGGAGTACGTCACGGGCGCGGAGGCCCGCGGCGAGCACGACGAGCCGCACGCGCCGGACGAGTACCAGCCGCTGAACATGCAGGGCATCACCTACTGCTTCGCCGTCTCCCACCACGACGGGGAGAACCACGTCATCGACCGGCCTGCGGACTACGGATTCTGGCGCGACTACCGGCCCGGCTTCTGGCCCGGGCCGCTGCTCGGCTTCAGCGCACCGGACCCACGCACCCTGGAGCCCGAAGCCCGCTGGTTCGACCCCAACCCGCCCGGCGACCCCCGCGGGGTGCTGGCCGACCAGAGCGCCCAATCGGGGGACAAGGACCTGTGGATGTTCCGCAGGATCCTCGCCCGCGACCTGTTCGAGCCCGGCTTCGCCGCTTCTGACATCACGTTGGTCAACTGGCCGCTGAACGACTACTGGCTGCGCCCGATCATCGAGGTGGACGCCGACACGGCCGCGCTGGCGCACAGGGAGGCCAGGCAACTGTCGCTGTCGCTGCTGTACTGGCTCCAGACCGAAGCGCCCCGCCCCGACGGCGGCACCGGCTTTCCCGGGCTCCGGCTCCGCCACGACGTGGTCGGCACCGCGGACGGATTGGCGAAGTCCGCCTACGTCAGGGAGTCGAGGCGCATCCGCGCGGTCACCACCGTCACCGAGCACCATGTCTCCAGGGCCGTCCGCGGCGACCGCGGCACGCTGCGGCACCATGACTCCGTCGGAGTCGGCGCGTACCGCATCGACCTGCACCCGTCGACCGGTGGGGACAACTACATCGACATCGCCAGCGTGCCCTTCGAGATCCCGCTCGGCGCGTTGCTGCCCGTCAGGATGCGCAACCTGCTGCCCGCGGGGAAGAACATCGGCACCACGCACATCTCGAACGGGTGTTTTCGCCTGCATCCTGTGGAATGGAATGTGGGTGAGGTCGCGGGCCAGCTGGCCTCGTACTGCCTGCGCCGGGAGGTGGAACCGCAGGAGGTCAGGGGGAAGGAGACCTTGCTGGAGGAGTTCACCGGGGAACTGGACACGATCGGGATCGAACGCCACTGGCCGGCACCGGCGGGCTACTGATCCTCGGCCCGCGGTGTCGAAGCGCCACTGTTGACCGAGACGACGCCGAGTTCATGACCAGCCCCGCCTGGCCGCCATCGCCGAGATCGGCTGGTCACCCGCCTCGACCTTGGTGGCCAGGGGCGAATCGCTCATCGACGACGGCGCGGCCGGCCCAGGCGGGGCTGTGCCGTCGGAGCCCGCGAAAGGCCCATTCACGACGAGTACGGGCATGGCGCCTCGCGACTGTCGTGCAGCCACTCGACACACGTGAGTCCGACACCACGAGTGGGACCCGCTGACGGGTGCTTGTTAGCGAATTTAGGTAGATCTTTCTATATATCTCCCATCAGGCGACACATCGGACACCGCCTTCTACCTGGGACTTTACCTTCGCCGGAAGCGTTGAACCCTCCTTGGGGCGCACTTGACCTGCGGAAACATCAGGCTACCCTCGCCCTATCGCAGACTTCCGGTTTATTCACATTGGTCACAAGATTACCAATTTTGTCAGGATCAATGTGCATATATCCGGTCTTGTTCAGGAGGTTCCCTCACTTCCATGACGCCAGAGACGCAGAGGTTCATCGAACTGCTCCAGCGCCAGCTCGGCTATGCCGACAAGGGCTCGAGCACCAAGTTCGGCGAATGGTACGGCAGCAACGTCGAGTTCGACGCCGACTACAGCTCGGCCCCGTGGTGCGACATGTACATCTCGTGGGCGGCACACAAGCTCGGCTACCAGGCATGGGTCGGCCAGTTCGCGTGGACGGTGGCACACGCGAAGTGGTTCAAGGAACAGCACGCGTGGGGGAAGGTTCCGACGCCCGGCGCGTTGGTCTTCTTCGACTGGAGCGGCTCCGGCAAGATCGACGACATCGACCACGTCGGCGTCGTGACGAAGGTGCGAGGCGACACGATCTTCACGATCGAGGGCAACACCGACGGCGGCGTCGTGGAGAGTAAAGAGCGCAGCACGAGCAGTGTCGTCGGGTACGGCTATCCGGAACGGGTCAAGACCAACCTGGACGCGACCAAGTCCGTACTCCAGCTGGTTCAGGCGCGGCCCGAACCCGAGGCGCCGCAACAGGCGGCCGGCGACTGGTCCGCCGAAGCACGACCCGGGTCCCAGACGCGGCAAGATCAATACGCAGACCAGACGTCTGAGGCATCACGCGACATCCACAAGAACCAGGAACAACCCGGTCACCGGCCCGCTGACTCGAGACCCGACGCGGACACGACCAACGACCAACCCTCCGACCGGGCACCCCGCCAGCCGTCCAGCGATCACACGGGACAAGCGCAGCCATCCAGCGATCACACGGGGCAAGAGCAGCCGTCCGGCGACAAGACACTCCAAAGCCCCCACAACCAGAACCCTCAGGCCACCGACGACCACGCGGCTCCGTCAGGCGCCCGGCCCGGGGCTGACGACCCGGGCCGGAACACCGCCGACATTCCGCCCGCCACGGTTGCCCCGGCCCCGAGTTCCTCCGACAACCCGAGCGCCAGTCCGACATCGGACACGCCGTCCACCACCCCGACCTCCGACACCCCGACCTCCGATACCCCGACCGGCACCCCCACCCCGACTTCCGACGCTCCGACCGCCACGGTCACCCCGACCTCCGACACGCCCTCGGCCACGGCCACGGCCATTCCAACGCCAACCGTCTCCGAGACACCTCCCACAGCCAGCGCGACCCCGACCTCCGACACCCCCTCGACCACGCCCTCGACGACGCCCTCGACGACGACCCCGGCCAGCGCATCGGTGCCGCAGACGGCTTCGGAGACCACTCCTTCGCCGACCGCCACCACCGCCGAGCCGACCGCTTCTCCCGAACCCGAGCCGACCGCTTCCCCGACGGAGGCGGCGGCCACGTCCCAGTCCGAGCCGGCTGCCACCCCCACGCCGACCACCGCCCCCTTCTCGGCCGAGCCGGTCCCCGACGAGAGCACCCCTGCCGCGCCGAAAGCGGCTGACACCGCGGTCGCGACGGCGTTCCCCACGCACCTCCAGGCCTCGGTCAGCGGCCCGCTGCCCAGCCTGTCCACTCCGGCGTTGGTCACCTCGGCCGTGGTCACCGTCGTGGTTCTGTTCGCGGTGTTCGTGGTGCTCAAGACGCGCGCCGGCGCCCGCTCGGCCGCCACCGCCGCCGCCGGGTACGCTCCCCCGAGCCCGCCCGTACCGGTCGTCCCGCGGCACGGCGTCGCCGAGCCGGACGAGAGCACGGTGTGGAGATGGGAGCTCCTGGAAGCCATCGAGGCTGCCGTAGCCCTCGACACCACCCCACCCGGCGAGCAGGACAGCACCCCCTCCCAGCAGGAGAACCGGCGACCCGACCCCGCTCTCGGCCCTCAGGAGGATGACGCCTTGACCGAGCCGCTGGAGTCGATCGTCAACCCTGGACCGCTGGAGTCGACCGTCGACACCGGGCCCGTCGAGCCCATCGTCATCCCCGCGGCGACGAGCCCGTTCAACGCCTTCACCCCGGCCGAGTCCACGGACGAGAACGTCCCCGACCCCGCCCGCAATGGGCGCAGCGACCAGCACGCCGGCGATGAGGATGTCACCGGCGGGAAGACACCCCCGGCCCCCGACGCGCTCTAGCTGGAGCGCCCGCTCCTGACCGTCGGCACGCTGCCGCCCGCCGTGCGGGAGATCGTCCGTGCCGCCTACGCCGACGCCGGGTCGGACAGCGCATCCCGGTCTCGTGCTGTACGGCGGGACCTACGTACCGGCCTGCGGCCGTCGTTGCCGCACGCCGGTACGTAGGTCCCGTCTGCTTCTACCGCCGCGTGACCTCCGCCCCCGCGAAACGGTAGTGCCGTGCCGGGTCGAAGTCGGGCCATGGCTGATAGGCGTTCACGCCGGGTTCGCCGCGCAGGTGGAACGCGCTCGGGTAAGGCTGCTCGTCCGCCGTGATGCGGGTCGAGGTCGGGATGTAGCGGATGGTCAGCCCGCATCGCCGCTCTGGCGAGGTGTTCGCGTTGCTGCCGTGCACGATGTTCGGGTGGTGCACCTCGACGTCGCCCGGCGCCAGCACCATGTCCACGGCCGCCGACTCCTCCACCTCGGCCGCGATCTCTTCGCCGAGCACATTGTCCACCGTCGTGTTGGGACGCATCGCCTGGATGTCACCGCGGTGGCTGCCGGGGATCAGCCGTACGCAGCCGTTCCCCGGCGTCGAGTGGTCGATGGCCAGCCAGAGCGTGACCACCCGCATCGGCTCCAGCGGCCAGAACGCCGCGTCCTGGTGCCAGAGCACCGGCTGCCCGGAGTACGGCGGTTTGCTGATGTAGTGCGAGGCGAACAGCGCGATGTCCGGGCCGATGAAGGTCTGCGCGATGTCCAGCAGCCGGTCGTCCGAGATCAACCGCAGCCAGAACGGGTCGTCGCGCAGCAGCGTGTGGCCCAGATGTTCGGGCCGCAGATCCGGGTGGCGGCGCTGCAGCCAGTCGACGTGGCCGGCCGCCTCCCGCACCAGCTCCCGGTCGATGACATCGCGGAAGACGGCGTAGCCGTCGCGGTCGAATCGCTCGAGGACGTCACTCATAAGGCTCCCCCATACGCGCGCCGGGATGGATGACGCGGCCCGCAGATCGAAGTCGAGTCGCCGGTCTCGCGGCCCGTCACAGGGTGATCTCTCGTTTCTCCTGCGCGGACCGGTAGGCCGCGAGAATGACCTTGAGCACGTCCGTGCCTTCTTCGTGGGTGTGCACCGGCCGCGATCCGTCACGTATCCGGCGGACGAAGTCGGCGCAGACGGCCGGAATGGAGTCGACGGCCGGAAATTCGAGCGTGGTGGCGGCCCCGCCGCGTGGCTTGTGGCACAGCGTCGTGCCGTCGCTCCACAGGCTGCCGAGCTCGCCGACCGCCGAGAACTTCTCGGTGAACGGCGCCGCCTCGTAGGCCCAGCTGGTCACCACCTCCCCCACCGCGCCGTCGGCGAAGCGCACCAGCACCCGGGCGGAATCCTCGCCCTCCATGAACGCCAGCCGGTGGGTGCTGAGCATCGCCGTCACCGCGGCCGGGCGGGCGGAGGCCAGGTACAGCAGCAGGTAGGTGGGGTGGTAGCCGGTGTCGATGAGCTCGCCGCCGCCGCTGGTGGCCGCATGGGCGCGCCAGCCCATCGTCGACGGGTCGAAGTCGTTGAAGAAGCTGTCGGTGGTACGCAGTTCGTACACCCGGCCCAGCGCGCCGGAGTCGATGAGCTCGCGGGCGTGGGCGACCGCGGGCAAGGTGAGCTGGTTGTGCGCGCACATCAGGGTGACCCCGGCTGTGCCCACCGCGTCGGCGATCCGCTCGGCCTCGGCGATCGTCAGGCACAGCGGCTTCTCGCACAGGATGTGCTTGCCGGCCTTGGCGGCGGCGATGACGGCGTCGGCATGCAGATGGTGGGGCAGACAGATGTCCACGGCGTCAACGGGGGCCTCCTCCAGCATGCGCTCGTAGGAGCGGTACGCCTGGGCGCCACCCGCCTGCTGGGCGCGCTCGGTGGCGGTGTCGAGGTCCACGTCGGCGACGGCGGTGACGGCCGCCTCGTCCGGGACGGCGAGATAGCCGCGCAGATGGGAGCGGGAGATGTTACCGCAGCCGATGAGGCCGATGGAGAGGGTCATATACGGCTTCCTTCCTCGCGGCTGTCGCGGGTGGCGGCGACCATCAAGCGGGTCAGGTCGAGGCCGAGGGCGAGGTTCTCCTCGTCACGGGTGCCGTCGGCGACATGGCGTACGAACAGCTCGAACGGCGTGCCGGTACGCGGCGGCACGGGCAGTTCGCGCCAGCCGCCGCCGGTGCTGAGCAGCATCCGCGGCTCGGGCGTCCCGTACACCAGGGAGCCTTCGGTGCCGTGCAGCTCGATGGTGAACGGGGAAGCCGGTGCGACGAAGGACGCCTCCACCACGCCAAGCGTGCCGTCCGCGCAGCGCAGCACCGCGACGGCGTTGTCCTCGACGGCGCGCTTCGTCACATGGCCGAAGGACCCGGTCACAGACTCGGGCATGCGGCCGAGGAACAGCCGGGCCAGGTACATGGGGTGGCAGCCGAGGTCGATGAGGGCACCGCCCGCGGTGGCGGCCGGGTCGTAGAAGTGCTCGGGGAGCCAGCCGTCGCCGACCGAGCCGCCGTGGGCCAGGCGGATCCGGACAAGGGTGAGGCGGCCGAGTTCGCCGTCGGCCAGCACCTTGCGGATGGCCGTCGTGTAGCCGTCGTACAGCCTGGGGAGCGCGAGCATCAGCGCGACGCCGGACTTCTCCGCGGCGGCGGTGATCTCCGCGCACTCGGCCGAGGTCGGGGCCAGGACCTTCTCGGTGAAGATGTGCTTGCCGGCCGCCGCGGCGGCCGTGATGACCTCGCGGTGCGCGGTGGTCGGGCAGGTGACGACCACGGCGTCGACGTCACCGCGCGCGAGCAGTCCGCCGAGGTCGGGATGGAAATCGGCGCCGAGGTCGTCGGCCCGGGCCCGCCCGCGGGCGGCGTCCTCGTCCCAGACGGCGGTGATCTCGGTGCCGGGGTGCTCGGATGCCTGGCGAGCGTAGTCGGGAGCGTGCACGTGCCAGAAGCTGAGGATGGCGAGGCGCAGGGGCACGAATGATCCTTGCGTTATGGGTGGATTCAGCCTTCGGAGGTGGCCATACCTTTGTCGAACCGGTCCAAAACCCTACCCGGACGCTAGTCCTGGACCGGTTCGATGGCAATACTTGAACGAAAAACGGCTGTAATACTGCGGCAACTCTTGCGATGAATACGGGCCGATGTCAGCATCGGTCACGAGCGCCGGTCGTCCGCGCCCTTCGGAGAGATCTCCCCACCCAGCCACCCGTCAGGCAAGGGATTGACGCATGCCTTACGCAGTTGACGAGTTCGCCTTCGACCTGCGCCAGAGCGTGGCGCCCGGCCACACCTGGGTCACCAGCGGCTGGACCACCGTCCACGCCCCACCGGGCTCGGTGTGCGGGGTCGGCGGGTGGTTCGCGCCACCGTACGCGGCCCCCGGCGCCGCGCTGGCCGTCGAGCTGGACGTGGACGGGCACCGGATCGCCGACGGCGCGGCGCCCGGCGTGGCCGGAGTGGGCCTGCTCCACGCGGGCGGCACCTGGTGGCCTGGCCGGATCGAGAGGCAGGGCACATACCACCGCCGCCACCACGGCGAACTCGTGTCGTTCGGGGTGCGGAGCACCCTCACCCCGCTGTACGGCCAGGCCGGGTTCGTCCTGGAGGTGGAGATCACCAACCGGTCTGAGCGAGACGTCGCCGTGACCCTGCACCCGCGCGCCGATCCCGGTGGCCCCCGCCGTGTCTCGCTCGGCGAATGGGGCTGGGTCCCGCCCGAGCCCGGTCCGGAGGCCACGCGCACGGGACCGTGGACCTGGCAGGCCGGGGACGTCACCGTCGAGCTCTCCCACGAGGGACTCCACCAAGACGTCCCGGCGGGCGGGAGCGCGGTGTTCGCGCTGGCCGTTCGCGCCGGCGCGGGGACGCCGCCCGGGCGGCTGCGGGAGCTGGCCGCCGAATCCCGCGGCCAGTCGGAGCGCCGGCTGGCCGCGGCGCTGGCGCGGGTGCCGCGGCTGTCCAGCGACATCCCGGGGCTGGAGGCGTACTGGCGCGGCTCACTGTCCAGCGGGCTGGCCTGTCTCTGGGACAACCCCGGCTTCATCACCTCGCCCTTCGTGGCCACCTCCGGGCTGGACGGCGGGGCGCTGTGCTCCTACGCGTGGGACACCGGCGGGTACGCCCCCCACCTGCTCTCCCTCATGCTCGGCGACGCCACCACCACTGTTCTGGAATCCCTCATGAAGGTGGACCTCACCAGCCACTACGCGATCGCTCCCGACGGCACGGGCCAGGGCGTCCCGTACGCCTACAGCGGCTGGTCCCTGGTCACCCTCGCCACCGCCGTCGCCGCCCACCAGGGCATCTCCCCCGCCCTGGTCACCCAGCTCCACGAGCTGGTCGAAGGGCTGGACGCCCGCTTCACCCCGGCCGGGGCGCTACGCGACTACGGCACCCAGCACAACCTGCTGGAGATGCGCGGCACCGGCTGGGAGCACGTGGTCGCCAGCCCCAACGCCGAACGCGCCTGGTGTCTCGACCGGCTCGCCGAGCTGGCCGAGGTGTCCGGCGCGCGGCTGCCCGTCGGCGAGTTGCGCTCCCGCGCCCGTGACATCAGGCACGCGATCGCCCGCGAGCTGTGGGACGAGCGCGAGGGCTGGTTCCGCTGCCGTTACCCCGACGGGCACACCGAGCTCGTCCAGCACGTCCAGGCGTTCGACGCGATGCGGAACGGCGCCTGCACGCCGGAGATGGCCTCGGCCATGCTGAGGCGGCTGCGTGACGGCTCGTTCCTCGCACCGTACGGCGTCAGCGCCGTGGCCGCGGACGACCGGCTGCACTACGAGCTCGGTGACACCGACTGGTCGGGCGGCGGGGCGTACACCGGGGAGGGCCCGCAGCTCGCCCTGACGCTCTGGGAGCACGGCGAGCCGTCCCTCGCCTGGAGTGTCATGCGACGGCTGCTCTGGATGGGGCAGCACTTCCCGTACTACCCCCAGGAGCACTACTGCGACCGCCCGGCGGCACCGCCCGCAGGCCGCCGGGTCAACATCGTCGCCGGGCTGGCCGGTGCGGAGGCGATCCTGACCGGCGCGGCGGGCGTGCGCTTCCGGCTCGACGGCAGCCTGGTCGTCACCCCGGCAGCGCTCCCCGACGGGGACTTAGAGCTGACCGGGCTGGTCCACCGGGGGCGCATGATCGACGTCTCGACCGCCTCAGGCGTCGTCACCGTCGACGGCCGTCCGCGCAAGACCGGCGAGGTGATCGAGTAACGGCGACGCCGGGCTACGGGTCAGCGCCCAGGTGGCCGGGCTGCTCATGCCGGGCGGCACGACCGCCGAGCCGGCACGCCATCGGCCCGTATTCGTCGCAAGAGTTACGGGCGAGTTACTCCTGTTTTTCGTCGAAGTATTGCTATCGAACCGGTCCAGCGCTACCGTCCCAGGAAATGGTGTTGGACCGGTTTGACAAAAGGCCGGACGCAGCTGGGGAACGGGCATGGAGAAAATCACGATCCGCGATATAGCACGGCTGGCCGGCGTATCGAAATCCACGGTGTCGCTGGTGATCAACAACAGCCCGCGGGTCGACCCGGCCACCCGGCGGCGCGTGCTGGCGGTCATCACCCGCCACAACTACGTGCCCAGCGCCACCGCGAGCGCGCTGGCGAAGGGGCGGCCGCCGTTCATCGGCATGATCGTGCCCGGGCTGACGTGGCGGATGGTGGCCCCGCTGAACTTCGGGGTCGCCTCCGTCATCGAGCGCACGCCGTACGAGATCATCCTCTACACGAGCACCAACGACCGCGACTACGGGCCGGTCATCGACCGAATGCTCGCCTCGGGGTTGTCGGCCGGGGTCCTGGTGATCAACCAGGACCAGCCCATGAAGCCCCTGCTCGACCTGCACGGGCAGGGCGTGCCCGTGGTCCTCATCAACACCCTCGGCTCCCACTTCGACCTGCCGTCGGTCGAGGCCGACAACTACGAGGGCGCCCGCGGCGCGGTCCGCCACCTGCTGGACCTCGGTCACCGGCGGATCGCGTCGCTGGCCGGGCCGATGACGTACCCGTGCTGCCAGGACCGGCAGCGCGGCTACGAGGACGCGCTGACCGAGGCCGGAGTCCCGATCGACGCCTCGCTCACCGCGCAGAGCGCGTTCGAGCCGCCGCGGGCCCGCGAGCTGGTGCGCGAGCTGCTGGATCGCGCCGACCGGCCGACGGCGGTGTTCGCGCACAACGACGTCACCGCCTACGCCGCCATGGAGGCCGCCACCGACCGTGGTCTGCGGGTGCCCGAGGACCTGTCAGTGGTCGGATTCGACGACATACCGTCGTCGGCGCACGTCAAGCCCGCCCTCACCACGGTCGGCCAGCCGTTCGAGGCGATGGGCCAGCAGGCGGCCCGGATGCTGCTCGCCATCGTCTCCCCTGGGTCCGGGGAAGACCCGCCACCGCCTACCCGCATCCAGCTGCCGACCACTCTCGTCGTCCGGGACAGCACGGGCCCCGCTCCCGTCTGACACGCATCTCACCTCGACTCTCATCTCGACTTTCACCTCAACTTTCACATCGACGAAGCGAAGACCGGCGCCCTGGCGGCACCGGTCATGATCCCCCCTGCCCGTCGAAAGAAAGGCCCCCTCATGGGTCGCTTCACCAAGGCGCTGGCGTACGTGATCCCCGGAGCGCTGCTCGCGGCGCTGATGGGACCGGCGGCGCCCGCGACCGCCGCCGCACCGACCGAGGTCATGCCGGCCGACGTCCTCGAATCGTTCACCCAGTTCACGGGTAATCCCGCACCCCAGACGAAGATAGTCACCGTTCAAGGGCAGCCGGACTTCGACCAGGCGCTGCAGGTCACGGTGACCGGGCAGCCGAGCTCGTCCGGCCTGGACGGCGAGTACTCCTTCGGCGTGGGCGTCCCGTCCGCGCAGCCCACGGTCAAGGGCGAGGCGATGCTGGCCACCTTCTGGGCGCGGTCGGTCACGCCGACCCCGTCCGGATCCGGCCTGGCCCACTTCGTGTTCGAGCAGAACGGCGGGAGCTACAGCAAGTCCACCCAGGCGGCGATGAAGTTCGGGGCCGGGTGGCAGCGCTTCCAGCTGCCGTTCCGGATGGCCGCCGACTACGCGGCCGGGCAGGTCCGCGTCAACTTCTGGCTCGGGTACGGGCCGCAGGTGCTGCAGATCGCGGGAGTGTCGGTGCTGCGGTACGGACCGGGGACCCCGGCCGGGTGGCCGCAGGCCACCTACGCCGGTCGTGACGCGGCCGCGTCCTGGCGGGCCGCCGCCGCCGACCGGATCGAACGCGACCGCAAGGGCAACATCTACGTCAAGGTCGTCGACTCCCAGGGCCACCTCGTCCCAGGCGCCACCGTTCAGGCGGAGATGACCAGGCACGCCTTCAAGTTCGGCTCGGCCGCGGACGGCATACGCCTGATGACCCAGAACACCGCGGGGCAGAAGTACCGCGACACGCTGCTGGCCAACTTCAACCAGTTCACGCTCGGCAACAACCTCAAGTGGAACCACTGGGAGAACGTGACCGAGCGGAACACGTACACGCTGCCCGCGCTCCAGTGGGGACGCGACAACGGCCTGTTCGTCCGCGGGCACACCCTGATCTGGCCCTCGTGCGGCAACATGCCTGCCGATGTCTGCGGCCTGCGCAACGACCCGGCCGCGCTGCGGAACAGGATCGACACCCACATCACCGACGAGGCGAGCACGCTCGCCGGCAAGATCGACGAGTGGGACGTGGTCAACGAGCCGTACGCCAACCATGACGTGCAGAACGTGCTCGGCGACGGCGAGATCGACCGCTGGTTCCGGCTGACCCGGCAGGCCGACGCGGGCCCCAGGCTCTACCTCAACGACTACGACATCATCGAGGACAACGGCTGGGAGGTCCGCCACCAGGACCAGTTCGCCGCCCTGGCCCGCTCGCTGAAGGACGGCGGGGCACCCATCGGCGGGATCGGCATCCAGGGGCACTTCACCGGTGAGCAGCTCACCTCGCCGCAGGACCTGATCACGCTGATCAACAAGTTCGGCGGGATCGGCCTGCCCGTCGCGATCACCGAGTTCGACGTGGGCACCACCGACGAGCAGCTCCAGGCCGACTACACGCGTGACTTCCTCACCGTGATGTTCAGCATGCCGCAGGTCACCGGGGTCAGCACGTTCGGGTTCTGGGAGGGCGACACCTGGGATCCCAAGCGGGCCCTGTTCCGGACCGACTACACGCCCAAGCCGAACGCCGTGGCCTGGCGCGACCTCATCTACGGCAAGTGGTGGACCAGGGCGACGGCCACGACCGGGGCGACCGGATCGACCACGGTGCGGGGCTTCCTCGGCGACTACACCGTCAAGGTCACGGCCGGCGGCGTCACCAAGGAGGTCGCCGTCTCGATGCCGACCATCGCCGGCAAGGCCATCACGGTGGTCGTCGGCTGACGTCAGCACATCGAGTCGGCTCATCGAAAGGAAAGTCCATGTCAGCCATTCAGCTCAGCCGCCGGCAACTCCTGGGGGCCGCCGTCGCCACCGGCGGCGCCGCGTTCCTCGCCGGCTGCGGCGACTCCCGGCAGAACGCCGCCCCGGCGCAGGGCACCACGCTGGCGTACTGGGACTGGTACGTCAGCCAGGCGCCGTGGGTGGACAACGAGATCAAGCTCTTCCAGCAGGCCAACGGCAAGACCACGATCAAGAAGACCACCCAGGTCACCGACAAGTACCTCGACCTCGTGGCGCTGGCCTTCCGCAGCGGCACCGCCCCCGACGTCCTCCTGCTGCCCACCAAGCCGAAACTGGAGACGCACGTCGGCGAGGGCTGGCTGATGCCCCTGGACAAGTGGGCCACCCCCGAGTGGCGGTCGAGGTTCCCCGCCAACAGTTTCGTCGAGGGCGTCAACATCTTCGGCGGCAAGGTCTACTCCGCGCCCTTCAGCGGCCTGGCGCCGGCGCTGCAGCTCTACATCCACAACGGGGTCTTCAAGGAGGCCGGCCTGACCAACCCCGACGGGTCGGTGCTCATCCCGAAGACGTGGGACGACATCACCCGTGCCGCCGAGGCGATCACGAGCAAGAGCGGCGGCAAGGTCTTCGGGCTCGGCTTCGGCAACGCGCAGAAGGGGGCCCTGCCGTGGCTGATCGAGCTGTTCTGCCGCGGCGCCGGGTCGCCCGGGGGCAGCCAGTCGGTCGACTACCGCACCGGGAAATGGACGTACGGGACCGACCGCAACTACGCCGACTTCCTCGCTCTCCTCCTCGACTGGAAGAGCCGCGGCTTCATCTACCCGAACTCGATGAGCATCTCGGACGAGCAGGCCAGGGCGTTCTTCTCGAAGGGCCGGTTCGGCATGATCGTCGGCGGCGTGTGGAACCAGGCGCCCTGGGAGGAGGCCGGTTTCAAGGACTACAGCCTCATGACGCTCCCGTCGCCGACCGGCACCCCGCAGGGCTTCTTCTACGGGGCCCCGGGCAGCTACCTGATGGGCATCTCGGCCAAGGCCAGGAACCCCGACCAGGCGTGGGCCTGGCTCGACTGGTTCTACAGCCCCGCCGCCGGCAAGCGCTGGGTGCAGGGCGGCTACGGCCTGTCGGTCTACCCCGAGAACAACGACCCGGCGGGGGTGACCTCACCGACGTTCAAGCAGTACGTGGCCATGGCGAACACGGCCCTCGTCGGCCCGGTGCCCGCCATCCGCAACCCGGAGATCGCCAAGGTGGAGGTGGCGCCGGTCCAGCCGGACCTCCCGGACGTCGCGGCCGGCATCTACACCGGCCAGCTCAAGGACACGCCCAAGGCGCTCAAGGAACTCGAGGACCGCCTCAACAGTGCCCTGAGCGAGGCCGTGTCGAAGGCCCGCGGGCAGGGGCTCAAGGTCAGCATGGACGACTACGTGTTCGCCGACTGGGACATCGCCAAGCCGTACACCACCAAGCGCGGATGAGCTGATGACGGACATCCAACTGGTCGGCCGGCCCCGCGCGCTGATCGCGGGCAGGGCGTCCCGCCTGCGACGGCGGATCGCCGCGGCGCGCTGGTCCTACCTGTACGTCCTGCCGATGCTGGTGCTGCTGCTGGCGTTCGTGATCTACCCGATCATCGCGTCGCTCGGCTACACCTTCTACCGGTGGGACGGGATCGGCGAGCCCGGCGACTTCGTCGGGCTCGCCAACTTCGCCCGGGTGATGACGGACTCCATCTTCTGGGGAGCCCTGCGCAACACGTTCTTCTACGTGCTGCTCGTGGTGCCCGTCCAGCTCGTTCTCGCGCTCGCGCTCGCCCTCGTGCTGAACAACCGCCGGCTGCGCGGGAGGACTCTGTACCGGACGCTCTTCTTCCTTCCGGTGGTGACGTCGGCCGCGGTCGTCGGCGTGGTCGTCCAGCTGCTCTTCTCCAATTTCGGCGACGTGGTCAACGACGTGCTGATGTCGATCGGCCTCACGGACGAATACGTGGACTGGCTCGGCGACCCGAGTTTCGCGATGATCATCATCATCGGGGTCGGGATCTGGCACACGCTGGGCTACAACCTCGTCTATTTCCTGGCCGGTCTGCAGACGATCCCCGACGAGCTGTACGAGGCGGCGCGGCTCGACGGCGCGGGCGCCCTCGCGAGCTTCCGCTACATCACCGTCCCCATGCTCAGGTCGGTGGGGGTCGTCATCGTCCTGCTGTCGGTCATCGGCTCGTTCCAGGTCTTCGACCTCGTGCAGGTGCTCACCAACGGCGGGCCGTACTTCGCCACCGAGGTCGTGAACACCTACGTCTACCACCTGGCGTTCGGCGGGTTCGGCGGCACCGGCGTCGAGCGGGACGTCGGCCTGGCCTCGGCGGCGTCGTTCTTCTACGGGATGCTGCTCATCGTCTTCGCCGTGGCCCAGGCCCTCTTCCTGCGGGTGCTGGTCAAGCGCAGGGGAGGTCGCGCATGACCCGGCGCGCGCCGTGGCTGACGCACGCGTTCCTGCTCCTCGGCGGGATCGCCTGGCTGTACCCGTTCCTGTGGACGCTGGGCAGCTCGCTGAAGAGCACCGACGAGTTCTTCGGCCGCGGCCTGAACCCGCTGCCCGGCACGCCGCTGTGGGCCAACTACGGGCAGGCCTGGCAGGGGGCGTCCTTCGGCCAGTACTTCCTCAACACCCTCACCATCACCGTCGCCACGGTGGTCATCACCCTGCTCGTCACCGCCATGGCCGGCTACACGCTGGCCCGCACCGAGTTCCCCGGCAAGGGGCTCGTCCTGGTCGTGGTCGCGGGGACGGTATTCCTGCCCCACGGCTACACCATCATCCCGATCTTCGACATCATGGACGCGCTCGGCCTGCTCAACAGCCTCTGGTCGATCATCATCGTGCAGTCCGCGGGCGGGATCGTCTTCGGCACCTTCCTGTTCATGGGCTACTTCCGGGCCATCGACCACTCGCTGGAGGACGCCGCCCGGGTGGACGGGGCCAGCTTCCACCAGGTCTTCTGGCGGATCATGCTCCCGTTGTCGGGTCCGATGCTGGCCACGGTCGGCCTGTTCACCGCCATCTCGGCGTGGAACAGCTTCTTCATCCCGCTCGTGTTCACCCTCGCCCGTCCCGAGCTGCGCACCCTGGGCGTCGGGATGTACGCCTTCATCGGCGAGAACTCCACCGACTGGACGCTGCTGTGCGCCGGCTCCGTCATCACGCTCGCCCCCATCATCGCGATCTTCCTGGTGCTGCAGCGGTTCTTCGTGAACGGACTCGCCGGCGCCGTCAAGCAGTGACAGAAAGGTTTCCGTGTCCCATCCCCGGGGAGCCGGTCACCCTCTCCGGTGCAGAACGGGATTGAGCGGGGTGTCCGGGACGGCTCCCACCTCGGCTCCGGGCAGCCACGCACGCAGGTCGTGCCGCTGGTTGTCGTTGACCGGCCGGGAGACCGTGATGTCGGCGTCCATGTAGATCACGGTCATGACCCGGCGCGGGAGGTCCGAGCGGTTCGGCGCGGCGTGGTGGAACGTCCACCCGAGGTGGTAGCTCACCTCGCCGAGCCGGTACGGCGTCTCGACCGACGGGAAGTCCCGCTCGGCCAGCGCCCGCTGCAGCTCCCGCTCGGACTCGTCACTGATGGGCAGGTCACGGCCGTACTCGAAGCGGTGGCTGCCGGCGGCGAAGGCCAGCGGCCCCATCTCGGCCGGCGTCTCCTGCAGGGGGATCCAGACCGTCACGGTCCGGTCGCCGGCCAGCGGCCAGTAGTACTGGTCGGCGTGCCACGGGGTGAGCCCGCCGCCCGGCTCCTTGTACAGCGCCTGGTCGTGATAGAGCCGGACGCCGTCCACGCCGAGCAGCTCGGCCGCGATGCGGGCCAGGCGCCGGGAGAAGACGAACTCGCGGACGAGGTCGCTGTGCCGCCACAGGTTGGTGACCTGGAGGAACGCCTTGCCGTACGTGTCGCGTTCGGCGAGGGGGAGGTGCTGGGTGTTCAGGTCGATGACCTTCGCGGTGATCTCGGGTTCGTACGCCGCGATCGTCCCGGCGTCCAGCACGCCGGGCAGTTTCACGAAGCCGTTGTCGTCGAAATGCCGCAGCGCGGCGGCGTCGAGGTCGTACCGGGACTCGAGATCGTGGGGTGTGATCGTCATGCGACCAGCCTGCCGCACCCTGGTGTTCGAGCCACGCGACGGATGACCGATTCCGATACTTTCATGACGACGGAGCACCATGCGCGCGTTCTACGAGCACATCGAGGCCACCTCCCAGCTCTCTTGGACGCTGTACGTCCGCCAGGCCACGCACTTCCGCTTCGCCTGGCACTTCCACCGCGAATACGAACTGACCCTGATCACCCAAGGCACCGGCACCCGGTTCGTGGGCGACTGCGTCGAGGAGTACGGTCCCGGCGACCTGACCCTGATCGGCCCCCAGCTGCCGCACACGTACCAGTCGGTGCCCGGTCACGGCAGGCACGAGGCGATCGTCGCCCAGTTCCGCCGGGACTTCCTGGGACGGGACTTCTTCGACCGCCCCGAGTTCGCCGACGTGGCCGCGCTGCTCGAACGCTCGGCTCGGGGGCTGAGCTTTCCCCCGTACGCCGTGGACCTCGGCGACCTCGACGCGATGCCGCCACCCGAGCGGACCCTTGCGCTGATCGACGCGCTCGTCCGGCTGTCGCGTCGCGCCGACACGCGCCCGCTGGCCGGCGACCGGTACGTCCCCTCCCTCAACGGGGCCACTCGCGACCGCATCGACGCGATCGTCCGGCTGCTCAACGAGGAGTACGCCGGGCCGGTCACGCTCGAAGCCGTCGCCCGCGCCGCCCACCTGGCCCCGGCCTCGGCCAGCCGGTTCTTCCGCCGCACCACCGGTGCCACGATCACCGGCTACCTCACCATGCTGCGGGTCAACGCCGCCTGCCGGTTGCTGAGGGAGACCGACCGCACCGTCTCCGGCATCTCCGCCGACTGCGGCTTCTCCAATCTGTCCAACTTCAACCGCCGTTTCCGGGAGCTGAGGGGCATGTCGCCACGCGAGTACCGGGCGCTCTGGCGGACCTGACGACGGGGCCACGGCTGCCGGCTCTTCGCCGGCGGTCGAGCGTGCCGGTCAGGGATGGCTCGTCGAGCTGGCGCGAGGGCCGCCTGCGCGATCACTGGGCCCGCCCGACCGGGCTGTGCGAGCTGCCGCGCTCCGTCGACGACTTCACCGGTCCGGTCCTACCCGGAGGCCACGTTCGCTGGACGGGACCCCGAGCGCACGCGACCATGGCTTCATATGCCAGCAAATCATCCAGGAATAGCACTTTTCGGGCGGGAGTCCGAACAGCGGCGTCTCGGCGATTTCGTGGACGGCGTCCGCAAGAGCGGCGGGGCGATGCCGGTACGCCCACGGCGCCTTCACGGACGCGTCGAGCTGGGCGCCCTGGAGGCCGGGGAGAGCGTGCTGGACGTCACGGGCCGCTTCCCTGACAGCCTGCTGGGCCCGGCGCTGCGGCCGGCCGTCTTCCGCACGGGCGACGGGGAGGAGGCCGTGGAGCTGTATCTCAAGGACGACCAGTTTCCCGCGGTGTTCGCCGCCGACCTGCCTCGGCGCCTCACCTCGGTGGCGGCCGCCGCGCAGCGCCCCATCGCGGCCGTGGCGTTCGAGGAGAGCTCTCCCGCCGCGAGCTGGAAGACCCTGCCGTCCTGGTACGTCGTCGCCCACTACACGGAGATCATCAACGCTCTGGACGTCAAGCCGATCCTGATCGGCCATTCCTTCGGCGGCATGATCGCCGAGAAGCTGCTCGGGCAGGACCTGGCCAGAGCCGCGATCGCGATCGACGCCGCACAGATCAAGGGGGTGCTGCCCCTGCCGCTGTCGGCGCTGCGCTCGACCCTGCCGGTGTTCAAGAACCCGGCCAACAAGCACCGGGCCGTCTCCCTCACCCTCGACCAGTTCACCTACGCGTTCGGCAACGCCATCCCGGCCGAGGAGGCCGCCGAACTGTACGAACGCTGGACCATCCCCGCGCCGGGCAAGCCGCTGTTCGAGGCCGCCGCCGCCAACTTCTCCCCCCACTCGCCCGCCAAGGTCGACACCGGCAACAACGCCCGGGGGCCGCTGCTCCTGATCGCCGGCGGCAAGGACCACACTGTCCCCGAGACCGTCACCAAGGCGACCCTCAAGCAGTACCGGGGCTCCACCGCGATCACCGACTTTCAGGAGTTCCCCGACCGCGGCCACTCCCTGACCATCGACCACGGCTGGCGTGAGGTCGCCGACGCCTGCCTGACCTGGCTCACCAGGAACGACCTTTAGACGAAAGCGTTGATCGCCGTCACCGGTCAACGCTGCGGATCGCGCCTCGGCAGGGCAGGATCGCGGTGGTGACCGGTGACGGCAAGGGAATGCCTGCCGCACCGGTCGGGTATGTCCTGGCATTCGTCCGGCCCGAAACGGAGCCGACTCCCCGAGGAGCCGGCTCCCTCTTCCATGGGGCCTTGATCACTGTTGACCGTCTGGATCGAGCCACGTCGCCTCAGAGCACAGGACGCGTGCGGCCTCGTGCGGCTCCGCGTCTCGCACGACGTACCAGTTCGCCCGGCCGTTGTACCGTTCGGGGCGGAGGATCGTGACGATGCCCGACGCGTAGATCTGCCGGGTGTAGGGGTCGCGAGCATGAACCTGCCGGCCGACCACGAGACTCTCGTCGAACGGCAGGCCGTCGATGATCTCGTCTTCCCATCGCCAGAGGCGCCGGGTGCTCCCGGGTTGGAGGCTCTCGACTCCCCGCTGGTGGTAGGGCATGGAGAACTCGCGGGCGCGTCGGGGGTTCAGGTCCTTGGCGATGCGTTCGTCGTCGGCGAGCTCGCGCAGGCGCTCCTCCTGGACGTGCGGTTCCCAGCCGTCGAAGCCGTGCGGCAGCCCGAACATCTGCCCAGTCCGGTCGAAGTAGCGATCGACGTAGGGATCGCGGAAGCGTCCCGGCCGGTCCTTGAGGCCGTCGAAGACGTCCTCGGTGATGGGCGTGTCGTCGGAGATGTCGGCGCCCTGCTCCCGAAGCCAGTCGTGGACCGTGACGCCCGTCTCGGCGAGCCGTTCCTCCAACCGCCGAAGCCGGTCACCGAACTCCCCGGGCTGCATGGCGGCCCACTCCTGCGCCGTGGAAACGGGGACGAGTGCTTGGCGGGGCTCCAGCGGCGGAGGCAGCATCTCGGGCGGGAGTGGCAACGGCACGTACCCCTTGGGCATCCGGATGAAGCGCTCCATCGCCCGCATATGAATGAGAGGGTCGAAAACATCGCGGATGGGCCAGAACCGCAACAGCCATCGCAGGTCGGGGGCGTCCTCACCCCGCTCGTCGACCGTTCGCACGTGCGCGGTCAGGCCGTACTGGAAGTACGGCGGGCCGATGAGGAAGTCGTGGCCTCGCCCGTCCATCATGGAAACCAGGTGGATCACTCCGCTGTCAGCCACGAATGTCGGCTGATCGACTTGCGTCCATGAGTCATCGACGCCTGGTGGCTCGGCGTCCCATGCCTCCATGCGGACGGCGGCGATGTAGTGGTAATCCTCCGGGTCTGGGCTGCTGATCGCGGGAAGATCGATGTCCGCGAGACCGAGTTCTCCGTACTCCACGTATAACTCGTCCTCGATGCTGCGGAGCAGTCGCGCCATGGTGCCCTTCCATCGTCCAAGCGGCAGTTGATGATCAAGGACAGCATGCCGTACAGGTGTGACAAGCTCGGCCGCCGGCTCGTCGCCGATGCGCGGATAACCCCACGAGGGGTTTCCGGGCCAGGCGCGGCACCGCTTCCTCGGCGTCCGTACGGATGGTCGGACGGCGCGGCACCAAGCTTTCGACTTCCTTGAACCGTTCCGCGCGCAGGTCGCGCACCGCCTCCCGGAGCAGCCGGGTGCCGACCCCTTGCCTGCGCGAGGCGGGGTGTACACGGACTTGGACCACGGCCATGTCCGTGTAGACGGCGAAGGTCGGGTTCGAATGCATCGACGGGATCGAAAGGCATGATGATCGGCATCACCTCAGCGTGCCTCCCCCACAGTCGGCAACCGCAGGCGTCGATGACATTACCGGCGGGAGCAGAGTGCGCAAATAAGGGTCATGACCGGAAGTCGATACGAGGCTATTCTCTGCCCCAAGAGATCATTTCGGACTTGGCCGAAATCTGGAGCCCATAATGCGATTCCTTGCCGTCGTCCTGCTGCTGTTACCGCTGCTCCCGGCCCCTGCCTACGCCACTGACCTCCCCGGTGGCAAGGCCAACTACGTCGTCACCCTGGGCCGGCTGCGCGCCGACGTCCGGGACAACTGGGTGCGTCTGGGCACGTACCGGTTCGCGACCGACGGCACTGTCACGGCGCGCACATACCTGTGGCGGCAGACCGCGCCCGCCGCCCGCGAGGGTACCGGCACCACACCCGACCTCGACAGTTGCTCGACCGTCAGCGGCGCGGTCGGCCACACCCGCGCCCGCCACTGCGAGGTGCTGACGGCGGGCGGGTTCATGAGCTCCCCGCCCGAGTCGCGCACCGGGACCTTCGGCGTCGCCGGCGATGTCCTGAACATCACGTGGAACTTCGCCCAGGACTGGTCCGAACAGTGGTACCTGCGGCCCAACAGCGACGGCACGCTCGTCCGGCTGGAAAACAAGTACAACACCTTCGCCACCCACGCCTACGGCTACGGCAGCAACGCGGCGCTGTCCACGCGCCGGGCGATGAGCACAGTGCAAGCCTTCCCCGGGACGCTCAAGCAGGATCTCGCGTCCTGGACGAAGGAGAACGTGACCACCTCGACCGGGCAGGTGTTCACCAACACGGCCTATCGCACGTGCGCGACGACGACCTGGTGCCTGACCTACGCCCAGCCGTCGTCGGCGAGCGCGTGCCAGGCGAGCGGCGGCTGCCCCAACTACGGCGGCGGCACGGCCACCAATGACAGCTCGATCCAGTACTACCTGGTCAAGGTCTCCAGCGACGACCGGCGCGACACGCTCTGGCACTGGTGTACGTGCCTGGCCAGGGAGCGCGGCGAGTTCTGCTACACCGGCAACTCCCACGTCAAGCCGCTGCTGCAGATCCTCGACGACGACGGCGGCTTCCACGGCTGGGTGGGCGCCGAGGCGTCCTTCTACCCTTCGGGCAGCGATCCGCGCTACTCCGACATGCTCGGCGTCTTGCGCCTCACCGACACCCGGTAGCCGCGGAAGACGCCGAACAGCAGGATCAGGGCACCGTTGCCTGAGTAGTAGCGCATCCCCTCGTAAGGCAGGGAACATCCAGCGCCGCTGGATGGTTACACCTGTCGTGGCCGGTGTGCCCAGTGTCCCCGGGCCTCACCTATTGCCTTCGCGGACTACCGTTCGGCTGGAGCCGCGTTGTGCCTTTCGCCGAGAGGCGACACGCACACCGGTACGCATACATTCACCGTGGGGGGGGGGGGGGGGGGGGGGGGGGGGGGGCGGGGGGGGGGGGGGGGGGGGGGCGCGGGGCGGGGGGGGGGGGGGGGGGGGGGGGGGGCCCCCCCCCCCGGCGGGGCCGGTGCCGCGCGTGCTGTGCTTCTTCGGCGGCACCGACAGCGCCGGCGTGGCCCCCGCCTGGGCGGGGGCGCTCCTGGCGGCCGG